>DATKLM010000019.1:0-17561 GCA_035542415.1 Spirochaetia bacterium
GGTGATCTTCACTAAGACTACCGTCGCATGTCGAAGTACTCGAACGAGCAGAAACAGCAGGCAGTAGAGCACTACTGCAGACATGGCCGCTCTATCTCGAAGACGGTTGCGATGCTTGGATACCCGAATCGCGAGACACTAAGGATGTGGATCGACGAATTGCGTCCCGGCGCCCGCAAGGTATCCATTAGGCAAACTTCTTGTTGGGAGCACTGGCGTGAAAATCCAGATCGACAACGTTGTCGACTGCAGGACTGACCTCCCCCTTAGTGTTATCGACTGCACAAAGGCCCGAAGTCCCTGGGAGATATACGGGGCGCGCGAGCGCCCCTTTCTTTTGCGTTCTGAGTCCATTTGCCTGGTATTCTTTGCCGTGCTACGATGTCTTGTATCACGCGTAGGAGACGCCCTTTGCTGATGCAAACAGGCTCTCAAACAGGCCTGAAAAGGGTAGCGAAATGATTCGAGCGAAATGGTCTCTGCCTTTCCTGTTGCTTGCACTGGGGGGCTGTGTCACAGCCTACACCCCCCCGGCTCCCTCGCCTCCGGCATCGCCAGAGTCAGATGCTCAGGCGAAGCAGTTCGTCCCGGCGCAGAGCAAGGGGAATCTCTACATTCAAAGGGCCAATGAGTTTGTCATCTTCGGCCAGCCTGTGCCCTTCGCCGTCACACTCGACGGGAGGGAGATCGGCGGGATCATCCCTGGCATGTACTACTGTCTCGAGCTGGAGCCAGGAAATCACACCCTCAGTGCATCGGCCGAGGTGAGCATAGCTCACGAGACCGTGCGCGTTGAGGCAGGGAAGAACTACTTCTACCAGATCAGCACATCGAAGGCCGCCGACAACACGGTCAAGCTGAACCTGTCGTACGTGCTCCTTGAGCCCATGGGGAAGCTCATGATTCAACAGAGCAAGCGCGGACAGGCAGCACTCGAGTAGGTCGCCACGACGGAGGACGGGGGATTCGGACCGTCGGAAAGCCTGCCGGAAAGTCTCACCAGAAGTAGTGCATGCCGAAGACGACCTCAATGACCGCAAGACTCACCTGCGGGCTGGGCGTGGACAGTGTGGCCCGGGCTTCCACCCCGAGCGCGAGGTCAGGACGGCCGGTGCAGAACACCCCGCCGGCGATCTGGTGGCTGAAATTCGTGTCTCGGTTGTACACGACGCTGGGATCGCGCTCAACCGCCCGCCGTTCGGCGGCAATTGACAATAGAATGCCGGCATGCTGTTATCGACCGAAGAATGGCCGAGCAGCTCCGTCTCCCTCAATCCCTTGCCGGCTTCAGAACCCATCTCGTCGGCATCAAAGGCACAGGGATGGCGGCGCTGGCGGAGATTTTCGCGGCCCGCGGAGCGCGGGTCACGGGATCCGATACGCCGGAGATCTTCTATACTGATGCTGTCCTGAAAAGGCTGTCTATTCCCTTCACTGAAGGATTCTCCGCTGCAAATCTCCCGCCTGACGTGCAGCTCGTCGTTCACTCTGCCGCGTATCGAAGAGAGGACAATCCCGAGCTCGCCGCCGCCGCGGCCCGTTCTGTTCCCATCGTGACGTATCCCGAGGCGCTCGGCCTTCTGTCCCAGGCCGCGGACGCCAGCGGCATCAGCGGCGTGCACGGCAAGTCCACCACGACGGCGCTCACCGGCGTGATTCTCAAGCAGTGGGGACTGCCAGCAACGGTTCTCGTCGGGGCAGAGGTTCCCGCGTTCGGCGGACGCTCTACCTTGACCCTCGGGGACCGGTACCTCGTCGCTGAAACGTGTGAGTACCGCCGGCACTTCCTCAACTTCCATCCCGCCCGCATCGTGATCACAAGTGTGGAGCCGGACCACCTGGACTATTTCAAGGACCAGGAGGATCTGCTGCGTGCGTTCGAGGAATACGGGACGTCCCTGCCGAAGGGCGGAGCGCTCGTCTACTGCGCTGATGACCCCGGCGCCAGTTCCGCCGTCGCGCGCATTGCCTCCCGGCGGAAGGACCTCTCCCTTGTGCCGTACGGGCGAAGCGCAGAGGGTGTGTACCGGATCGTCGACGAGAGCCGGGGTGAGGGTTCAACGGCTTTTCGGCTCTCCGGCTGGTCCCAGCGGTTCACACTGAAGATCCCCGGCGAGCATACCGTGCTGAACGCGTCAGCGGCGCTTGCGCTGAGCGGGCTGCTGTGGAAGCAGGAAGGCCGCTCTGGTGATCCCGACCTGGCCGCCGCTGCGACGGCACTTGCCGCCTTCACCGGCAGCCGCAGGCGCAGCGAAATCGTCGGCGAAGCCGGAGGCGTTCTCTTCATGGATGACTACGGGCACCACCCCACGGCCATTCGTGCCACGCTCGCCGGCTATCGAACGTTCTATCCCGGCCGGCGCCTGATCGTGGATTTCATGTCGCACACCTACTCACGGACCAGGGCTCTCCTGTCGGATTTCGGGACGTGCTTCGAGCCCGCTCACTTGGTGGTGCTCCACAGGATCTATGCATCAGCGCGCGAGCCCAACGAGGGCGGAATCACGGGCAGAGACCTCTCTGCTGAGGTGTCAAAGCATCACAGCAGCGTCCGTTACTTCGAGGAGCCGGCCGATGCGGTTCCCTTTCTCTCCGCGGAGCTGCGTCCAGGAGACCTCTTCGTCACCATGGGGGCAGGCGACAACTGGAAGCTGGGCAGGACCATCTTCGAATCCCGGGGAGGCAGGGGATGACGAGCATGACCGGGTTCGGCCATGGCGAGCTGCGGGACGAGAAGCTCCAGATGGTCCTGGAGATCCGCTCCTACAACAACCGATTCCTCGATCTCTCCATCAATCTTCCCTACAGCATGAAGCAGCTCGAGCCGAGGGTGAGGGAGTTTCTCTCCGCGCGCGTTCAGCGTGGAAAGGTGGAGTTCTACCTCTCCGTCATCGAGCTGGAGGAGGCCATGGAGGTGCTTGTGGACCACGAGCGCCTGCGCACCTACATGGATGCCCTGGAGCAGCTGCGCAGGACAGCGGGGGTGAAGGAAAAACCGGCTCTGTCCGACCTCATCGCCCTCGACGGCGTTCTGAAAACGGTGAGCCGCAAGGACCCCGAGGCGCTGTGGCAGACCCTCGTCCCCCTGCTGGAAAAGGTGTTCGCGGACTTCGATGCATCGCGGGCGGCGGAGGGGCGGCGCACGGAGGAGGACATCCGGCGGATCACCGCGGACATACGTGACAACCTGAGGCTGATCGAGGCGCGGGTTCCCGACATCGAGACGAGAATTCGCGAAGGGCTGCGTGACCGTTTCCGCGAGCTCCTGGAGGACGGGGTGGACGAGTCCCGCATCCTCGCGGAGACTGCCGTCCAGCTCATGCGATACGACATCAATGAGGAAGTGCAGCGCATGAAGGCCCACCTGGAGAGCCTGTCGGAAGCGCTCGACCAGAAGGGCCCGCAGGGGAAGAGGCTGGACTTTGTCTGCCAGGAGCTGGGACGGGAGATCAACACGATCGGCTCGAAGAGCGTCGCGCTGGAGATCGACCGGGCCGTGATCGCTGTCAAGGACTGCCTGGAGAAGATCCGGGAGCAGCTTCGCAATGTCGAATAAGACCGACCTCCGGATCGCCATTTCCGGAAAAAGCGGCTGCGGCAACTCCACCGTCTCGAAGCTCGTCGCGGAGAAGCTCGGGCTTCGCGTGATCAACTACACCTTCAAGAACCTGGCGCGGGACAGCGGAATGACGTTCGAGGAGCTGGCCCAGAAGGCGGAGAAAGACCCGCAGTACGACCTGAAGATCGACCGGATGCAGGTCGAGCTTGCGAAGGAGGGCGGCTGCGTCCTGGGATCGCGTCTTGCCATCTGGCTTCTTCGGGACACCGCCCTCACGGTCTACCTCACGGCGAGCGTGGAGACGCGCGCGGGGCGGATCTCCCGGCGGGAGGGGAGCAACTACCAGTCGGCCCTGGCGCGGACAGCCGCCCGGGACCGCCGGGACCATGACCGCTACGCGCGGCTCTACGGCTACGACGTGGACCGCTACGACTTCGCCGCGCTCGTGGTCGACACGGAGAAGCTCAACCAGGTGGAGGTCGCGGACCGCATCGTTCACTTTGCCCGCACGGAGCGCGGGTTCCCTTGATCACAATCGACGGAAAGGGTATATTCGCCTTCTATGGTACTACCTCTGGACCTCCTCGAAGGCTTTCAGGGCAATGTCTATGAAATGACCTGCGCCGCCATGAAGCGCAGCATTCAGATCAACCTCGCCGGCGACGACGAGCTGGAGGCGAACCGGGGGAAGATCGTTTCCACGGCCCTCAAGCAGATCCTGACCGAGAAGGTTCGGTATCGGCACCCGGAGTCCTGAGACCCCCCTTCCCCTCATCGTCATCTTCGGGCCGACAGCGGTCGGCAAATCCGACACCCTCGCCTCCGTTCTCGATCCGCGTTTCGAAGTGATCAGCGCGGATTCCATGCAGGTCTACCGCTCCATGGACATCGGGACTGCCAAGCCCCCCGCGGAGCTGCGCCGCGCGCTTCCCCATCACCTTATCGACGTCGTCGATCCCTCGAGCCAGTTCAACGCGGGGGAGTTCGTGAAGTCAGCCCAGAACCTCGCCGCCTGCATCGCGCAGCGGGGGAAGGTCCCCGTCGTCAGCGGCGGCACCGCGTTCTACATCACGAGCTTCCTCTACGGGCTGCCGGAATCTCCGCCATCAGATCCTGAGACGCGCGCCAGGATTCGCGCCATGGCGCGAGAGCTGGAACTCGGTGCGCTCCATGGCGTGCTCAAGGAACGCGACCCGGAGGCGGCGGCGCGGATCCAGCCCAACGACGTCTACCGTATCAGCCGGGCGCTCGAGGTACTGGAAAGCACGGGAGAATCCCTGTTCTCCTTCCGCTGGCCCCGAACCCTTCGGGAAGATTTCCGGTTCCTCCTGATCGGCCTCGACCGGGACCGTGAGGAGCTGTTCGATCGTATTGACCGGAGGGTGGACAGCATGTTTGCCGCCGGGCTTCTCGACGAAGTGAAGGGTCTGCTGGCGATGGGCTACACTGCCGTGGACCCTGGCATGCGCGGCATCGGCTACCGGGAGATCCTCTCTATGCGCACCGGCTGCGAGACTCTTGCCGGGACACGGGATCTCATCAAGCGCAACTCGCGCCGGTACGCAAAGCGCCAGCTCACGTTTTTCCGAGCCGTTGCGGGAGTGAGATGGTTTCATCCCCGCGAACGGGAGGCGATCAGGGACGCGCTGGATCGGTTCGTCGGAAGCGCTGCGCCCCTTGACCACCCCGCCTGAAATGAACATAGTGGAAACATCCGTCCTGCGCCGTCGGGCGCACGGCGTATTCGCCGAACGGGTACTCCCGTACAACGATACGTGAAAGGAGTAGGCACTGTGCCCTGCGGTAGGAAAAGAAAACGACACAAGATTGCCACCCACAAGAGAAAGAAGAAGCTGAGGGCCAACCGGCACAAGAAGAAGCTGCGCTAAGTGGCCAAAGGGCGATGGGGCGTCTGATGCCGGTGAATGCGTCTGCCGGATATCACGCTTCGTGCGATCGGCCCTAGCTCTGAGGAGGAGCCGTCGGTGAAAGGCGCGCGAATCATCCTGACCATTCTGCTCCTGTCGGTCTTCGAGACGTCAGGCGCGGAAAGCCTGTGGTCCCCCGGATTCAAGGGGTACCTTTCAGGAGGCCGGGGGCCCGCCGTCGGGGACGTCCTGGTCGTCCAGATCGACGCATCCTCCTCTCTCTCTTACGCCTCGTCCAGCACAGATGCAAAGAATCTCACACTCGAGTTCGCCGGAGGAGACGCGGGCAACCTCTTCTCCTTCCTGCCGCAGGTCCGCACCGGAGGATCCCGCAGCACGACCGGGAGGGACACCCTCAGCTTGAAGACGCAGATCCCCGCCGTCGTGACGGGGGTGAACCCGGACGGCACGGTCACCGTACAGGGCAGCCGCAACGTGACAATTGAAGGAAAAGAAGAGTCGGTAACGGTCAGCGGGGTGGTCTCTCCGGGGCTGGTGGATCAGAAGGGGACTATTCCCTTTTCCCGGCTGGCCAATTCGAGGCTCGTCTATCGAACGTTCCTGTCCTCAGCCCAGGACGTGCTTTCCCCTGCAGACCTGAGGCAGTTGCTGCCCCCGGCTCCGGCTGCAGGCGCCGCAGCGGCAGCGCCCGGCGGGGCGGCGCCGGCCGGGCAGCCAGCCGCCGGCCAGCCGGCTGCCGGCCAGCCCGCCGCAACGGCGCAGCCGGCTCCCGCCGCCCAGCCGGGCCTCACAATCACGGATGCAAGAAAAAGGCAGCTGCTTCTGCTGTATCTCAACCGTCTCATGGACGTGATCTTCCCTCAATGAAAGATCCAGCCGGCGCCGGGAATCCGCTGCCGCCTCTCCTGCCACGAATCAACAGCCCGGAAGACCTCCGCGGGCTCCCTGCCCGGGACCTTGAGCCAATGGCGCAGGCATTGCCCGCATCGTGCAGGCCCTCTGCGAACAGGATGACGACGCAGAGTCACTGACTTGCGCCGCGCGCATCGCCGTTACTTGACGCCGTTCGAGGCCGCTTGTTAGAATCCTCGCGTGGCTTCGACCTTCCTGCGGGCGTCCGAGACCAACGCCCATCCGCTGGACATCGCCTCTGCCAATGATCTCAAGCGCCACCTGAGTGAGATCGATATCTCCGATGAGGACATCGAGAAGATCTCGGACATGTTCCTGTACTGCACGGTGAAGCTGGAAGGGGTGGACACGCGGGCCGCCAACCTCATGAAGTCGAGCATCGAGAGCCTTGGGGGAGGCCTGGCCATGCGCAAGGAAGCGCGGGAGTTCACCGTCCGGGAAACGGACGTGATCATCTCGGGCAGCCGCCATACGCTGCGCGTGCTGGCCACCCGGCTCAAGGGCGAGCCGTTCGGGCTGGATGCCATCGCGGCGGAAATCGCCTCCTGCATCTCCACGGGCGCGCGGATCATGTCCTGGGGAGGCCGGACCCTGGACTTCGCCAGCAAGACGTACGTGATGGGGATCCTCAACTGCACGCCCGACTCCTTCTATCCCACCAGCCGAGCCAGCACGCTGAAGGAAGCGCTGAAAGCGGCTCGGGAGATGATCGAGGCGGGAGTGGACATCATCGACGTGGGCGGTGAGTCAACGCGGCCGGGGTCTGACGGAGTCTCCCAGGAGGAGGAGATCCACCGCGTCATTCCCGTCGTGCAATCGCTCCGCGCAGAATCCGATGTCATGATTTCCGTGGACACCCGCAAGAAAGAGGTCGCCGAGCGGGCCCTGGACGCGGGGGCGGACATCATCAACGACATCTCGGGGCTCCGCCACGGGGATGAGCTGGCGCGCCTGGTGGCGCGGCGGAAGGTGCCCATCGTCCTCATGCATATGCGCGGAACGCCCAAGACGATGCAGCGCCATGCCTTCTACAAGAACACGATCAGCGAGATCCTCCGGGAGCTCCAGCCCTCCATCGCCGCCGCCCTCGGGGCGGGGATCGATCCGGAGATGATCATCGTCGACCCGGGCATCGGGTTCGGCAAACGCATCCAGGATAACCTTCGCATCATCAAGGAGCTGGTGTCGCTGAAGTCCCTCAACTTCCCCATCCTCATCGGGCTGTCCCGCAAGAGCTTCATCGGGGAGATCCTCGACCGGCCCGTGGAAAAGAGGCTCATCGGGACGATTACCGCCAACACCCTCGCCATCCTCAACGGCGCGAACATCATCCGCGTCCACGACGTCGGAGACGCCGTGGAAATGGTGAAGATCATCGAGTCAGTCCGGCGGATCGGGGCATAAGCCGGTGGACCAGCTCCTGAACACCTGGGTCGTCCGGGAGGTCGTTCGGCCCGTGCTGGACGTCCTCATGCTCTCGTACCTCCTCTACAAGAGCTGGCAGATCCTGGTGCAGACCCGGGCGGTGCAGCTTCTCAAGGGCACCGTGGTCATGGTGCTGATCTACGCGGTTTCCTTCTTCCTGCGGCTGACGACGCTCCTGTGGATCCTGAACGTGCTCGTGCCGGGGCTCGTCATCGCTATCGCGATTATCTTCCAGCCCGAGCTTCGGAAGATCTTCACGCAGATCGGCAGCCGCGAATGGTTCCGCCCCGGGGCGCGCGTGGGGAGCCTGCGCGTGAAAAGCCTCATGAATGCCGTGGAGCTTCTCTCGTCGCGACGTCGCGGCGCACTGATCGTCTTTCCGCGGCGCGTCGGCGTGAAAAACATCGCGCAGACGGGAACGAGCCTGAACGCGGAGATTTCCACGAACCTCATCATGACGATCTTCTACGACGGGACCGCTCTCCACGACGGCGCCATGATCATCGACGGGGACCGCATCGTCGCGGCCGGCTGCTTCCTGCCGCTCTCCGACCGTGAGGACGTGGAGAGCGCCTTCGGCGCCCGGCACCGGGCCGCCCTCGGCCTGGCGGAGGAGACGGACGCGCTCGTCGTGGTGGTCTCCGAAGAAACGGGGGCCGTGTCCCTCGCCCATGACGGGAACATCCGGTACAACATCCCCCTCACCGAGGTTGAAGCCGGTCTGCGCAATCTCCTCCGGCTGGAACGCGCGGAGGGCGAGCCGGCATGACGGGCCGGAGGCTGCGGCGCGCCCTTCTGGCGGATCTGCCGGTGAAGCTGATCTGCCTCACCGCGGCGGTGATCCTTTTCCTTTTCCATCGGGTGAACACGCTGACGGAGAGATTCTTCAGCGTCCCGTTGGACGTCGCCACTCCTTCCGGACTTGCCGCGGCCTCCGCGTTTCCCAAGACCGTGCGCATCACCCTGCGGGGCCCGGAGGAAGCCATCTACCCCATCCTGGAGGAGGACATCGAGGCGTCCGTGAACCTCGAGGCGCGCCGGAATCCCGGCGTCTACCGTGCCCAGGTAAGGATCGCGCGGAAGGGGACCGCGGCCAACGTCGAGCCGCTGGAGATCAAGGTGGAGCCGCAGGAGATCACGTTCTCCCTGGAGCCGCTCTCAGAGCGCCGCGTGGGGGTGGTGCCTGAGCTGCGGGGAACCCCGGCGTACGGCTATGAGCTTTCGCAGTCCGCTGTCACGCCCCCCACGGTGATGATCCGGGGAGCGCGCAGCCGCGTGCAGGCGGTGACCACGCTTCCCACGGAGGAAATCGACCTCACCGGGCGTACGGACAGCTTCGCCACCCGGGCCAAGGTTGTTCTTCCCTCAACACTGCTTCGCGTCGTCGGAGATGCTTCCGTGGACTTCCGCGGCACGATCAAGGAGACGGTGACGGCGCGCCTCTTCGACGGGGTACCCATGGAGGGGACGAACCTCGGGGCGCACCTGGCCCTGCACTCCCCGCTGCCCCTGGGCACGGTGCAGCTGCAGGGGCCCCAGCTTGGCCTGGACTCCGTCCGGCCTGACCAGGTGAAGCTTCTCCTGGATCTCTCCGGCCTGCGCCGGGCAGGTGAGTACACCGTGCACCCCCGGCCGGACGCTCCCGCGGGTTTCCTCGTGCTCGACTGGACGCCGCGGGACGTCACGGTCGAGCTTGACCCTTCGACCAGGGAGGAGGTGCGGCGGTGATCCTCGGCGTCGGCATTGACGTGGTGCACGTGGAACGGATCCGCAGGTGGAGGAGGATCGAGGGGTTGTACGAGAGGTTCTTCCACCCTGAGGAGCTCGCAAGCGCACTCCCCCGGGGGGAAACGGGAATCCTCTCTCTTGCCGCGCGCTTCGCGGCCAAGGAGGCCTTCGGAAAGGCCATCGGGTCCGGCCTGCGTCATTTCGCCTTGCGTGACATCGCCGTTCTCAACGATTCCCACGGCAAGCCGTTCATGATGCTGACGGGCGCCGCCGAGGCGGCCTTCAAGGACTTCGGCGGCAGCCGGCTCGTCTGCTCGCTGTCCCATGAGAAGGACAACGCGCTGGCCGTGGTTCTGATCGAAGGAGAGGCGCCATGAGCGAAGCCCAGAAGCTGACGTTCTTCGAGAAAAAGCAGACGATCTGCCCGGTGTGCGACACGAAGTTCTACCGGGAGGACCTGCTGTCCGGCGGCGGACGGCTGATTGCCGGCGACCTCAGCCCGGAGCTGCGGCGTCTCTACCAGCCGTCCAAGAAGTACGGAGAGGTGTCTCCTCTTCTCTACCCGGTGACCGTCTGTCCGGTGTGCTACTTCTCCGCCCTTGCCGGGGACTTCGCGGAGATCCCCGAGAAAAACGCGAAGAAGGCCGAGCAGAACGCGGCGGCGCGTCGGGAAAGCTCCAGCCTGATCTTTCCCCCCATGGACTTCTCCGCGCCCCGGACGCTCTACGAGGGAGTGGCGAGCTACCTCTTTGCCACGATGTGCTACGAGTTCTACGACAAGAAGGCAAACCCCACGTACAAGGCGGGGCTGTGCTCCCTCCGCGCGGCGTGGCTTGTCGGGGACCTCAACGCCAAGTTCCCCAAGGACAACTGGGACGCGGTGGCGGCGCTCTTCTATCGCAAGGCCCGTTTCTATTACCGCACTGCCCTTGAGCGCGAAAGCGGCGGGTTGGAGGCATTTGACGCCCAGCTCGCCTTCGGACCGGACTTGGACAAGAACTACGGCTATTACGGCGTGATCTATCTTGCCGCCTACCTTGATTTCCGCTATGGCGAGACCAAGGATCCGGAAAGGCGCGTGGGGGAGCTGGAGAATGCGCGGCGCATGATGGCTAAGATCTTCGGCGCGGGAAAGTCCTCCAAGAACAAGCCGTCCGTCCTCCTGGACAAGGCCAAGGAAGTCTACGAGCAGATGGGCCACGAGCTGGAGAAGCTCAAGCCGGAATGCTGCAAGGACGATGACGTTGTGAGCGCGGACGGCTGACCGGGCATCGAGCTGAAAGCGAATGCCGGAACGCAATATCAAGGTCACCGTGGCATATGACGGCACCGATTTCCTGGGCTGGCAGCTCCAGAAGAAGGGCCGTACCGTCCAGGGCGTCATGCAGGACGGGCTGGGAAGGATGCATGGGCACCCCGTGCATGTGCTGGCCGCCGGGCGGACGGACTCCGGCGTACACGCCACGGGGCAGGTGGCCAATTTTCATTCCGACCTCGACTCCATACCCGCGGAGAAGTTCCGGGACGCTGTCAATTCATTCCTCCCCTGGGATGTGAGGATCCTGGCAAGTGAGGACGCGGGGCCCCGATTCCACGCCCGGCGCTCCGCGCGGCTGCGCGTGTACCGCTATTACATCGTCAACGGGCCGGTGCTTCTTCCTCACCTGCGCAACTACCGTCACTGGGTGAGGCGTCCACTGGACATTCCCCGGCTCAACGAGATGGCCTCGGTGATCGTCGGGGAGCACGACTTTTCCTGCTTCTCCGCGGAGGGAGATGCCAACGTGTCAAAGGTGCGCCAGGTCACCGTGTCCTCATTCCACGCCGATGGAGACACCCTGACCTATACGATTGCGGCAACGTCGTTCCTGTGGAAGATGGTGAGGACGGTGATCGGCACGTTCCTCATGCTGGAGGAGCAGGGACTCGGAGCGCCCGAGCTGCTGCGGATCATTGAATCGGGATCCCGGGCGAACGCCGGCGGTACCGCGCCTGCCCGCGGACTGTTTCTCGAAAGGGTCTATTATGACGAGGAAAACGGACTCCCTTCCGCGGCTGTGGAAGGCGCTGAACCTGCTGCAAGACTGGGTGAGCACGGGATTCTCCCGTGAGAGGCCGGTCCTCGTCATAGACGAGACTGCTCCCGCGGCGCGGACGCCGACTGCGGAGCCGGCTGCGGAGTCCGTTCCCGTTCCCACGGATCGAGCCGGGCAGCTTGCCGCGGTCGCTTCCGAGGTCGCCCAGTGCGTGAAATGCGGCCTCTGCAACGGCAGAACCACGACGGTGCCCGGTGAAGGGCCGCTGGATCCGCCGGTCATGTTCATCGGCGAAGGTCCCGGTGAGGCAGAGGACAAGAGCGGCCGGCCGTTCGTCGGAGCCGCGGGGCAGTACCTGGACAAGTGGATCCCGGCAATCGGACTGCGCCGGCAGGACTGCTTCATCGCCAACATCGTGAAGTGCCGTCCCCCCAGCAACCGCGAGCCGCACCCGGAAGAGATCTCCGCCTGCCTCCCGTACCTCGAGCGCCAAATCCTGGCGATCCGCCCGAAGACGATCTGCTGCCTCGGACGGATCGCCGCGCACGTCCTGCTGCAAACCACTGCCAGCCTCGGCGCGCTTCGGGGCAAGACTCACCGCTGGCGCGACGTTCCACTCGTCGTCACGTACCATCCCAGCGCTGTTCTCCGTGACAATCTCCTGCGAAAGCCGGTGTGGGAGGACCTGAAGCTCCTGAAAACCCTTCTGCCGGGGCAGGCCACGGAGGCCGCGGGCCGCTGATGAGCCGCTTCGTCGAAGTCGCATTCAACCTCCCGGTCAAGCGCGAGTTCACCTATACCCTGCCGGACGGGACCGATGCTCCCGTGGGCTGCCGGGTAAGCGCGCCGTTCGGCTCCCGGCTCCTGACAGGTCTCGTGGTGGGAGCACCGGAAAAGCCACCGGGCGGCGTCTCGGAAATCAAGGACGTAAAGCGGGCCATCGACAAGCGAACACTTGTGGACGAACGGACCCTCGAGCTCGCCCGGTGGATGGCCCGCATGTACATGTGCTCGCTGGGAGAGGCCGCGTTCGCGATCCTTCCCGGCGGCAAGAGGGAAGGGGAGGCAGAAGAGTTCCCGCTGGAGGAAGAGTCCCGCCAGTATGAGCTTGCCGATCAGCAGAAGAACGCCATCAAGGCAGTCACTGCAGGGTCGGATGGGTCGTTCTACCTGTTCGGCGTCACCGGCTCCGGCAAGACGGAGGTGTACCTGCACGCTGCGCAGGACGCAACCTCCCGGGGCCGGGGGGTGATCTTCCTGGTGCCCGAGATCTCGTTGACGCACCAGGTGGTGCGCGTGTTCCACGGAGTCTACGGCAAGCGGCTTGCCGTGCTTCATTCATCCCTGACTCCCTCCCAGCGGCTGTCGGAATGGCTGAGGGTGCTGGACGGCGGGGTGGACGTCGTGATCGGCGCGCGCAGCGCGGTATTTGCTCCTTTTGCGTCTCTCGGGCTCATTGTGATCGATGAGGAGCAGGAAGGTTCCTACAAGTCCGGAACCACGCCGCGCTACCATGCGCGGCAGGTTGCCATGTACCGCGCCGCGCGCGAAAAGGCCGTGCTTCTCATGGGGAGCGCCACGCCGTCCATCGAGGCGTGGCACAGAATGTCGGAGGGGAAGCTCGCCGCGCTGCGCCTGCCCGAACGCCTGAGCGGCGGCGCCATGCCCTCAATCGAGGTCGTGGACATGCGCCGTCAGCAGGGGCCGCTGTCCCCCGCGCTCATCGACGCGATGTCCCGCACCGCGCAAGCCGGCCGGCAGACCATCCTATTCCTGAACCGGCGCGGATTCGCGTACCTCTTCCACTGCCGCTCCTGCGGCTACGAGATGGCCTGCCGGCATTGTTCCGTGGCTCTCACGTACCATCGAGAGCGCGGCAGGATGATCTGCCACTACTGCGGTTCCTCGGCGGATCCCATTACCCAATGCCCTTCCTGCGGGTCCCTCGACGTCGGCTATTCCGGCTACGGAACAGAGGGGATCGAGGGGGAGCTTCAGAGGCTGTTTCCCCAGCTCGTGGTCCGCCGGATCGATACGGACGCGGTTCGAAAGAAGAAGGTGCTCCGGCAGGCCCTTGCCGACTTCCGGGACGGCAGGATCAATGTCCTCGTCGGGACCCAGATGGTGGCAAAGGGGCTGAATTTCCCCGGCGTCCAGCTCGTCGGCATCATCAACGCTGACACGAGCCTCCAGCTTCCCGATTTCCGGGCAGCGGAGCGGACCTTCAGCCTTCTTGTGCAGGTTTCCGGGCGCGCAGGCCGGGCATTGCCGGACGGCAAGGTCCTCATCCAGACCTTCCGTCCCGGCGCACCGGCGGTTCGGCTGGCGCGCGAAGGGAAGCTGGAGGAGTTCTACGCGCAGGAGCTGGAGGAGCGCCGGCAGCTCGGCTTTCCGCCGTTTGCCAGGCTTATCCGCCTCGTGCTCCGGGGGAGGAGCCGGCAGAAGACGCTCGCCGCCGTCGGAGAGCTTACTGCCGCGCTGTGCGCCCGCCTGGAAGGGGTGTCGGAAGTCCTTGGGCCGGCGGAATGCCCGCTTGCGCGGATCTCGGGAAACTATCGCTTCCACACGATTGTTCGGGCCCGCCATTTCGGGGAAGCTCACTCCCGCGTGAGCGCAGTCCTCAATGACTACCGGGCGCCCGCCGGGGTCTATCTGGAAGTCGACGTGGATCCGCTGGCGCTGCTGTAGCAGGCGCGTGCTCTGAGATCGCGCGAAGCGCGGCACTTGGCTCTCCGAGCCGTTTTGGCTACTATTGTCCCAGGCGGTCGTGAACGCGAAATGCTGAGCATCGTGAGACTTGGTGATCCTGTCCTGAAGAAGCACTCCGTGGTCGTTCCCGACATCAACGCTGACGTTCGAAAGCTCGTCACGGAGATGTTCGAGGCAATGGAGCGGGAGAAGGGCGTCGGCCTGGCCGCGGTCCAGGTCGGGGAGCTCCTCCGTCTCTTTGTCACGAAGGTGCCGGGAGACGTTCCGCGCGTGTTCATCAATCCCGATATCCTGGAAACCTCCATTGAACAGGTGATGTTCGAGGAGGGATGCCTCAGCATTCCCGGCCTCTACACCGACATCATTCGACCCAAGTCCGTGCGGGTCCAGGCCTGGAACGAGAAAGGCCGGCCGTTCACCCTCAGCGCGGAGGAATACCTCGCGCGTGTGATCCAGCACGAGTACGACCATCTGAACGGCATTCTCTTCATCGATCGCGTCGATCCCAAGAAAAGGCAGCGGCTCCTCGCCGAATACTCCAGCAAAGTCGGTGTCTGATGCGCGTTCTCTTCGCTGGCACACCGCCCATGGCGGTACCGTCACTGGAGAAGCTTGCCCGCGAGGTCGACGTGTGCGCCGTCCTGACCGCCCCGGACGAACCGGCCGGCCGTGGAAAGAAGCTTCGCGCGCCACCGGTGAAGGAGGCTGCGGTCTCCCTGGGCATCCGCGTCCTTCAGCCGCAGTCTCTGGATGAGGCCGCGCATGAGGAGGTGAGGTCGCTGGAGCCCGAGCTCCTCGTCGTGGTCGCCTACGGCAAGATATTCCGCAAAGCCTTTCTTGACCTTTTTCCACAGGGCGGAATCAACCTTCACCCGTCCCTTCTTCCGAAGTTCCGCGGTCCCTCCCCGGTGACAGCAGCGATCCTTGCGGGAGACCGGGAGACCGGGATCACCGTACAGAAACTCGCCCGGAAGTTCGATTCCGGGGACATCCTCGCGCAAACCCGCGTCCTGCTGACCGGAGAGGAGACGACAGGATCCCTCACCGACCGTCTCGGGCTCCTGGGCGCCGATCTCCTGGCGTCGGTTGTTCGAGCCTTTGCGGAGGGTTGTCCTCCGGCGGCCGTCCCACAGGTGGAAGAAGAGGCGACATACTGCTCCATCGTCCGGAAGGAGGATGGCGAGGTGGACTGGCGCGAGCCGGCGGCGGTGATCGAGAGAAAAGTCCGCGCGTACGATCCATGGCCGAGGATGCGCACGTCCCTGGATGGCGCCACGCTCCTGCTCTTGAAAACCCGTGCCCATCCGGATAACCTCCTCGATGCGGCAGCGGCGCCGGACCCCGGCGTCGTGACGGCCGCAGACAGGGATCACGGGATCCTTGTCCGGACCGGAAGCGGAATTCTCGAGATCGAGCGTCTCCAACTGCAGTTCAGGAAGCCGCTTGACGCGAAGGCGTTTCTCGCGGGCCGGCCCGATCTGCGCGGAGCCCGCCTGGGGGGCAAGGCTGAGGTGCTATGAGGGATTTTTTCTGGAAGGTGCAGAACTGGCTCGAGCAGGCAGTGGAATGGACCGTCGCCTTCGTGCGGAGGGTCCTTCCCAACGCGTCTGACTCTGCTGAGACCCGCGGCCTCAAGCTCACCGTCTTTCTGTTCGTCGGAATCATCGGGCTCATGTTCGTGATCGGGGCGGTCACCTTCTCCATTGCCGTGCGCGGCCAGGATGAAACGCTCGTTCCCAACCTTCAAGGCAAGGACGTCATCGACGCTCTTGTGGACCTGCAGACCAAGGAGCTCTATCCGGACCTCCAGGTGCAGTATTCAACGACCGTGGACCGCAACATCGTGATCTCTCAAAGGCCGGCGCCGGGGACCCTGGTCAAGGCCGGAAAGCGGGTCACCCTGCGCGTCAGCAAAGGCCCCGTCATCGACCGCGTGGAGAACTACGTCGGAATGACGCTGGACGATGTGAAGATCCATCTCCAGACACTCTTTTCCTCCCACAGCCCGAACCTCATCATCAAGGAGCCGGTCCTCTACCGATTCGATCCTGGAAGCGCGCCCGGCAAGATCCTTGCGCAGAATCCGAAACCCGGCACGCCCATCACGAGCCTCACGTACCTCGAGCTGGTCGTCAGCCAGGATCAGGCCGGCCAGAGCACGCTCAACGTCGGCAACTACGTGGGCAGGAGCTTCCAGGAGGCCTTGTCCGACCTGACAAAGTCGGACATCCCCTTTGCGTTCACCGTTCAGAAGGCGGTCAAGGGAAAGGACCCCGGCAGCGTGATTGCCCAGAATCCGGCGCCCGGTGACAAGATCGGCTACAACCAGATCGTTCAGCTCACCATGGCGGCCCCCGGGGACGTGGGCAAGGGGAACGTTTTCGGCCTCTTCCAGTACTCCCTGCCTGACGAGCCCATTGCCGTGGACATCAGCCTGGACATCGTGCTGGGCTCGGACCGCAAGAACGTGCTGACGATGAAGCACCCCGGCGGACCGATCGCCGTCCCCTATATCGTCCCGGACGGAAGCGAGCTCGTGCTTTCGGTGCTGGACCAGGAGGTTGCCCGGCAGAAAGCCGCCCAGCTGAGCTTCTGATGCTTGAGGCGGCGCGCCTCGGGATTCTTGACAGCGCCGCGGGCCGCTGGTAGATTCTGTCTCACTAGCGAGCGTCGTAAAATGGCATTACCCCAGCTTCCCAAGCTGGAGTCGGGGGTTCGATTCCCCTCGCTCGCTCAAGAGTCCTTGAAAGAGATGGAGGCCGCTCAGATCAAGCGGCCTCTTTGTTTGACCGAGAAAGGTTGAAGCCCGTCCGGGAGGATCCCTGTCTCGACGAGTTCGCTGGCGGTTTCTTCGGATGGGACCCCCCTCGGCGTATGTTCCGTGCAGCTCGCGAAGGGCCTCCCGATAGCATAGGCTCTACGCAGCGGACTGCCAGCGCTACCTCGATCAGAAGATCCTGCGGCGGGTCGTGACATGAGTGATCCTCTCCTGCTTGTCTTGATCATTCGCTCGACCTAGAACGCGCAAGAGCGGCGATGCTTTCGTCATTCCGCGGATGATCCTCTGCGAGCCCTACTCACTTTCTTGAGGAAAAGGGCAGGCATGAGAGCCGCCAGCGTGATAGCTGAAGCGATAATGAACACGTCGTCGATGGCGTTCACCAGGGCCGTCTTTTCCACAATTCCCTGAATGTACGCCAGCGCGACACCTCTTCCCCGCGCTCCACCTCCCAACATGAATGAAACTCTTGCAAGCGAACTGACAACCGCTGGATTCGCCAAGGTGATCGCCCATGATAGATG
>DATKLM010000020.1:0-11670 GCA_035542415.1 Spirochaetia bacterium
CGGCGTGTTCTTGAGGAACTGCATCCCGGAGGATTGACAAAACGCGGATTTGAAAACGTACTGCTCCTGGGAAGGGAGACAAACGTGTTTCGGAAAATCGAGGCGATCATCAGGGAAGAGGTGCTGGAAAACGTCCGCGAGGCGCTCGCCGCAATCGGGATCGTGGGGATGAACGTCTTCGAGATCCGCGGCAGGGGCCGGCAGGATACCGAGGAGCATTCACAGTACACGTACCGTCACAAGGACATGCTGCCCAAGATGCAGCTGAACATCATCCTCAGCGAACGGAACGTGGAGCCGACAATCGCGGCGATCATGAAGGCCGCGCGCACCGGTCGGGAAGGCGACGGAATCATTTTCATCTATCCCGTGGAAGACGTCGTCCGCGTGCGCACCGGTGAGCGCGGAAGCGGGGCCCTGTCCTATCCGGATGACATCGACGCCCGCCGTACCCACCCGGGAGACTGACGGGGAAACGGCATGGGCCGGCCTCAATTCAAGGGGGTCACGCTCCTGATGACGGCGCCCGTTTCTGCCGCTGACTGGATGGTCGCGGCGCCGAGGTACCAGGCTACCCCGCTGAATACGAACTGGCAGGCGGAGGTCGTCGGGAATACCTGGTCCCCGGCGTCCGTCTGGGCGTAGGCGTTGCTTTCCCCGGGGAGGTCCATCTGGCCGTTGAGGTTGGCGTCGTCCCACATCTGAATGACGATGGAGTCACCGGCCGCGGGAGCAATCGTTGACGCGTTGATGTTCAGCGTGAAGCTCGTGGGAGTTGACGCGGCGGAGCCGAGGCTGACGATGTTGCTGATGGGCGCGGGAGAGTTCGGGGTTCCGACACCCAGCTTGTAGTAGAACGCCGCCAGCGAAATGGGCTGGGCCGGGGCGGCGGTCAGTGTGAACTGCGCGGTGCCGGTGATGGTCCACTGCGTGCTGGAAGGCACGCCTGGCATCGTGCAGGTAGACAGCGCTAGGAGCGCCACGGCGCACGCGCCCGCCAGGCGCGCGGCTTGAAATCGGCCTCTCATCCCTTCTCCTGTCTACCATTGTATCGATTTCTCCGGCATTTCACAAAACCGGCGGTCCTGGCTGGGGCTTTCCGTTCGGCCGCGGCATGGCTAAATTTCCGCATGAGCTGCCGTACCCGTCTTCTTCGGCTTGTGAAAGCGTCTGCCCCGTCGGTCCTCGCTGCCGCCCTTCTTCTGCTCGCGCCGGTATGGCGCGTCCCTGCCCAGGTCCGGCCGGTCTACAGCCAGGGCGCCGCCGGCATCCTCCAGCAGATCCAGAAGCTGCGAACGACGGCGAGCGTCATGGTTGTGGGCGCCCATCCCGACGACGAGGATTCGGCGTTCATGGCGCGGGCCGCGCGCGGAGACCACGCCCGCGTGGTCTACCTTTCCCTCAACCGCGGGGAAGGCGGGCAGAACGCTGTCGGCCCCGAGCTCTTCGACGCACTCGGGGTGATCCGTACAGAGGAACTGCTCCAGGCGCGCGCGCTGGACGGCGGGGAGCAGCTTTTCACGCGCGCTTTCGACTTCGGTTTCTCCAAGACGCTTGCGGAAGCGTCGCGGATGTGGGGTGAGCGTGAAGTCCTGAAGGACGTGGTCCGGGCCATTCGAAGCTGGCGACCCCTCGTCGTCTACTCCGTCTTCAGCGGCACCCCCGCGGACGGCCACGGTCATCACCAGTTTTCCGGCCGTATCACCCCGGAGGCATTTCACGCCGCCGCGGATCCCGCGCAGTTTCCTGACCAGATTGCCGGAGGCTTGAGGCCGTGGCAGGCGCTGAAGCTCTACCGGGCCGTCGCGTTCGGCATGTTTGGGCCGGTTGCCGGGCCTGATGCGACTGCCCGGGTCGAGGTCGGCCAGCTCGATCCCGTCCTGGGAAGAAGCTACGCCGAAATTGCCGCCGAGGGCCGCGACCAGCACAGGTCGCAGAAAATGGGCGTGCCGGAGCTTCTGGGGCAGCGGCAGGCCGGGCTCGTTCTCCTGGAGTCGCGGGTGGGGACGGCGTCAGCGGAAACGAGCCCCTTCGACGGGATCGATACCTCGACGCCGGCCCTTGCGGACCTTGCCGGGCTGCCATCCGGGTCCCTGCGGAACGAGCTGGCGGCAATCGATGACGCCGTCGAGCGCTCGATCAGCGGCTTCAGTGCGTTGAAGCCCCAGGATTCCGTGGCCCCGCTTGCCGCGGCGCTGAGGGCGATACGGTCCGCGCGCACCGCGCTTCAGAGGATTCAGGGGGCGGCCCCTGATTCCAGGGCCGATGCGGACTTCCTTCTGTCCAGAAAGGAACAGGATGCGGTCACGGCATTGCAGCTGGCGTCCGGTACCATCGTTGATGCGATCTCGGACCGGGAAACGGTGAATGACGGTCAGTCCTTCCGAGCTGCGGTGCGTGTGTTTCTCTCCCATCCGGAGCTCGTCACGGTTGGCGATTCTTCACTCACGGTTCCGACGGGCTGGCGGGCCGCGCCGTCGGCCCTCCCGGTCACCGGCGCCGGAGCTGTCGGCGCGGCGGATCCCCTGGCCGCATCGCTGATGCTGGAGTCGGCGGATCACACGGACGTGTTCACGATCCTTGTCCCGGATGATGCCCCGGCGACCCAGCCGTACTGGCTCGTCACGCCGCGGAGCGGCTGGCTCTACACCTGGCCCGTGGGACGGCCGCAGGGGGAACCGTTCGATCCTCCCCTGGTCACCGCCGCGGTGCACGCGGAGATCGGCGGTGTCCCGGTGACCCTGCAGAAGGCCCTTCAGTACCGGACGATCGACCCGGTGAGGGGCGAGCTGCATCGAAACCTCGACGTCGTTCCCGCGGTCACCGCTTCGGTGGATCCGCAGCTTCTCGTCGTGCCGCTGGCACGGCTGGGACAGGCGGTTCCCGTCACCATACGGCTTCAGAACAACTCTCCCTCCGGCGTCTCCGGGTCAGCGAGGCTGGAAATCCCGACGGGTTGGAAATCCCTCCCGGCTGAGATCCCCTTCACTCTGCGCGCAGAAGGAGAAGCTGCCGCGCTCACCTTCCAGGTGACTCCGGGAAAGGGCACGGGCGAAGGGGGATACACCATCAGGGCCGTTGCAGCGGTCCCGGGTCGCACATTCGACACCTCAATGCGGGTGATTTCCTACCCGCATATCCAGACCCACCGCATCTTCTCTCCGGCAGAAGCGCTGGTGCGCGTTCTGGACCTGAAGGTCAGGCCCGGCAGGATCGGCTACATCATGGGAAGCGGCGACCTCGTCCCCGACGCCCTCCGCCGCATGGGATGCGATGTCACGCTGCTGAGCGATGACGACCTCGCCGCCGGCGATCTGTCACGGTTTGCCACAATCGTGGTCGGAATCAGGGCAAGCGAGGCCCGTCCCGGCTTCGCTGCGGCGAGCGCGCGTCTTCTCGACTACGTGCGCGCCGGCGGAACCCTCGTGGTCCAGTACCAGCAGCCCGGCTATGAGCGGCTCGCCCCGCTCCCGGGCCGCATCGGCTCACGCGTGACCGACGAGACGGCCCCGGTCTCCATTCTTTCTCCCGGGAACCCCGTGTTCACCACGCCCAACATGATCGGACCCCGCGACTTCGACGGCTGGGTGCAGGAGCGCAGCCTGTACGCGTTCACCTCGTTCGACCCGGCCTACTCGGCGCTCCTGGAATCTCATGATCCCGGGGAGCCGGCGCAGAACGGCGGGGAGCTGTACCTTCGCCTGGGCAGGGGGACGTTCGTGTACACGGCCTACGCGTGGTTTCGACAGCTCCCGGCCGGCGTGCCCGGCGCGTACCGGATGTTCGCCAATCTCGTGAGCCTTGGAGCGCCTCGCTGATCCTGGTCTGCCGGAGACACGCGGGTCAGAGATCCCCGCAGTGCGGGCACTGGGGATCGCGATGCACCTCGATCTCGCTGAAGCTCATGGCCCGTCCGTCGTACAGAAGCAGCCTGCCGGTGAGGAGCGTCCCGATGCCGGTGAGCACCTTGACCGCCTCGGTGGCCTCCACGGCCCCGATCAGGGCCGGCGCGGACCCGAAAACGGGAATGATGCCCGTGCGCTCGGCGCCCTGGAAGAGGCACATGAGGCAGGCGGAGCGGCGCGGAATGACCGTCATGGCCTGCCCGTCGAATCCGTTGATCGCCCCGTGAACGAGGGGGATCCCGGACCCCACGGCGGCCGCGTTCAGCGCATACCGGGTGGGAAGGTTGTCCAGCGCGTCGACGGCGAGGCTGCATCCTTCCAGGAGGTCGGCGCAATTGCCGGGCCCGATCGTTTCACTCGTCGTTTCCACGGAGATGCCGGGGTTGAGGGCAGAGAGCCTCCGGGAGGCGGCCTCCACCTTCAGCCTGCCTTCGTCCCCTACGGTGTACAGGAGCTGACGGTTGAGGTTGCCCAGCTCCACCCGGCCGTGGTCCGCCAGCCGGAGGGACCCGACTCCCGCCGCGGCGAGCAGGAGGGATACCGTGCAGCCCAGGCCGCCGGCGCCGGCGACAAGGACGCGGGCTGCTTTGAGCTTCTCCTGGGCAGTCTCGCCGAACTCCTCGATGGCGATCTGGCGGAAGTAGCGCGTCTTCTCCCGGGCGTCCAGCACAGGCGTGTCCCTCCTCGGCCGTGATGGTAGCACGGCCGGGGCTGGACGCACAGCGACCGGCGCGCAGCGGCCGGCGGCGGGACCCGCTGGTCTACCTCTTCAGGCGCGCGCTGAGAACGAGCTGTGGCCCGGTGAGTGCCTTGGATACCGGGCAGCCCTTCTTGGTGTCCTCCGCGAACTTCTGGAACGTGGCGTCATCGATCCCGTCCACGGACGCCTCGGTGCTGACGTCGATGCGGGTGATCGTGAAGCCGTCTCCCTGTTTTTCGATGTGAACCGAGTCTTCCGTCCTGATGGAGTTCACCTTGTATCCCGCCCCCGAGAGAGCGCCGGACAACGCCATGGAATAGCATGCCGCGTGGGCGGCGCCGAGAAGCTCCTCGGGGTTGGTGCCTTTTCCTGACTCGAAGCGCGAAGAGAAGCTGTAGGCGGCCTCTTTCAGGGCCCCGGATTCCGTGCCAAGGGTTCCCGTCCCCTTCTGGAGATCACCTTTCCACTCCCCGTGGCCTTTGCGTACTGGCATGCGAACACCCTCCTGGTGAGCGTTTTCCCGAAACGTTCACGGTGAAAGATAGTTCTTTCGCGCCTGAGCGGAAAACCGAGGCTGGGGCGTACAAGGAAGCGGCGCCGGGCCGCTAGAGCCGCAGGACGGGATCCAGCACGCTCTTTATCTTTTCCAGGAAGTCATTCTCCGGCATCTCGTGCTTGTTGATGAACTGAACAGCGCCGATCTGAAGCTTCATCCCCTCGGAGAGCTCGACCGGCTGGAGATTGACCACCATGATGGGCTTGTTGTCCGCGGAGGCGTAGTTGATCTCATTGCGAACGTTGCGGGACTCCATGGCCGTCGGGCTCATGAAGACCAGGAACAACTGGCACCCCGTGAGAGCTTTGCCCACCTCTTCCGGCCATTCGTTTCCCGGCTCGATCCCCTCGTCGTACCAGATCCTGAAGCGCGCATCCGCGAGCTTCTTGATGATCCAGAACACTTCCTTCATGTTCTTGTGAGAGTAGCTCGCGAAGATGTAGGGCTTGGCCCCCCGGTAGGCCTCGATGGGAGGCTTGACGGGAGGCGCAAGGCGCGCCGTCAGCTTCCGAAGGGAGAATCGGGCCTTCGGCGTGGCTGCAGCCTTCGGCGCCCGAGGGAGCTTCGGCCCCTGCGGCTTCCGGACGGCTGGTCCTCTGCGAGCGGCAGGCCTCCTCCGCGCCGCGGGTCTCCTGCGCGAAGCAGGTCTTCTCCGCGCCGAGGGCTTCCTTCGCGCCGGCTTCCGCCCCTTTCGCCGAACGGCTGCACGAGCCTTCTTCCTCCGGGCCGGCTTCCGCGCGGGCCGCCGTGTCTTCTTCTTCAGCGGCCGCCGGGCCTTCCTCCGCGCCGGGCGCCTCACGGTCCGCTTTGGGGACTTCTTTCCCCTGCGCTTCGACGTGCGTCTCACCGCCTTCTTTGTCTTCCGCCGGCCTGCTTTCCTCGCGGGCTTCTTCGTCTTTCGTCGGGCGGCTTTCCGCAGCGGCCTCTTCGCCTTCCTCCGCGCGACCTTCCTGGTCCCGCGCTTCGTCTTCCGTCGAGCGGCCTTTTTCGCCGGCCGCCGGGTTTTCCGGCGCGCTCCGCGCTTGGGCGTGCGCCTGGCCGCGCGGCGCGCCGGCCTTTTCCGGGCGGACGGCTTCTTCCGAGCCGCGGACCTCTTCCGCGCTGCCGACTTCTTCGAGCGCTTCGCCGGACGCTTCCTGCCTCTGACTCGTGTCTTTGCCATGCCTTTAACCCACTTCCGTCTTTCTCTTGATATGGTAGATCGCGTAGCTTCCGAATTTCTTGGGCAGAACGATGACGCCGACGTAGCGGCAGTCGAACGTGTTCCTGCGATCCGCGAGCAGGAGGGACGCGAACGCCTCGCTGGCGTACACGTTTCCGGGGCTCGTGATGGGCTCGATCCGGGCCGCCTGGTTCATGTGGGAGCCGAAGAAGTTCATCCGGTCCAGGAGAGGCTCGCGCACCCGGTACACGGGACCGGCGTGGAGGCCGATGCGCATGGTGAAGTCCCTGGGCAGCCCGCGCTTCTCCCAGTCGGTCTGGCGCACCGTGTCCCGCATGGAGATGGCACATTCGGCGGCAGAAAGAGGGTCCGCGAAGACGAAGCAGATGGCGTCCCCCCACGTGTTCTTGTACGCGGGGCTTCCTCCCGACCTCTCCAGCGTCAGCGCGAGCGCGGAGAAGAAGCCCTGGACGTACTCCGGGATCTGCTCTTCCCGCAGGCGGCTGTAGCCAACCATGTCGGCAAAGAGGATGGAGACGGTCTCACGGGTTTCTCGCGCGGAGGGCCGCCGTGCCGGCCGGCGCGCCGGCCGCCGGCGGACGCCCCGCCGGCCTGCCCGTCCACCATTCCCCCAGCCGGGCCGTTCAGTCACCACCGCCGTGGCGGGATGAATGACGATGGACGGAAATCCCGTCTCCTCCCACATGGCCATGCATTCGGAGGTTCCTCCCGTCTTCCCCTTCCCCGCCCCGTCCCAGACCGCGACGAGGAGGGGCTCCGTCTCCAGGTACCGGCTGCGGGCAATTGCCTTGCCGAGAATCAGCTGGTTCGCGTACGAAAACAGGAGGTCCTCCCCGCCGTATCCGCCGCGTGTGGCCTGCTCCACCTTGAAGCTGCGGCTCAGGATCTCCTCTGCCCGGCGGGTCCATGCGGCGCCGGCAGCGTTGACGCTCGTTTCGAAGAAGTCCTCCTTGTCGAAGGGGAGAACGACGTTGCTCTCCCCTCCGCGCGCCTGGATGCATTCGTGGAACAGCACGTCGGCGCCGCAGGCGGCGGAGGCGTATCCGATGCGGGCGTCGAGCCTGTCCAGGATGCCGGCGATCTGCTTCTTCACCGGCTCCGCCGCCTCCGCCGGGAAGTGCGGGCTCTTGCGTCCCGGCGCGTCGATGCGGTGCCCGGAGAACGCCAGGACCGGCGGGACACGCATGGCCTCCATGACGCGGGGATCCACGGTTGCGTATCGGTTCAGCAGCTTGAGCTGGCGCCGCGTGCTCGCAAGGTTGGCGTAGGTCCGGTCGCTCCGCGCGCGGGCCAGGCGGTAGTACTTGGCGGCCTTTTCCTGCCGGCCCAGGATGAGGAACGCTTCCGCGATCGTTGCCAGCGTCCAGTAGTCCCGCCGCGAAGGATCTTTCCACGCATCGGCGCAGATGCGGACGACCCGCCGGGCAATACTTTCGGACACCGGAGTGTCCCCCATGATCAGGCTCAGGCTGGCCGCGTTGACCCCCGAGTAGGAGCCGCTGCTGCGCTTGAAGGCTCCAAGGTACAGCTCCCGTGATCTCCGCAGGTGGGGGTGGTCGACGGAGCCCTCCCCTTCGATGAGCCACATCTCCTTGTACACCCTGCCGAGGAGACCGAGGGTCTCCTCATCGAAGTGCCCTTGCTTCATGAGGGCGGTGAGCAGGTCCCGCGGCGCCACGAGGTAGCCGCAGTTGATCAGGGAGAGGCAGAACTTCTGCGTCAGTTTGAGATCATTCGGGAAGAACTTCAGAGCCTCCCGCCGGACGTCGAGGGCGAACATGTACTGGCCGAGGTTGTCGGCCACGTCCGCGAGACGGCTGAAGAAGTACGGATCCTGCGACCAGAGCGCCTCGTCGTGAGACTGCCAGATGTCGTTGATGGCGCCTCCGAGCTGGTTCTGCTTCTCCGCGAGATACTTTTCGAATCGCTCCCTGTTCTGATTCATTGCCACCTGTCCGCGCATGGGGAAGCTCTTTTCGGCACTATACCCCCATTTTCGGAAAAGAGAAACGAAAAAGCGAGGCATCCGCGAAAGCGCGATGTTGTTGGACGCCCGGTTTCGTTCTATGCTTGACGGTGAGGAGCGCGGCATGAAGGAAAGACTCCGGATCGACACGGCTGCAGTGCAGGCCATCAACGACTTCCTGCTTCGCAAGGACAATCCGATCCTGGACGATGTGCTTGCGATCGTCGAAAAGCACGGAGGCGTGGAGGCAATCAACCGGGCCGCCCGTGAAAACGGGACGCTGGAGCGTCTCCTGACAAGGGTCGGGGATGCGCACGCGGATGACCTGAACTGGCTCATCGAGCAGAAGAAGAACGGGCGCTTCGTTCCGCTTGGGGACTACGCCCGGAAGGCAGGAGCACCCTCCCGGCTCCTTGGGGAGGACCACGCGGTCACCCTGGAGATCTCCGCCCTGCAGTACTTCCCGTGGCTGATGGCGGAAGCGCGCCAGGCAATCCAGCGCGGAGAGCTGATGCCCGGCCGGTTCATCCGGGTGCGCGCCATGAAGGAGCAGGAGGAAGACGGGGACCTGCCGGCGGTTGCCGCTGCCATGAAGGTGCTCGGCGCCTCCTGGGTGGAGTCCCTGGACACGCGCGGAACGGACGGCTCGAACGTTCATCTCGGAGGCCCGGAAACAATCACCGGGTACTTCGGCGGCGTGGGCCAGCCCAACGACCACCCCTGCCTCTGGATCGACGAGTATCTTCACTACTACACGACGTACGGCGTTCGGCAGGTCCTCAACCTCAACGGGGGCACGGTCCTTGCCGGATACATTCTCTACAAGCTCGGGGTGGACATGGAGTTCAAGATCTCGGTGTTCATGGGAAACGACAATCCCTTCAACATCCTCTGGACGCTCCTGACGGCGCGGCTCCTGGCCCGGGAGGACGGCAGCACGCCGCTCATCGGGTTCAACCTCTCGAACTCCGCGGACAACGGAACGCTGCGCAAGGCCCACGCCGCGAGGGAGGCCTTCGGGTTCGGGCAGAGGGTCAGGCTTGAGCACCACATCACCGAGACGTGGAAAAGCATCGTACGCCAGCCCTACGATCGGCTCGACGAGCTGGTGGAAATAGCAAAGACGGTGACGAACATCTCGGCAAAGCACGAGGGAGGAGTGCCCGATGTCGAGAAGACGCGGGAGCACCCGTCCGACATCCTGGACTACTTCATGGCCCGCAAGGACGTGGAGTCGAAGAATCTCATGCCCGCCATGGAGCGGAACTACCTGGATAAGCACGATGCGGTGCAGAGAACGGCGCGGGCCCTGCTGTCAGCAGGGATCCCGGTCATCCCGGCGCCCGAGCTGCACTGTCGAGGGTAAGGTACCGATGCGGGGGATGAGGCACGCCGCCGGGCTTCTTCTGCTCCTCGCCGTCCTGGGCTCCTGCAACCTGCAGGGGATCGAGGTGAGGTTCCAGAACAGCACGACGACATTCACGATCATGACCATCCGTTTCGCGAACGTGGTAGACACCAGCACCCTGTCACCCAGTGCAGTGACCGCCTATTCTGCTGTCGCACCGGGACAGCACACCCTCCTGGCGCAGCTCCAGGACGGAACGTGGACGAACGGCGTCGACTTCACCGTCACCGCGGGACACAGCTACACCATCACGTTCAGCAACGGCGTTGCCCCGGGCGGAATCACGGTCTCCATGTCCACGGACAACTGAACCGGCAACCGAGCCTTGCGCGCGGCGGGTTTTCGTCGTACTCTAGCCGTCACCTGCAGGAGAGCCCCCCGGACGGCTCGCGGCGGCCGGGGGCACCGAAGGGGCAAGCCCCGAATCGGGGCGAATCTCTCAGGTACAAGGGACTGCAGCGAGAGCGAATCCTGGAGAGCTCCGCGACGGCGCGGACACCGAAGGGGATAAGTCCCTCGAAAGACGGGACAATCTCTCAGGTTCCAAGACAGGAGGAAGGCACGGGAAATCCCGGTGCCTTCCTTTTTTTTCGGCCGGCGCGGCGAAGGGAGGGCCCTCATGGCATTGCTGTCGAAGAGAGTCGGGCTGCTGGACACGGAAAACGCCTTCAAGATCGGTCCGAAGATCAGGGCCGTGGAGGCGCAGGGAAAGCCGGTGATCAAATGCAATCTCGGGGAGCCCGATTTCCCGGTCCCGGCTTTCATCAAGGAAGAAGTCAAGCGGCAGATCGACCTCGACAACACGCACTACTGCGACCCGCAGGGGATCCTTCCGCTCCGCAAGGCCGTTGCGCGCCACCTGGGCGAAACGAGGGGCATCGCCGCTGAGCCGGAGCGGGTCGTTGTCTTCCCCGGCGGCAAGCCTCCCATCGGCTTGTGCCAGCAGGCCTACTGCGATCCCGGTGACGACGTCATCTACCCGAGTCCCGGGTTCCCGATCTACGAGTCGTTTACGAAATACGTCGGCGCCCGGCCGGTTCCCATTCACCTGCCGGAAGACAAGGGCTTCACACTCTCCGGTGCGGACGTCGAAAAAGCCATCACGCGCCGGACCAAGATGATCTACCTGAATTTCCCTTCCAACCCGACGGGCGGCGTCGCATCACGCGCGCAGCTGGAAGAGATTGCCGACGTCATCCGCTCACGATGCTCGCCGGACGTGCGGATCTACGCGGACGAGATCTACGAGCACATCCTCTTCGACGGCGCCCGGCACGAGAGCATCTCCTCGTTCCCCGGTATGGAAAAGATCACCGTGATCGTCGGGGGCGTCTCGAAGAGCTTCTCGTGGACCGGGGGGAGGGTCGGCTGGGCCCTGTTTCCCACGGTGGAGGAAGCGGAGATCTTCCGCAACCTGAACATCAACTACTTCTCCTGCGTGCCGGCCTACAACCAGGAAGGCGCACGGATCGGGCTGGAGTCCCCGCTTGCCGCGGCGGCAATCCGCGCGATGGTCGAAGCGTTCCAGGAGAGGCGTGACCTCATCGTGGACGGCCTCCTGCGCATCCCCGGCATCCGCTGCCAGAAGCCGAAGGGCGCGTTCTACGTATTCCCGAACGTCGGCGACGTGTGCCGCTCCCTCGGGATCATGGACGCGTACCGCAGTCTCCCCGCCGATCAGCGGGCAAGGACCACGCCGTCAACCCTCCTGCAGATGTTCCTCCTTTTCGAGTACCAGGTCGCCACCATGGACCGCAAATCCTTCGGCCGGATCGGAACGGAGAACCTCCACTTCCTGCGAATCTCCGTTGCCACGGACAAGGAGTCGCTGAAGCAGGCTGTTGTCCGCATCACCGCGGCGTGCGCTGACGTGAAAGGGTTTGCGCGCTTTTTCGAAAGGGGAGAGAACCTTTCCTAGGAGGCCCAGCATGGCGTTTTCTCTCGGGCAGCGA
>DATKLM010000021.1:0-3679 GCA_035542415.1 Spirochaetia bacterium
GCCCTCCAGAACGTACAGGCTCTTCCAGAGGTTTTCCCCCTTTCCCCGATACGTGCCGTACTTCTTCAGGATGTCGCGCGAAGAGAAAACCCGCGCGCCGTTCTGTTCGGCCGCCGCCCGGGTCCTGTCCGTGGATCCGGAGTCGATGACGACGATCTCGTCCAGCAGCGGGAAGCGATCCATCAGCTCGGTTTTGAGGACAAGGACCTCCTTGCCGATGGTGGCCTCTTCGTTGAGCGTTGGAAAGGCGAGGGAAATCCTCAGGTTCTGCCTTTTCTTCTGCTCGACAAGCGCCGCCTTGTCCTTGAAATCGTTGTGATGGAACGTGTTTCTCATGAGCCCGGTTTCCGACTTCACGGCTTCGGTCCTTCTCTCCACCCGGCGCATTCGTCGAGAAAGGCGAGGAGCTGTCGAAAGCCCGTCTCCAGGGGGCGGATGTCGATGTACTCCTCCATGTAGCTCTTGCGGCCCGTCGTAACGCCGAGCGTGACGGCGGGGATGCCCAGCGAATTGAGGAACGAGGCGTACCCCGGCAGCGACACGGGACGAGGCTTGATGCGGAGGCGCTCGTGCACGGTGCGGACGATCGTGTTCAGCCCTGCGTTGATCTGCGGGTTGCCGGCTGGAAGGAACGCCTTGACCGTGACGTCCACGGCAGCTTCCGCCTCCTTCGCGATGCTGGCGATGGTCGCCTCAACGGCGCTGCGGGCCATTTCCATCGCCGGAGCCGCCGGTGAGAACACCTCGATCTCGAGGATCCCCTCGGTTGCGGGCCAGCCGAACCCGATGCCCGCCTCTACCTTCGCGATGTTGAGGAAGGTAAGGTTCTCAGGGTCCCAGCGGATGCTGCCCAGCCGTGTGGCGATGCTTGCAAGAACCCAGATGGCGGAGGCCGCAACGTGGTTTCCGGCCCTGCTCTTCCCCTCGGTCCGAACGGACACGGAAAGCTTGCAGGTCCCCAGGGGCCGATCCTCGGTCCATCCGATTTCCAGTCCGCGAAGATGCGCTGCGAAGCGCACGCGATCCTTCCACGTCTGGAGGAAGCGTTCCAGGGGCTGCAGCTCCTGCTCTCCCGGATCGAACGAGGTGAACAGGAAAATCACGTTTCGGTCATACTGGATTTCGTTCCGCGAAAGGTATTCAGCGAGCACGAGAAGCGCCGCGGCGGCAATGGAGTTTTCCGCGATCCCTCGTCCCCGGAGGCGATCCGCTTCGAGCCTTGTCATGCTCTCAATGGGGGAGTAGTCCTCGCACCGGATATCGGCAAACAGGAGAACGTGCTCATCCGTGCCTTCCCTCGCGGGGAGAACGGCGCTGAGATTTCCGAAGTCATCGAGAGAGCAGGTGGTGTACCCGAACTCCCCCAGCCGCTGGAGAATGTGATCGGTCCTCGCCGCTTCCCGCTCAGTGGGAGACGGGATCTCGTTCAGGAGGATTGCGTCCGAGACGAGCCGGTTCACATATGGGCCGGTCTCCGAGCGCGGTGCCTGCGCTGAGCCCCGGGGACGTCGGCGCCGGAACAGGCTCCCGAGGGACGCAGCGAGACTCCGCACACTTCGGGCCACGAGGCGCGCCGCCCGGGCGGGGGCGGCGGGGTCACGTTCGGTCGCGCTTTTCACCTCCGGGATCGTCTCCTTTCCCTGAATGAATGTAGACCTGGAACGCGATCATGGCGCCCATGAACAGGCTCACGATCACAATGACAAAGACAGTGGCGGCGTCCATGTTGTTCCTCCATCCGACGGCGCACGAGGCGGCCGGCTGGCAGAAGGGAACGCCAACGAAAAGGCCGCCACATAGCGTCCAGCTATATGGCGGCCCGACCATATACACATCCCTCCAGCGACATCACTCGCTGGACCCACGCGAGGCCGTCATGACCTGGCCTCGCGTTCATAATACACCCGATCGGATCTCATTGCAAGCCTCGCGCGAAAATGTGTCGCGCGAAAATGCCTGGAACGCGTCGCGCGGCGGTGATACCATGGGACGCGCATGAAGGTCGCACTCGTGCACTATCACCTCCGTCCGGGCGGGGTCGCCACCGTGATCAGGGATCAGGCGACTGCCTTGCGAGGCCGCGCTGACTGCCTCGTGCTTTCCGGCGAGGCGCCGGCGGAGACACTGGCGTCAGGGCCCGAGTTTCGCGTGAGGGTCGTACCGGGCCTGGCGTATTCTTCGGCCGGGCGCCCCGGCGCAGAGGCGCGTGAGACCGCACGCGCCATCCGCCAGGCGATGGCGGACGAATGGGGCGCGTCCGCCGACGTCGTTCACGTGCACAACCCTTTGCTGAACAAGAACGCACGCCTTCCTGAGATTCTGAGGCACCTGCAGGACCAGGGGATGGAGCTTTTCCTCCAGGTGCACGATTTCGCGGAAGACGGCAGGCCTTCATCATACTACGGCACGGGAGACTATCCGCGGGACTGCCACATCGGCGTCATCAACTCCCGGGGCCGGGAGGCGCTCCTCGCGGCCGGCTGCAGTTCCCGGGGCGTACATCTCATGTGGAACCTCGTGAAGCCGCTCGGCCCTCTGCCGCGGCGATCGGCACCGCGGCGCCGCGGGCAGCCCCTGGACGTGGTCTACCCCGTACGCGCCATCCGCCGCAAGAACATCGGTGAGGCGCTTCTGGTAAGCATGCTGCTCGACGGCAGCCTCACCCTCACGCTGCCGCCGCGGGATGAGGGCGACGCCGCGCGGTACAGCAGGTGGAAGGAGTTCGCGGGGGAGCGAGGCCTCGCGGCAGTCTTCGAGGCGGGGCTTTCCCGTCCCCTGGAGCAGGTCATGGGAAGCGCCGACGGTGTTTTGACCACGAGCGTGAACGAGGGCTTCGGGTTCGCTTTTCTGGAGCCCTGGACCGCCGGCATCCCCGTGGGCGGAAGGCGCGTTGACCATGTCTGCGGTGACTTCGAGACGGACGGCGTCAGGAATCCCCTGCTGTACGCCGTCCTTCCCGTGCCCGTCGACTGCTTCGACGTGTCTTCCTTTTCCGAACGCTGGCGCGCTTCGATCGGCGCCGCCTTCCGGGCGTTCGGAAAGGCTCTCCCCGAAGATGCCGTCGCTGACACCTGGAGGATCATGACCGGGGATGGGATGATCGATTTCGCGTGCCTCGACGAGCAGGCCCAGGCCGAGGTGATTGCTCGCCTGCAGTCGGACCGGCGCCGGGCGCGCCTCGTCGCCCGCCGGGAGCTCGGGGCGCTGCGAAAGGGATTCGAGCATCCCGACCGGCCGCTCGCCGACGCGAACGCGTCGCACATCAAGGAGCGCTATGGCCCGCAGAGATACGGCGCGCTCCTGTCACGGACCTATGACGCCGTCCTGGCTGAACCCGTCGCCCATCGCATCGACCGGCAGGCGCTCCTGGAGTTCTTCCTCCGGCCGGAGAACTTCAAGATCATCGCTCAGCGGTAGCAGGGCTCAGGACCCCGTTGAATACTCCATGGGCGGCTTCCGCGACGTATGCGCGCGCCTCCGGCGAGCCGTACGCGCCCAGGGAGATCTTCGGAGAAATCAAAGCCGTCCCGACGTACCACGCGACGGTCGTTGATTTCTTCGCCGCGAGCGCCGTGAGCGTCATCTCTGCTCTGGCGGGCAGCGTCCTGCCGATTCGAGTGACCCCCTCCTGTCGGGGTATCCACGATCCCGGCCTCCCCGTATAGTCTCCGCGTGAATC
>DATKLM010000022.1:0-31556 GCA_035542415.1 Spirochaetia bacterium
ACGCTGGTCTGCCCGCTGGTCGCCTGCACGTTCACCGTGTCGTTGCCGTCATTCGTGCGCAGCGTGGTCTGCCCGGCGTGCGTGTCGGCAATCGTGAAGGTGTCATTCCCGGCCCCCAGGCCGATGTTCAGCTGCTCGAAGCCCAGGTAGTGGATGCCCGCCCCCATGCCCAGCCCCGTCAGATCCGTGGGGCTCAGAAGCCCGGTGTTGTCCGCCGTGTCTCCGGTGTCATCAACGTTCAGGGTGTCGGTGCCGTCACCCGCCTCCACGACGAGCTGCCCCACGATGCCGTCAACAACCCCGCCCACCGACGGTGCAAGGCTGCCCACGTTCACGACGTCATCACCGGTCCCGCAGCTCACCGTCAGAGGCACGGGGAGAGACAGGATATCGATCCTGTCGTTTCCAGCGCCTGCTCCGATGAAGGCGTTGACCCCGATGCTGTTGACCGCGAGGGCGTCATCACCACCAAGGAGGTACAGGTACGTGGACTCGATGTCGGAGTTCGTGGCCACCTGGCTCTGCGCCTTTCCGACCTGCATGAGAGCGAACGTGGTCAGGCCCCCGCTCACTGAGATGTTCCCGTTGTCGGAGAGCTCCGTGCCCTTGAACGTCAGGACGTCATTCCCGCCCGCCTGCTGGGTCACGACCCCGTTCACGACCTGCGAGTACTCGATGACCTGGACCGTTGCGCCGTCGCAGCCACGAAGCTCCACGAGGTATTCGTCGTCACCGCCCACGCCGTTCAGCTTTGCAAGCGCATTCCACGGAGTGGCGGTCCAGACGGAGCCGTTCGCGTTCACCGTGCCGGCAGCGGCGCCGACTGCAAACACGTTCTGCCCCATGCTCCCAACGAGCCGGACCTCAGAGAAGATTCCCTCTATGTTTTCTACCGTTGCGTTGGCGAAGGAGACCAGGACCCTGTTCTCTCCACTGCCGGAGAGTGTGGCGGTCCCTTCGATAAAGAGGTTCCCGTAGAGCCCGAAGTCTCCGTCGAACACCTCCACCAGCGTGTTGTAGCCGCCCGAATCCTGGAAGATGTCCGTGCCGCCCTTGCCGGACATGATGTCGTTGCCGGGACCGCCGTCAAGGAGATCGTTCTGATTCGTGCCGCACAGGACGTCATCACCGCCTTCGCCGTAGAACCTGATCTGGCCGAAGGGCGAATGCGTCACAGTGTCCCCGCAGATGAGGTCGTTCCCGTCTCCGCCCCTCAGCGTCAGCGTATCCTGCGAGCCGACGGAGAGCATGTTGTAGACGGTGTGGCCGACCCACGTTGCGGTCAGGTTGTTGGGAGTAGAAGTGTTGTCCGAGAGCTTCAGCGTGTCGTTTCCGCTGCTCAACGAGATCTCGACGCCGTCCGCGGCGGAATCCCCGCTGAGGTTGGCGGTCACCGTCGTTATTCCGGCCTGGCGGATGTCTCCGATGAAGGCGAACTGGTCCGCCCCTCCCTGGCCATCCACGACCAGGCTTTCGACGTTCGTGGCAAGGAGGTATGCCGTCTCGGTGCTGCCAGAATATGAGCTGAGACGAGCTTGCGCTGTCCCCTCCGACGACGCGCGGAAGGAGTCCGCACTCGCGCTTCCCAGGAATTTGATCTGATCCGTGCCGGTTCCGCCGTCGAAGGTTGCTCCGTGCCCCAGCGTGGAGAGATACTCGATGAGCGTATCATTTCCCGCACCGCCGACGATCGTGTCCGCTCCGCCGCGGCCCTTCAGGGTGTCATTTCCATCCCCGCCGCTGAGGTAGTCGCTTCCCGAACCGCCCGTCATGATGTCGTTGCCCGCCTCTGCGTAGAGGGACACGCCGACGCCGCTGGTGATTTCCGCGGTGATGGTGTCGTTTCCGTCCCCGCCATAGACGGTTCCGCCGGATACACCGGCACCCAGGATCAGGGTATCGTCTCCCGATCCCCCGTACAGGGTTGCGAAGCCGGACCCCGAGTACGCGAGGTTGTCATTCCCCGCCCCGCCGTAGATCGTTGCCCCCGCAAGCACTCCGGGATTGACCAGGAACGTATCGTTTCCATCTCCGAAGTCCGCGGAAATGGAAGAGACCCCCGCATAGGTCTCCGATACGCCGAAGGCGGTGACGATCACGGTCTCAATCCCGGCAGACCCGCTCACGTGGGAAATGGAGTAGTTTTCGTCCTGGTTTCCCGGCTGGACGGTGCGTAACGCGGCGCGGGAGCCGACGTTCAGCGTGAGGACCCCGCCGGAAAGGTCAGCCAGCTTCGGAGCAGGAGGAGTGCTGTTCTGGAGGTCGCCCGGAAGCTGGATGGTTGCAAGGTGGATTGTGAAGGTCAGCAGCTTTTCCACCCATTGGTTGTCCGGTACCTGGATATCGACCCACTCGTCACACAGCCCGAACCAGCTCGCGATGGTGCATCCGATCTCCCCGAGGAAATTGACGATGGTAGCGCCGATCGACTCCGCGTAGTCCAGGGTCACGCGGACGATCTTCATGATGGTCTCCAGGACCCAGCCCGTTCCCTGCACGCTCAGGTCGAGGCTGACGGACTGGCCCAGCGTGCCTTGCGCGCTCAGCTCCACAGCCACGCCGATGAGATCGATGCCCTCGAACTGCGCGTCGAAGCTGCCTCCAGCGGCGAACCGGAAGGTGGTTCCGTCGAACGAGGCGTCGAACCAGATGTTTCCCTGGATACCGGTGCTCGCCCCGTAGTAGGGAAGTCCGACGCCGCCGCCGAAGTGCAGATCGAAGTGGCCCTGGGAGTTGAGGGACCCGTAGCAGTAGATGGTCATCATTCCGAAGAGGCTCGCGCTCAGCTTGTTGGACTGCGGAATGCTGATGGACCACGCGTTGCTCACCACCACGACCTTGAGGCCGCCGCTGACCGTAATAACGGAGAGAATGCTCAGGTTGGCCTGCACCTCCAGGTAGAAGGAGTGCCCCGGGATGGAAACGGCGTTGCCATGGGAGTCGCGGAAAGAGACGAAGCCGGTGGGACCGTTGAAGCCGCTGACACTGGTGCTCGTAGTGTTGACCTGGACTCTGCCGGAGAAGTCGAAGTTGAACAATGACAGGATGTTCGTGTTGAAGTCCACCTGGGCGTCCAGCACGACACCGGTGGCGAACACTCCAACGTAGGCGGACGCATCAAAGGACAGCGGCCCGATGGTGAACGTGCCGCTGAGGTAGAGCTGGAGTCCCGTGTTGTCGATGCTGAGGAATCCGGTTGCCGTGGCGTCACAGAAGTCAAGGAAGCTCGCCGTTCCGGTGAATGACACGCGGAAGCCGGGCTGCACGCCGTTGACGACGGAGCCCGTCGTATTGATCTCGAAGAATGCGGCCGCGCTCAGGCGGAAGCCGACCGTCTGCATGCTTCCGCTGACGGAGAGCTTGCCGGCAATTCCCGCGCTCGTGATGGAGACGAACCCTGACGTGGTGACGCTGCCGAGGAACCCGAGGCTCAGGGACGCGCTTGCGTCGAGCTCGAAGAAGTCAGCGCCGGCCGCCAGGCGGAAGTGCCCCGCCAGGCTCCAGAAGCCACCGAGGGTCAGCGTTGCATCAAAGCGCACAACAATGTACGAGCCGGGGCTTGCCGTGCTGCCGTCCAGCATGGGCGCGCTGCCGGAGACCACGTACATCATCAGCCCGGAGCCGTCCGGCACCAGGCGGTTCTTTATCTGCTGGCTGAGCAGCGGCAGGAAAGCTGCGGGAATGCTCACGCTCTGGTCCGCGCCCGTGGTATTGAAGATGATCCGCGCGGAGACGTTGGCAGCGGTCATGACGGAGGAAAGGCTCGAGCCGACCGCCATCGTCACATCGAGGTCTCCGGCCACCCCGTCACCGTTGATGATCAGGACGCCCACCGTGCTGAAGGTGAACGCGGCGATGCTCGGTCCGAACGTGAACGACGCGGTTGCAAACACCTGGAGGCCGGCGGGGCTCGCGGCGATGGAGAAAGCGCCCGAGAGCGATAGTCCTGCCGCGGCGGGCAGGCTCACCGCGCCGGTGACCGCGAGATAGGCGTACGGCCCGGCAGCCAGGAACACATCCACATTGTTGATCCGGGGCACGGCCGCCGTGGTGGTATTGATTGAAAGAGTGAAGGTCCCGGTGAACTGGAATGCGGAGCCGTCGAGAGATCCGGCGTTGATGTCGATCTTTGCCGCGATGCCGGCAGAGGTGATCAGGAGAGCGCCGCTGGCGTCAAGGGAGAAGAGCGGAGTACCGGCCACCAGGGCCTTCAGCGTCGTGTCTGCGGTCACCGCGATGGAAGTGTCACTGATGAGCAGAGTGAAGGAACCTTCCATGAGGAAGCCGTTGGCGCCGCCGATGATGAGCTGCAGCGCGGCCGTTGACCCTGACACCGCGGGGTCCCCGCCGATGGTCAGGCGAACGTACGGCCCGGCGTCCAGGTTCACGGTCACGCCGCCGATCTGGTCCACGGGCTGCGCGCCCGTGTTCAGCTCCAGGGTGAAGTATCCGGTGAAGGAGAAGCCTTGCGCGGCTGTGCTTTGCGAGCTGCCGGTGCCCAGGGAAAGCTTTGCCGCTATGCCGTACCCGGTGATCAGAAGAGCGCCATTGGCGTCCAGGGAGAAGAGCGTGGAGCCTCCCAGCTTCACGAACAGCGACGCCGCTGCGGTCACCGCGAGCCCGGCTTGGCTCATCTCCAGCTCGAAGGTGCCGTTCATTCCGACTCCGTTCCCGCCCGTGGAGAGGGAAAGCGTGGCCTGGGAACCCGGCACCGAGGGATCTCCGCCAATGAGGATGTGCACGAACTGACCGGCCGGAAGATTCACATCCACGCCGTTGATGGTCTGCACCGGATCCGGGGTGGTGTTCACTTCCAGCGTGAAGTAGCCGCTGAACTGGAAGCCGCTGCCGCTCATTCCGCCCGAGCCGCCGGCGCCGAGCACGATCTTTGCGGCGATCCCGGCGCTGCTCAGGACGAGCGAGCCGTCAGCCTGCATGGAGAACAGGTTCACTCCCGCAACTTCCGCGGTGAGCGTGGAGGAAGCAGTCACCTCGGTCGCGCTGGCAGTGTCCGTGAGGATGAAGTTCCCGACCATCGTAAAGCTCGTATCCGCGGTCAGCCCGATGATCAGGGTTCCCGTGACTCCGACCTGCACGTACGGGCCGGCCGGCAGATCCAGGTCGGGAACCGCGCTGGCGCGCGTGTTGACAAGGAGATGAGCGCTGCCGGTCAGGGAGAACCCGGGGCCGGACTTCGAGGTCCCGGTTTGTATGTTCAGCGTAAGGGAGCCGGCAATGCCCTCCGAATCGATCAGGAGGGCACCCGTGGCGTTGACCGAGCTGAGACCCGACAGGTCGATGCTCATGTCGAGGCTCATGGCAAGCTGCGCAGGAGATACGATGAGCAGGAGCGCGCCCTTCAGCTCGAACGTGCTCAGGAGCGTCAGGGAACCGCCGCCGAAGACCACGAGGTACGGCCTGCCGGCGTTCGCGGCAGTGGGCGTCCAGCTCACGATGCTGTCTCCCATCTGGGGAGCGCCGTCGGGGACGACGAGCCAGCGGTCCGTGCCGCCGATTGTCGTCTCCAGGGAGATGGGGGGGCCAAACGGATCCGCGGGGTCCGGCCCCGTCACGACGGGAATCTGTGGAAGGGACGGATCCAGCGTCGGGATCTGGTAGGTAACCTCCTGACCCGTGGTGTTCAGTACGAGGTGAAACCGCGAGTTTATGCTGACGCCCGGGATCACACTGTTGTCGTAGGTCAGCGTCAGGCGGGCCGCGACACCCTGGGAGTTGACGACCAGGAGCCCGTTGACGGTGAACGACAGGAGGGAGGTGTCACCCGTTCCCAGGCTGAGGGAGCCCTGGGTGAATATCCTCAGTTCATTCGCATCGATGTCCACGACCAGCGTGGCATTCATGGTCAGGAGGCCGGGATCGGTGTCTGAAGCGTTCGGGAGCTTCACCACCGCCTGACCGTTGATCAGCAGGCCGAACGACGTGGGCTTGAGGCTCAGATCGATGCTCGTTGCGGTGTTGGGCGGCGTTGCCGGGAGCGTCAGGGTCACGGGCTGAACAAAGTTGGTCGTGTTCAGGGAGAAGAACACGACTCCGGAGGCGAAGATCCCGGCCTGCTTCATGCCGGAGAGGTCCGCCGTCATGAGGAAGGCGCCCCAGATCTGGAAGTCCGGGGACGTCTGGACGTGCAGCTCACCGGCGGCCCGGCCGATGTCGCCGAGGTTGGTCACGTTGAGCAGGGCATCAGTCTTGATCACGAAGCCGGTGGCAGAGACCGCGAGGCTCACACTGCCGCTGAACTTGGCCTGAAGCTGGTCCAGCACGTTCATGCTGGCAGCTCCGGCGAGGTAGATCTCGAACTGGTCCGCCTGGTTGGTCGCGGTGACCGGAGTCCCGTCCGTCCGGCTGAAACGGAAGTCCCCTCTTCCGTAGAGGCTGAAGGTCGGGGTGTCAGCGGGGAAGTCCGACAGGAAGAGGATTGTCACCTTGGCGCCCGTGTTGACAGATCCGTCGATGACGGGGCTGAGGTTGGCGAACAACCTGACGCTGAGGCTCACGCTGTCCGCGAAGGTTGCCATGCCGCTGATCAGAATCCGTCCCTGCGTATCCAAGGCAAGGTCGATGTCTGCCCGGAAGACCTTGTCCGAGGTGTACTGGCTATACAGCGTGGCCCCGGCCCGAATGACCATGGGGAACACGAACACGTTCCAGAAGTCCGGGTCCGGCTGCCCCTGGTTTCGTGCGGCGATCACCTGCACGAGCTGCGCTCCGACCGCGCCCCGGAGGTCCGCCTCCCACTGAGCGTCCGTCTTCTGAGCCGGAGAGTTGAACGCCCCTCCGCGCAGCTGCAGGGCATCTTCTGCCGTTCCCGTGTCCGGGTTCGGAATATCCGGCAGGGTCTGGTCGAAGTCCACCCCGCCCCGAAGGTTGTTGATGGTGAGCCCGGAGTCCGGCTCCAGGAGGATTCCCGTGGGCAGCATCACGGCCACGTAGACGGACAGGGGCCCGAACTCCGACAGGCCGATGCTGAGCTTGAATCCCGACAGGCCGCCCATGGAGAATCCGCCTCGGATGCCGGCGTAGAACGCGCCCGTGATGGCTCCCACGGCGTCCGTGCCGTTGCCGACGCGCTTGTTGCTGCTGTTTACCTCATAGCCCTGGCTGTCGAAGCGGACGATGCCCGCGATCAGCGTGGCGCTGATGGTGCCGCCGAAGAGGCTGCCCGTCACCGACACGGTGACACCGCCGATGGAGACGATGGGGAACTGGAGATTCACAAGCTTCCCGACGTCAATGACGATGTCCGTCACCGAGCCGCTGAGCGAGAGAGGCGCTCCTTTCAGCTGGCTCAGGTTGACGGACGCGGAGAACGTCAGGACGAAGTCCGCGGGATTGGCCGTGATGTCCGGCCAGTTGATGGACAGGGCCGAGACCTGGACAGGGAGCCAGGCCGGCCACTTGAGGCTCTGGGCGGCGTCCGCGGTCGCCGTTGAGAACGAGAAGCCGAAGGTCCCGCCAGGGATGAGCTGGATTTTCCCGTCCGCATCGAAGCCGAAGCTTGCCTGGGACGGATTGGCAGTGCTCCCGAGGGTGCCGGTGATGCCATAGGAGGGAAGCCCCGCGGTGATGCTGGAGAAGCTGAAGGCGAGCTGCCCGGGATCCGGGTTGGGATTGATGGAAACCGACGAGGCAGACGCTTCGAACACGCCGGCCAGCGTGAAGCTCACCGTGTCCGCCGCAAAAGAGAGCTCTCCTTCATGCCCAGGGGACAGGTTGACCGTGACGGTGACGTTGGTTGCCGAGGCGTTGACCGACTTGCCCGGGAACAGCTCCACCGAGCCGACGGTCACCGTCAGCGTGCCGGCGAAGCTTGCTCCGGATCCGACCGTGTAGCCGAAATTCGTGGCAGTGATTGAGAGGTCCGAGACACTCAGGACCGGCCCGATCTTCACAGGGTCGGAGTAGGCAATGGTGGCGCTCCCGACCGAGAATCCCGTGGACGTGATGGTGAAGTTCGTCACGGAACCGGTGAATCCGCCGGGGAAGCGGGGTGAGCTGACCGACATGCTGCCGATGACAACCGTGAAGGGATCCAAGGTGAAGGTGACCGTCTGGGCGGTGAGCTTCAGGAGGTCACTGATGCCGATGTCCACGCTCGATGCGCCCAGGCTCAGGTCACGGGTGCCCAGCGTGTACGAGCCGGTGAATCCCGTCACCGTGGCGGTAAAGGCGCTCTGCCCCGGGAACAGGCTGACCGAAGACGCGCTCAGGCTGAACGTTCCGGTGAGGCTGCCGCCCGCGGTGTAGTTCACGTTGTCGAAGGTGAGCTTGAAGGTCTGAATGGAAAGGACCGAGCCCAGGGTCACCGAGGACCTGGTGAAGGACGCGTTGGCGATGGAGAAGCCGTTTGCCCGGATGGAGAGGTTGTCTATCTGGATCGTGGTGTCTTCCAGGGGAGTGATGGAGATCGAGAGGCTGCTGAGATTGACCAGCTGCTGGTCGGCCGCCCCGTTGGGAGAGTAGCTCAGCGTCACCGGCTGCGCATCTGCAGTAAGCAGGGAGGGGATGTCCAGGCTGAGCTTGTCCGCGGTCAGGCTGAAAGCCCCGCCGTGGATGTCCGCGCTGTTCAGCGTATAGGTGCCCGTGAGGGCGATGCCGTCTGAGCCCGTGTCCGAAATGGTGGCGGTCAGCGCGTCACCGATCTTCAGAGAGGCTCCGCCGGCCGTCACCGTGATGGCTCCCGTCCAGGTTCCGCTGTTCCAGGTGAAATCGAACTTCAGGGTGGGGGAGGTGATGGAAAGGACCCCGCCGAGATCGACGTTCCCCGGATTGACCGTCTCCGAGAACGAAGCGTTGGGGTGGCCGCTGAAAACAGTGTCGATGATACCGAGAATGTCCGTGGGATCAGCGACGGTGAGGCGCAGCTCATTGGCGCCCTGGTCGATCCTGAAGACCTTTCCGTCCCCGATAACGAGCCCATTGACCGAGTTGAATGCTCCCGTGGCGGACCCGTAGGTCATAATGGTGAACGAATCACCCACCTGGGGAACGTAGCCGTCAAGAAGATCGATCTTGAGAGTGCCGCCGAGAGCAACGGCGCCGGAGACGTTTACCTGGTCATAGCCGTCATTGACGTTGGGGCTTCCCGGTCCGGCGTTGAGCCCGCCGATCTCGATATGCAGGCTCCCGGCGGAGTCCAGCGTCAGGTCTCCGGTGATGTTCACGATCCCCGGGGAATTGCCTGGGCTGAGCGTGCCCTGATTCTTCAGGCTGCCGACGATGGCACCCGTTCCGCTCAGGGTACCGCCGCTCTCTATCACCAGGGTTTGCGGGACCGTGACAGGCTGTCCGTTGATGAGATGTATGTCCTTGGCGGCTGCCGGCGGGGGCTCTGAGCCGTGAAGAGTTGTCACTATCTCATCAGTCTTCGTCTGTTGGTCAGGTGTCTGCAGCGCGGGCGTGACCGGAGTCTCAGCAAGGGTAGTGCTGGTGTCCTGCGCGGATACCGGGACCTGGACAAGCACGGCCGTGGAGCCGGTCTGTGCCGTCGAAGGCACGCTGCCGACGGCATTCGTCTGCGCTGAAGGCGCAGCCGCGGCGGCTTGGGAAGCATTCGAGGTCTGGACGCTGGAGGCCATCAGATCCGGGAGGTTCCCCTCCGGCACGTACGTGGAGCCCGGTTCCGCGGTGACGGGGCGGCTGGAGGTGAGCTCTTGTACGACGAGGTCAGCGCCCGGATTGCTGGGAGGGACGACAACAGCACCAACGATGCCATTGGCGGAAAGGAGAAGCCGAGGTTCGAGAGGTTCAAGCTGGAATTTGGTCTTCTGGCTCTCCATTTTAACTCACACAATCAATCCGACTGGGGCGGATCATAAGGGATGATTTTCCCGTTGTCAACTTTTATTTTTCATCTACCTCAGCATCCAGAAGTTGATCCCGAACAGGAGCGTAATGCGCGGGTTGAGATAGCCGGGAATCGGCACGAACATCAGCGTGATCGGCACCTGGAAGTCAGGCGTTGCGAAGACCCACCCCGCCGTATAAACCATGGAAAGCACAAACTCCGCGCTCCCCGACAGGGGAGTCAGAGTTCCGTACGGGCCGACGCCGGCTTCCAGACCGAACGGGAGGCGGCAGCCGAGGGTCAGGAACGCGCTGGGCAGAGGCATGCGCTGATCAAGCCCGCCGACCAGAAACGCCTGCTGAAATGTGATGTAGGTCCCGCTGGATCCCAGCGGGATGAACTGTCCTGCCCCGATCCCGACCTCGCTGAACACGGGAAAGAAGCTTCGATCCGCGTCCTGCGTCACTTTCTGCATGTCGCTGCTGAAGGCTCCCGGCTCCTGGAGAACGGCGGAGACGCCCAGCCGCGGGCCGAAGACCAGAATGGTCCGTGGCGTGCTCTCCTGCGCCCAGAGCCCGCGCGCCGCGACGGCGAGAGCCATGACCAGCACCGATGTCCGCACCATTCGCCATTTCCGTCCCATGCACATCCTCCTGTCATCCCCGCCGTCTCCTGCACGGACGGCATCCGCATTCTCCCCCGACCAGCCCGCTACGACACGTCGCGCGGCGCGAACGAAAGCGAGTCATCCAGCCACGTATCCATTCGGAGCACGGACCTCCGTCTCTCGAAAGCGTCCCGCTGGGCGGTCCGCTGCGCCCACGCCACTGCCTGGCGCGCCAGCCACCCGCCCACGGGCGCCGTGCGATCGATCTGCGACCCGATGGCGCGGCGCACGACGTCCGGGAGGAAGCGGACCATGAGATCGTCCTCCATGCTGATGTAGGAGCGCGCGCTTCCCGGGTCGCCCTGCCGCGCGCACCGCCCGAAAAGCTGCCGGTCGATCCGGTGGGACTCGTGACACTCCGTGGCAATGACATGGAGACCGCCGAGCGCCGGAACACCCTCGGCAAGGCGGATGTCGGTCCCCCGGCCGGCCATGTTGGTAGCGATGGTCACGGCGCCCCGGTCTCCGGCGCGCGCCACGATGGCCGCTTCCTCACGATGGCGCACGGCGTTGAGCACCTTGTGCTGCAGCCCTGCCTCGGTGAGCAGGGAGGAAAGGCGCTCGCTGGATTTCACGCTGCGCGTCCCCGCGAGGACCGGCCGGCCGGTTGCGTGCAGCTGAAGGATCTCCGCGACAACGGCCTGCCAGCGTTCCGCGGCCCGCGCGAAGGAGGTCTGACCGAGCTCACGCCGCTGGCACGGCCGGTTCTCCCGGATCCGGACCACGTGCAGGCCATAGATTTCCCAGAGCTCCTGGGCCGCCTCCCGGGCCGTCCCCGTCATGCCGGACAGCTTCCCGAAAAACCGGAAGAACCGCTGGAAGCTGAGCCGCGCAAGCGTCTCGCTCGGCGGGGTGGCAGCGAGCCCCTCCTTCAGCTCGACGAGCTGGTGGAGGCCGCCGCGCCACTGGCGCATGGGCATCTGGCGGCCGGTGAACTCGTCCACGATGACCACCTTGCCGTCGATGATCACGTACTCTCCGTCGTTGCGGAAGAACTCGCGCGCAGAAAGGGCCTGGTGCACGAGCTCGAGGTTGCCGGCCGCGCCCCCGAAGGTTCCCGGCCGCGCGCGGATGCGGTCCATGATGCGCTCCCGCATGACATCGTCGAACTCGATTTCCTTCAACCGGCGGTTCACCCGGTAGTCGCTGCCCTCTTCGAGTCCCGCGGCAATCCCGTGAGCGGCGCCGCACGCATCAAGGAACAGGCTGTTGGGCCCGGCGCGGGAGATGATCAGGGGAGTGACAGCCTCATCGATCAGGACGTTGTCCGCCTCGTCGACGATGGCCGTGTGGATGCCCCGCATGACAAGACCTTCCTCGATGCGGGACCGCCTGCCCAGGAGTGCGGCGATCTGTCTCCGCTCCGCTTTCTGCAGATCTCCGAGCCACAACCGGTCCCTGAGGAAGTCAGCGACCACTTCTTTGCTCGTCGTGTACGCGACGTCGGCCGCGTAGCCGTTCCTGCGGCCGGCGCGGTCCATGTCCCCGGTGACGAAGCCGACGCTGACGCCGCAGAAACGGTACAGGGCTTCCATCCAGGAGGCGTCACGCTCGGCGAGGTAGTCGTTGACCGTAATGACGTGACAGGGAAGACCGGACCAGCCGTTCAGCACCATCGCGATGGCAGCAGTCAGCGTCTTCCCTTCCCCGGTGGCCATCTCCACGACGAATCCGCGGTACAGCGCCAGAGCGCCGGCGAGCTGGACGACGTACGGACGCAGGCCCACCCGGCGCGCGGCCGCCTCCCGGATTGCCGCGAGCGCGGCCGGCATGAGCTCATCACTGCTTTTCCGGTGCCGGCGAAACGCCTCCCGGAAATCGTCCAGCTCGCTGGAGAGCTTCCCATCGGACTTCGAGGTCCACTCCCCCGCCCTTTCGTCGATGCGCGCCGCTTCCTCCAGGAGCTCGGATTCCGTTCCGATGACGTTGATGGCCCCGGCCGCGGCGTGAAGGGGCGCGTCCAGCCCGGAGAGCAGGGGCGCGGGCTTCCTGATGAACGTGCGGTAGTAGTCTTTTGTCAGGACGCTCACAGCTGGTACCGCTCCTGGAAGAGCTGCTGCAGCCGGCGCACGGCCTGGCGCAGGAGCGGCTCCGGCGGGAGCCGGAACAGCGCGCGGCCGGACTGCCCGTGGAAGATGGCCGGCGGCCCATCCGTGCTGATCTCGAGCCGCACTTCGTAGAAGGGCTGCACGGCGCGCACACCGCTGGGGTCCATCAGGTTCGTCACCACGTCTCCTCCCCCGGCCAGGCCGAGCGCGGCCGAGGGGAGCGCCGTCCGCTCCACGGGGATGCGGATCGAGCCCGTCGTGGGAAGCGTCCTGTCAGAGGTGCCCCTGATACGGACATCCACGGACCGCACCTCTTCGGAGAAGAGGCGGGAAACGTCGTGCTGTGACACAACCGCGAAAAAGGAAAAGGCTTCGTCGTCGACGATCTCGCCGATGTTCGCGCCGCGAGGGATCCATGAATCCACAAGCTCGTCCACGTGGGGCGCCACCCACACTCCCGGCATGCGTGCGGTCAGGAGCAGCGCGGCACGGTCCTCCTGCAGGCGAGCAAGCTGCCGGGAAATCGACTCGATCACGCCCTCCACCGGCTTCACGTCCGCCCGCCGTTCCTGCAGGGCCCGCTGGCGTACGGCATTCACCTCGGCCAGCTTTGCCTCCAGCTCGCGGATCCGCAGCTCCAGCTCCTGGTTCTCCAGGCGCAGGAGGGCCGTCCCCGGGCGTACCCGCGTGCCGGAGGCGGCAAGGACCTCCCGTACCTCCCCGCCGACGCGGTTGATGACAATCTCCGAATCCCGCGCCTTCAGCACGCCGGGGCTCTTGAAGCTGCTGGGAAACGGACAGAACAGGAGGAACGCCGCGACGACCGCCGCCGTCCCGGCGCAGACGGATGCCGCCCGCAGGCGGCGGCGCTCGAGCTTCTTGTCCACCGCCAGGTAGCGTATCAGGCGCAGGAGAGGGACGATGACCCACGAAACAGCGCACACGACGGCCATGATGATGCCGGCAAGGAGGAACCGATCGGCGAGGAAGAGGAGGATGGCGCCGAAGACGACGAAGCGGTAGATCCCGCTCAGCACGCCGAACACGGTGAGCCAGGCGGCTTCCGTGCGGGAAGCGGCCGGGCTGCGGGACCGCCGGTCCCCGAACGCGTAGCGCTCCACGAGGTGCCGCAGGTGCTGCGTTGCCTGCGAGTGGAGATTGGGGATGTCGAAAATGTCGGAGAGGATGTAGTACCCGTCGTAGCGGAGGAGAGGGTTGATGTTGAAGACGACGGTGGACACCGAGGCGACGAAGATCATGTTGTAGGCGAGGGAGTGCAGCGCGCCCGGCGCGGTGTTGGCCCAGACCACCGCGGCACTTGCGGCGACGAACACTTCCACGATCATGCCCGCGGCGCCCACGAGAATGCGCTTTGCCTTGCTGCGGAAAGCCCAGGCCGCCGTGGCGTCCACGTAGGGCAGCGGGCTGAAGATCAGAAGCATGATGCCCATCACGTGAACCTCGCCGCCGAAGCGCCGGACGGCAAAGGCGTGCCCGAACTCGTGCAGCGTCTTGACGAGCACGAGCCCCACGTAGAGAAGCGGCAGGTTGGATACAGAGAGGACCCCCTGCGTCTGGGAGCCCAGGGCCGCGGCGTTGCCGGCAGCGGACGCGATCCCCCAGGCCACCACGGCGATCCAGAGCAGGGCGCCGAAGGGTCCCATGAGGACCCGCACGAACGGGAGGAGGCGCTGCAGGAACGCGTCCGGGTCCAGCAGGGGGAACCGGGCGAACATGATGTTGAGAAGCGTTGAGCGGGCCACCTTCTGGCGGCGCTCCTTGTAGCGGTCGAACAGCTTCTCGCTGTCCACGGGAAGCTCATAGCGCAGGAGATTGGCGTGGTAGAGCTGGGCGAGGAGCTGGATGACGTCTTCCTGCCCCGGCGCGTTGTCCGGGTCACGATCCATGGTTTCCCGCCACACCTCTTCCACGGTGCGCCGGTTGCTCAATCTTGCGATGAAGTCATAGGCCGGCGGGCGGAGGCGGAAGAACTGCCCGGTGAATGGATCCGAGAGGACATACCAGCGGGACCCGCGGAAAAGCTGCCGGCGCACGCGCACTGCCGCCGACAGGCTGATACGCTGGTTGGCGATGCGGTACCACGACTCGTGGAAGATCCGGCTCTCGTCGCTCATGCCGCGCGGCGCCCCACCTCCGGGCCTCCTACCACCAGATCCGCAGCCGCAGGAAGTCCATGGTGCGGTGCGTGAGGATCCACAGGAGGCTCCGGCGGCCCACGGACAGCCGCGCGACGCCGCTCATGCCCGGCCGCCACCACATCCGACGCTCCCCCGTGAACACTGCCTTGACCACGAAGATGTTCTTCTTGTCCTTGGCCACGGCGGCGGGCTCCACGCGCGTCACTTTCACGGGGAAACGCTCCTGCGGCCTGCTGGCAAGGGCGATCTCTCCGGACGGCTCTCCGACGATCTCATGGATGTCCGCCTCGTTGACCTCGAGCTCCGCGTACAGGTCCTGCATGCGGGCCAGCTTCACCAGGAGGTCGCCCTGGCGGACCGGAGCGCCGATTTTTTCGATCAGGTCCCCCTCCACGATGATCCCGGCAAACGCCGCGCGGATGGAGGCGCGGTCCAGCTGATAGCGCGCCAGTTCAAGCCGTGCCGCCGCCTGGTCCCGCTGGGCAGCCGTGATCCGCATATCCGCGAGCGCGCCTGAGCCCTGGGCCTTTTCGAACTCCCTTTCGTAACGGGTCTTCTCCGCCACGAGCTCGGCCTCCCGCAGGAACATTTCCGTGCGGTCCAGCGTAACGATCTCCTGCCCTTCCGCGACCGGGTCGCCGACACGGGCCAGCACCTTGTCGAGATGCCCGTCGAACGGCGCGGTGACATTGACCATGTCGTCCGTGCGGAGAACCACGGCAGCCTTGACGTGGTAGTCGAAGCGCCCGAACACGACCAGCCCGAGGAGCGCGGCCACGACGATGGCAATCACCTTTGCCCCGGTGTGCTCGTAGCCCAGGACGCCGGCAAGCTTCTCCCGCGCGGAGGCCGCAAGACGCGCGCCGAACCAGCGGTCGGACTTCTTCAAATCCGCCAGCCGCCGCGCGGCCTGGTCGCAGGAGAGCCTCAGCAGGCGCATCTCGGTCTCGGAGAACGGGGAAGAGCTGCGTTCACACGAGCAGGTGCCGGCGGCTTCTCCATCCACGCGGAGGGGCAGGGAGCACATGTGGGTCACGTCGTACGCCTCCGCGTACGTGCGGTGGTCCCGCTGGACGGGGCCTCCTGCTTCCTTGGGAGGCAGAACGATCTCGGTGTTCTGGTCCAGCGCCTCTTCCATGGCGGCTTCCAGGCGCTGCACTGCCTCCGTCTTCCGCTCGAACCGGTCGGACCGGCTCGTGGACTGCAGGCGGATGTATCCCTTCTCCAGCCAGCCCAGGCTCACGCGCTCGCAGCCGTGCCGCGAGGCCAGCTCGTTGCAGAACGCCATGGCGGCGGAGAGAAACTTCTTCTCCGCGTTGATGAGGACCATGAGGTCCAGCACGCTGGCGAACTGGGAGACCCGGGTACGCGCCTCAGCGGCCACCCGGGAGAGCTGGTAGCTCGCCGGGATGTCCGCCGCAAGCAGCACCCGCCGCAGCCGCTTGGAGGCCTCCGCGGGCGGCAGGTGCGCGGTGAAGAACAGGCCGACGCAGCCCTCGTCAACGGTATCGGTCTGCAGGCGCACGGCAAGCACTCCGCGGCCGCCGGAATCCGAACGGGCCGCCCCGGTGTCCAGGGCGGCAGCGGCCGTTCCGGCGACCTCGTTCAGCATTGTCTCGGCAATCCCCCCGGGAACGAGCGTCTCGGGGGCGGCTGCAAGGAGGCGCCATGCCGCTGCCGCGGACTTCACTCTCACCGCAATGATGCCGCTGTCCGCCTCGGAGGCGGACACGAGAGCGCCCAGGTACACGCGCCAGAAGCGCGCGGGCTCCCCGTCGAAGCGGCGCAGCCGGTGCAGCTCCTCGAGCGAGCGGAGGTAGTCCTTTTCGCGGTCGGCCGGCTGCGTCCTGTCCACGGCGGCTTCTAGCGTTCCGCGCTCACGGCGCCCGTGACGCCGGGGTGGATCCTGCCGTCGGTATTGTCGAAGAGGACTTTCACCTCTCGCAGCCCGCTGGAGGCGTCCACGAGAGGAGAGACGAACTCCACCGTGCCGGCCACCGTGATCGGGCCGCTCGCCTCGTTGATCCTCAGCATGACCTTTTCTCCCGGCTTCATTCTCTGGCAGGGTCCCTGCTCCATGTGCGCGACGAGCCGGCATTTGCGGGTATCCGCGATGCGGAACAGCGCCTGCTGGGGGCTGCACCCCTCGCCCAGCTCGAGGAGACGGGAGACGATGACGCCATCGAACGGCGCGGTGATGAGCTTCTTCTGGAGCTGCGCCTCCGCAAGGCGCCATTCGAGCCGCTCGCGCTCCTCCGAGACGGAGAGGCGCTGGTACTCGCCCTCCGCAAGACGATACTCGAGCTCCTTCTTCCGCAAGTCGTCGAGGGACACGGAATGGGTCTCCTCCTGGAGCTTCTTCGTGCCCTCGTAGTCCACCCGCAGGGTCTCCATGCGCTGGGCGGCCGCGTCGACCTCCGCGGTGCTCTCCGAGACGAGCTTTCGCCGCTCCACTTCCAGAGCTTCCAGCGCGCTGTCCAGCTCCACAACGACGTCCCCGGCATGAACGAACTGCCCTTCCTCCGCCCGGAGGGAGACCACGGTGCCGCTGACGGTCGCGCTCACTTTCGCGTCCCGGTATGGCTCCACGATTCCGCGGGAAGTCCATGACTCTGAGAAAGCCGCAAAGATGCCGGAAGAAAAGAGAATGATCGTAAGGATCCAACGGTGCGCCGGGCTCGGGTACGTCATGGTATTTGCCTTTTTTGAATCCGCGAGTTTGTATTGCTGGCGGGGGCATTGTAGCGGAATTCCGGGGAGAGCGCAACCTCGGATGCACCCTTCCTCTGCGCGGCGGGCGTGTGATAGAATGTGGCACACCCCCGGTGGTACATGAACCGCAGAATGTTTTCTTCCACCAAACGAGGCATCCTGATATATCTCATTCTCCTGCCCGCCGCGGCGGCAGCAGCTCAGGACACGGACAACAGCGCCTTGTCGGTCCGGCTCTCCGACGCGGCCCTGGAAGCCCTGCAGGCGAGTCCGGTCGTATGGGAAGCGCGCCTTCAATGGCTGATCAGAAAGACCCAGGTGCAAGGGGCGTGGGGGAACTTCGAGCCTGCCCTGGTGTCAGGTGTCAGCCGGGACTACCAGGATCGGCTGAACACCGCGGAACAGGCGCTGTCGATGTTCAATGCGACCGAGTTCAAGGAACAGCGAACCGAATACCAGGTAGGGGTAGAGGGAAAGTTCTTCAGTGGCGCGGGCTACCGTCTGGGGTATTCGCTCGTCGATACGACGGGGAACCTGGTCACGGCACCTGTCTACCCCGCCGGGCACCAGTATGAATCGAACCTCAGCGTCCAGGTCGATCAGCCGCTCCTGAAGGGCATCGCCCGGGGATCTCCGCTCATCCCGGTGAGGCTCGCCCGCAATGAAGAGCTGATCGCGTTTCACACGTATCGTCGGGAGATGATCTCCGTCGTCTCCAAAGTGGAGTCTGCCTACTGGGACCTGGCGCTTGCACAGGAGCTCCACAGGATCGCGGCGGAGTCCGTGCGGATGGCGCAGGAGATCGCCGCTGACGCGCGGGAACGTCTCGGCGTGGGCAAGATGTCCGACCTCGATCTCTCCGAGGCGGAAATCCAGCTCGCCATCCGCGTCACGGAGGAGGAATCCAGCGTCCTCGCCGTCTCGGAAGCGGCAGCGCAGCTCCGCCTGCTCCTGGGCGGCGGCCGCATCGGCTCCACGGCAAGCATCACCGCGGCGGAGCCGCTGGAAGTCGAATCGCCCTCCGGCGTGGTGTCATCGGACCAGGGAGACACCCGCGTGCAGGAAGCGCTGAAGCTGCAGCCGGAGATCCTCATCAGTCGGGGTGAGCTGGAAAAGTCGGGCATCCAGCTGGACTATCGTCTGGACCAGCGCCTGCCGGAGCTGAACGCCCACGCGAGCTTCGGCCTGCAGGGGCTGGACAATTCCTTCAACGGCTCCCTCGACAGGCTCCAGAGTGAGAGCTACCCCACGTGGTCCCTCGGCCTGCAATTCCGCCTGCCCATCCTGGGAAACCTTCAGGCGCAGAGCCAGCTGGAGGAAGCGAGGCTGACGAGGGAGCTTGCGGCCCGCAAGATGAGGGCCATGGAGCGCGACACCTCCATTTCCACCGCGGCGCTCTTCCAGCGCGTTCTTTCCTACGCGCGGCAGGCGGAGAACGCCCGGGCCGTGTCCGGATTCAAGAAGCGCCTCCTGGACGTGGAGATGACGCGGTTCGACACCGGCAAGAGCGACATCCGACGCCTCTACGACGCGGAGCAGGCGCTCTCTGAGGCGCGCAAGACAGAGCTGGAGGGCTACCGCCGGTTCCGCAGGGCCGCCGCGGATCTGGCGGCCGCGAGCGGGACCACTCTGCGTGACAAGGGGCTGGAAAGCATGGAGGGGGAACTGATCAATCTGTCCCCGGTTCTCCTGTCCGATCCCTGGAAGTGATCACCCCTTTTTCCGCGGCGCGGTATCCCGCGCATTTCCATCATCTTTCGCCCTCTCCTCTCTGGACACGCGGCTGCTGTGCAGCCGGGCGATGTAGAGGTAGGCGGCCAGGTCGGAGTCCAGCTTCCCTCCCTGCGCTGCCCCGGACAGCCGCGCCTTGATCCGGGCGCGCTCCTCCTCGCGGGTGCGCCTCACGAGGTCCCCGAGCTCGCTGGAAGACAGCGCAGGGCTGCCGCGGAGGGCGCGCAGGCGCGCAAGGATCCCGTCAAACAGCGCGCGCGGAGATGCCAGGCGGCGGACCGCAATGTCCGCGCAGAACAGCAGAGCCGCCGCCAGGAGCAGCAGCCGCCACGCGTCGCTGCCCGAGCCGGAGGGTCCCGGTTCCCGGCGCAGAAGCGCGGCCATGCCCGCAGCGTCTTCCGCGGAGGAAACCACCCGCCCTCCCGTCGCATTGGCAAGCCGGTTCAGCAGCACGGTATTCGGGCCCTGCATCCGGTATTCCTCCGAGTACGCCAGGCTGGTCCCCACGGTGAGCGGGGCAAGCTCCGTGGCCCCGGACCGCGCCGCAAGAGTGAGGGTATAGTCACCAAGGTCTTCTGCGGGGAACGTGACCTGGTACAGTCCCGGCCCGGTCTGCGGGACGCGCAGCTCGGTCCGCGCGCCGCCCGGCCGGAGGAGGATGCCGCTCATCTCCAGCCCGTCCACGAATCGGCCCAGGGAATCGTACGCGTCAACGGTCACGGACGCGCGGCCTGCCGCGGTTTCGATCCGCGGGTGGAGGACCGGCGGCCCGGACGGCCTCTCGATCCAGCGCACCAGCTGCGCGGCAAACCGCGGGAACTGGTTCCAGCCCAGCCACTCCGCGCTCCAGCGGCCGCCGAAGTCCGACGTGAAGGCCGCGGTGCGGCCGAGCCCAAAGCGCCACGAAGCGAGCAGGGGCGCATCGTACAGGGCCGACAACGCCTGCTCTGCGCCGGGCTTCATGTAGGTGAGCACGAAACCCTCCAGGGGAGGAATGCTGCCCAGGGACAGGCCACGGATCATCTCTGCGGAGGAAACCTCCCGGGGAAAGAAGCTCTTCTCCACGACAAGCGACGTCGTGGCCAGCATCGTGTCGGCGAGGAAGATGCGCGGAACATCGCGCGGATCGCTCGTGGCATAGGAGCGGCCCCGGCCCCAGCGGGCGATGCTCGCCAGGAGATCCGTGTCCGCGTCCTCCCCCACGGCTACGGTGGACACGGTGATGTGATGCTGCCCCATGCGGGCCACGAGCCCCTTGAAGTCTCCGGCATCGGTGAGGCCGTCGGTGAGCAGGATCACGTGCCGCAGCGGCGAGCGCGACGTGGAGAGGACCCGGTCCGCCTCTTCCAGGGCCGGGTACATGATCGTCCCGCCGCCGGAGCTCACGGTGGCGAGGTTCGCGGCGATTGCCCGGATGTCGCCGGCGTTCGTCATGGGCACGGCCCACAGCCAGTCAGCGTCAAACGCGATCACCCCGACCCGGTCGAACGGGTTCAGGGCTTCCACGGCGGAGAGCGCGGCGCTTTTCACGACGTCCAGCTTTGTCTCACCGGAGGGAACGGTCTCCCCGGTGCTGCCGGATTTGTCCATGACGATGACGAGGGAAAGACCGGGGAGCTGCACCTGGGACTTGGCGTCCATGTCCACCGGCAGAACGCGCTCGATCGGGGTCTTGTAGTAGCCGCCCACGCCGAAGCTCGCGCTGCCGCCCGCCATGAGAAGCCCGCCGCCGGCGTCCCGCACGTACTGCGCAATGAGCTCCATCTTCTCCGTGGAGATGCCGTAGCCGGGCACGTTGTCCAGGATGATGGCGTCATAGGGAAGGCAGCCCGCGAGGGTTCCCGGAAGCTCGGCCGCTGTCCGCTCGACCACCGGAATGCCCTGCGCGGACAGGGCCGAGAGCAGGGACGGCGAGCTCCTGCCGGGCCGTGATACATACAAGACCTGCGGCGGCCCGCCCGCCTCGATGAGCCGGCGGTTGTGGTTGTTCTGCGCCACAACGTCTCCCGGCGCCTCCACGACGGCGTCCAGCGCGTGCAGTCCCCTCTGCGGGAAGACGGTGGTGAACTGGACCGCGTTGTCCCCGGCAGAAAGCTGCATCACACGGGTGGCAACCGGGGCGGCGTCCTGAAAGAGAGTGACGCGGGCGGTGACGTCCGTGCGGCTTCGGACCATCACGGTCACTTCGCTCGCCTCCGCTTGCCGCACGGTCATCGGCGCCTGCACGTCATCCACGGCCACTTCCGTGCCGCCTTCCGGGACCCCGAGCGGCACGGGGAAGATACGGGCCCCCATGGCGCGGGCCACGCCGGCAGCGGCCTCGGCGCTCCCCCGGGTTTCGTTTCCATCGCTCAGAAGGACGATTCTCGGCACCGCGCCCCTGCCGTCCTGCGCAAGCCCATCCTGGATGGCCAGGCCGATGTTCGTGGCCTCCGTATCGACATCGACACCCTCCTCGGACACCGGTACCCCGGGCTCCAGTGCGTCGGTCTGCGCGTCCGCCCCGAAACGGACGAGCGCGGCGGTGTCCGAGCCGCGCAGGCGGGACCGTGTCGCCTCCACCATCCGTACGGCCCTTTCCCGTTCCGCGGCGGCCACGCTGCGGGACTGGTCCAGGAGGAACACGGTGAACAGCCGGTCGGAACGAAGCGCGCCGGAAAGCCCTGCAAGCCCGAGCGCCAGCGAGATGATGGCCGCTGATCGAAGACCGAGAAAAGCGATGGTTCGCCCCGCGCTGAGGGACTCGGGTCGGCGCCGCAGGCCGCGGAGCGTCAGGAGCACGAGCGGGGGGACGAGCGCGACTGCGAGGAGCCACAGGGGCGACTGCGCGCTCATGCGGCAGGCGACCTCCCCGGACGCCAGAGCCAGGCCAGCCACTCCAGGACGAGCAGGAGCAGGGCCGTTGCGGCAGCCGCGGGCCAGATTGGCCGCGGCGCGCCGGCCCGCTGCCCTCCGGGCTGCTGCGGGGCGGCAGGTGGAGTGAACCGGGGCGAGATGCCCGTCTCCGATTCGCTTGCAAGGTTGACGGCGAACTCGCTGCGCGTGTCCCCGGTCTCCACCGTGTAGAATCCTGTCTCGTCGGTTTCATGAAACGTGACGGACGCTCCATCTGCGGACAAAGTCTCCACCCGCCCGTGCGGCTTTTGCACTGTCACGCTGCGCGCTCCCTCGGTGGGAATGAGCCGGGCGTCACCGGCCTGAGTCTGGTCCACCTGGGCCTGGAGCCAGCCGGGGAAGAACCACGAAAGCGCATTGGCGAGCAGGATAGGGAACCCCGGCCGCAAGGGAAAATCCGAGACGCGCGGATCGAAGGCCAGCAGGAGGGCCTTGACGCCGGAATGCTCCCATCGCAGAAGAAGCGGGGACTTGCCGGAGGCGGCAACCACCGAGAAGCCTGGACCGGGATCCAGGTCCAGACCCTGGGCGATCCGGAGGCCGGCAAGGGAAACGGACTCCAGCAGGGGATCGCTCCTGCTCCACCCGGTGACAGCCGGACCTCGGAGAAGGCCGCGCACACGGACAGGAAGGTTCAGCGGAACCGCATTCAGAAGGAGGAAATTTCCTCGAGAGAGAGGCGGCGGCTGCGCGCCGACGTAGATCACAACGTCAGCCCGCGGAGTCTCCACGGGCGGAGCATCCACGGTCTGTATCGTCACCCCGGGAAGGGCTTCGAGGGCCTGCTGAACAAAATACGGCTGAGGCCCGACCACGAGGATCTGCAGGCGGCCGGCCGGGGAAAGGTCCGCGTAGGCAGCGTCATCCAGGGGAAGCGCGTCCCGGGTCCTGAGAAAGGCTTCCACCCGGCCGGTCTCAGCACCGGTCCAGGGAACCGCTACCGCGGCTGTGCGTCCGGCGTCGATTCCCAGAGTGCGGCTGACGATGTCCCGGCCGCCTGCCCGCACGACGAGCGGAACCGCTGCCCGCGCGCGGCCCGCGTTCATCACCGCCAGGAAGAGCTCGGTCCCCGCGCCCGCTCCCGATCCCGGACGCAGCGACATCTGCGTGATCCCCACGTTGTCCTGCGCCGACCCCACGAGATCGACGGTCACCCACGGCAGCGACAAATCCACGCCGTGGAGCGCCTCGAAGGCGCCGTCGGTTTCCAGCGCCACCCGGCCTCCGCGGCGGGGATCGCGCAGGGACATGGCGAAGAGCATGCTGTCCGCCACGTCTCCCGGTTCGTCCGTGGCGCGCGCCGACTGGAGAAGGCGCCGCAGGGCGTTCCTGTCCGTGGTGAACGCGGAAAGAAGGCGCGGCGCCTTCTCCGCGAGCACAACCGCCATGCGTGCCCCGCCGCGGAGGCCGGCGGCACGTGCGAGCCCCCGTTCCCGCGCGATTTCCCAGCGGGTCCGCGCGCCCTCCCTCGCCTGCATGCTCGCCGTGGCGTCCAGGACAAGGATCACGTCCTGGGACCCGCCGCGGCCCGGGCCGGAAAGCAGGGGCCCGCCGAGCGCAAGAGCGAGCGCCGCCACGGCGAGGATCTGGAGAAGGAGAACCAGACTCCGAAGGAGGCGCCGCGCGCGGAGGCTGGCGGCGCGCTCCTTGATCACCTCGTTCCAGAACAGCAGGGAGGACGTGGAAACGGAGCGCCACCGGAGGGTGAGCGCGTGCAGGAGGATCACGAGGGGCACGAGGAGGAGCAGCAGGAGCCACCACGGGGAGGAGAAGCTCATCGCGCGTGCAGGTGCGTTCCCTGCCGGAGATAGCGCAGCACCACGTCCTCAAAGGGGACGACGGTTGCCGCGCGGAGGTACTCGATGCCGTTCTTCAGGCAGAAGGATTCCACGTCCGCGAAGAACGCTGCCGCTTTCTGACGGTAGGCGGCGAGCAGCGCCCGGTCCACGTGCAGGGGAAGCGTGCGCCCCGTCTCCATGTCGGTAAGCCGCAGGGCGCCCAGCTCGCTCGGGCCGATCTCCTCCCGGTCCAGCACGTGCACGAGCACTACCTCGAAGTTGTGAAAGAGAAGCGCCTGGAGGCCGCGGCGCCAGCCGTCACGGGAGTCATCCAGGAGATCGGAGATCACGATTGCCAGCCCGGGATTGCGGGACCTGCGCGCATAGTCCTCCAGGGACCGCGCGATGTTGGTAGAGCCGCCTGAGGCGAGCGTGCTCATGTGCTCCAGGAGGTGAAAGAGCTGGACCCGGCCGCGCCGCGGAGCAAGGGCACCGGAGAGGCCGGCAGCGAACGTCGTCACTCCGACCCGGTCCAGGGACCCGATGCCCACGAATCCCAGCGCCGCGGCCAGCCGGCGCGCGTAGTCGATTTTCGGGGGCGCGCCGAAGGCCATGGAGGCGCTGGAATCCAGGAGGAGGTGGACGGTGAGATCCTCCTCCTCGGCGTAGAGCCGCACGACGAGCCGGTCCAGCCTCCCATAGATGCCCCAGTCGATGGAGCGGAAATCATCCCCGGGCTGGTAGCTGCGGTAGTCGGCAAAATCCAGCGACGTTCCCCGGCGAACGGACATGTGCGCCCCGCGCGCCTCGCCGTGATAGAGACGGCGCGCAATGAACGCCAGGGACTCGAGCTTGCGGAGGAACTCCGTGTCGAAGAGAGCGGCATCCATCTCCGCGCGGCCTCCTTACGTATCCCCGGGCGGAGTCCGGGAGAGCACGTCGTCAATGATCTGCTCGGGCGTGATTCCCTCCGCTTCTCCCTCGAAGTTGAGAAGAATCCGGTGACGAAGCGCCTGCCGGGCGGAGGCCTTCACGTCGTCGAAGCCGGCGTTGAGCCGGCCCTCGAACAGTGCGTTGGCCTTTGCGGCGAGGACGAGGGCCTGCGGCCCGCGCGGGCTCGCCCCGTAACGGACGTACCGGGAGACCAGCTCGATGGCCGTCTCCGCGCCGGGCCGGGTTGCCAGGGAGAGCCTGATGGCGTAGTCCCGCACGTGCGCCGCCAGCGGCACGTCCCGCACCAGCGCCTTCAGCCGCCGCACGTCCTCCGCGTCCGCGATCTTCCTCAGGGGAGCGGGGGCGCCTGACGTGGTGCGGTCGATGATGGCAGCGATCTCCGCGGCGGAGGGATACCCGAGTGCGAGCTTGAAAAAGAACCGGTCGAGCTGCGCCTCCGGAAGGGGATACGTGCCTTCCATCTCGATGGGGTTCTGCGTTGCAAGCACGATGAAGGGCTGGTCCAGCGAATGGCTTGTTCCGCTGACGGTCACTGTCTGCTCCTGCATGGCTTCCAGCAGGGCGGACTGCGTCTTGGGCGTTGCGCGGTTGATTTCGTCCGCGAGCACGATGTTGGCGAACACGGGTCCCCGCTGGAACTGCACGTACCGGCGCGTCCCCGCGGCGGCCCCGGCCCGCTCCGTCTCCTCCGGCACGAGCACGTTCGTCCCGATGATGTCCGCCGGCATCAGGTCAGGGGTGAACTGGATGCGCGAGGCCGTGAGATCGAGCACCGAGCCCAGGCACTTGATGAGCGTCGTCTTTCCCAGGCCCGGCACTCCCTCCAGGAGCGCGTGCCCGCCGCAGAACAGGCACACGAGCACGTCGTGAACCACGCCGTCGTGGCCGACGATCACCCGGCCGATCTCCTCCCGCAGGGCGCCCACCATGCCCCCCGCCCAGTCCGCCTGCTGCCGCGCATCCGTGCCGCCTGACAGAGCGGCCATGTCACGTTCATTCATAGGTAGAGTCGAACTCCTTATCTTGAGATGCCGATGACGCTGAAATACTTCTTCACGGATTGACGAAGCTTCAGGGGAACCTCGTCATGCGCAAGGGCGCTCTCCGCCTGTCGGGAATACTCGTTCAGGATCGTCTTTTCGGGAAGCCGTAAGCCCGACCACTCCGGCAGCGTGCGCGCAAGGAGCCGGATCGAATCTTCCCCCGCCGCGTTCCCGGGGGCCTGAAGGTTCGGTCCCTTGTCTCCCGGAATGATGGGCGACGCGGGTCCCCGCTTCTCCGCCGCTGGATCTCTACCGATGCCTCCGCCTCCCGGCCCGCCGGGCTTGTCCGCGCTTTCCGACTTCCCCGCGCGGCCCGGGCTTCTGTCCTGCCCCGGGGAGCCCTGCGCCTGGTCGCCCTGCGCGTTGCCCGCGCCGCCGTTCTTGTCCGCGCCCTTGTCTCCGCCCTGGTCGCGATCCTGGGCACTGCCGGGACCGCCCAGGTCACGCTGCGCCTGCCGCAGCTTGTCCAACGTGTCGGCCAGGTCCCGGGCAGCGCCGTCCCCTTCCCGCTCCCCGGTTGAATCCCGCGGCGCTTCTCCGGTCATGCCGCCTTTACCCTGCGTCTCCGTGGAAAGCTCACGACTCCCGGACCGGCTGGTGCCGGATCCCGGCACGCCAGGTGGTGTGAGCTGCATCTGCTGGAGGCGAAGCTGGTACTCCTCCCGGAATCCCGACTCCAGCTCGGACAAGCGGTCACGTGCCTCCTGGGGCGTAACCTTGCGGGCGGCGAGGTCTCTGCCAAGCTGGGCGAGCTGCCGGGAAAGCTCGATGGACCGGTCCAACCCCTGGCTCTGCGCTCTCTCCGCGAGCTTCTCACCGCGCTCGCGAAGCTCGTCGCCGATACGGCCCATTTCCCGATCCCTGTCCGTCGGGACGGGAAAGATCTGCCGCAGATCAACGGGAAACAGCAGGGCAGCCACGGCGAGAGACGCTGCAAATGCCGCAAACGGTGCCAGCGTCAGCCGCGGCGGACTAAAGATTGCCCGCGGGTTCGTCCCCGCGAGAAGCTGCGAGGCGTCCTCCAGGATCGCATCGGTGAACCTTGCCGACTGCGCTTCTTCTGATCGAGCGAGCTCCAGGGCAGTGCTCGCCAGCTCCTTGCTGCCCGTCACGGCATCCGCCCGGATCAGCAGGCCCATCGGGTCAGGGCGGGCCAGCAGCGCGGAGATTCCTCCGGCAGCGAGCCCGGCGATGACCGCGGCCGCGGCCAGGGACCACGCCGGCACCGGCAGCGCGATCGTTCCTGCCATGGCCGCGATGCCGAGGGCCGGCAGCAGGCCGAGGAACAGCCCGGCGAGCAGTCTTCGGATGACCAGGTCCCGCCGCGCGGCCGCGGTGAGCCCCGCGACCTGCGCCATGAAACCGGCCCGGACGTCACCCATTCCCGTGCCCTTTCATGAAGCTCCTTGCCCGGGCGCGGACCACGGCAAGGGCAAGGATCGAGAGCCCCCAGAATGCCGCTGCCAGCAGGAGATTCGCCGCGACACACACGAGCCATTCGGGAAAACCCTCGGATGGCTCCAGGAGAGCATACAACCCGTAGAACGGGCTTGCGGCGGTGGCGACCAGAAACGTGGCAATCAGGACAGCCACAAGGAACAGGTACAGAGCGATGTCGCGCAGGGGACGGCGGGCTCCCATGATGCAGTTGGAGAGCAGACCAATGGCTCGACCGGCCAGCCCCGCCGCGCCGAGAATTGCCAGCGCCCGCGCTACGTGCGTCAGCCCGGCTCCTCCGACCGCCGCGGCAGCCGCGAGGAAGGGAGCGCCCAGGAGAAGGAGCAGGATCGTGTGCAGGACAGCGAACGACGCCCGTCCGCCAACGAGCCCCAGGAGTGAGACAGCGGTCAGGCGGACGTGCTCCGGGAGCTGGACGGCGGGATCCGGCGAAAAATCCTGCGCGCCGAACCGGGCGCCGAGAAAGAGGAGGCACACGAGGAAGGCCATGGCCACCACGGTGAACGTATCCGACGAGGCGCCCGTGCGGATGATCGCCTCCAGGGAGGCCCGAGGCCATGCGGCAAGGACAGCCGCCCCGAGGGCGGCCGCGAGATACAGACACGTTCTCAGGACCAGCCGGTCCGAGAGGTACGTCCGCACGCCCTCCCGTACGCTCATTCCGCCTCCACGCTCACCAGCGCGGGCCCGGGGACTCCGCCGAGCGGATACGAACCGGGGAAGGAGACCGGAAGAACAGGACTGTCCATCCAGGCGATCAGCCGCGGCGGCCCGGCAGGCTCGTCCGTTTCCTGGGCCTTGAAGAGGGCGGCCTGCCGGCTGTCTGCACCGGGAAGCGTCCCACCGTCTTCGGATGGCCTGATGCCGTCGGACGCGGCGAAGCTTCGCTGGACCGACGCGCCCGCGGCGATGTCTCCCAGGGGAAAGACCCGGCCCGACACGAGCATGAAGCACCTCCGGAGCGTTCTGCTGGTTCCGTTTCGCGCGAAGACCTGCAGTGAAGTTCCGTCCGACCGGGCCCGGGCCGTCACGGGAAAAGGCACCACGTCCTGGATCGCAAGGAGCCGCGCGCCGAGCCGGTCCATGTCGATCCCGTTCACCTGGACGCGCGGGCCCTTCTGCCTCAGGAGGAGGTGCGGCTCCAGCGGCCGCGGGTTCTCGCGGGTCCAGAGGCCTCCTGCTTCCAGCGCGGCGCCGCCCGACGCCAGGCGGGCCTCCACCGGCTGCGCGGACGTTGCGAACAGGGCGATCTTCTCCGTGACGAACGCCATGCCGTCACCTGACCTGCTCTCGACGCGCGCCGCGTCCACCGTCTGGACCCCGGCGCGGAACAGGAGGGAGTTGAAGATGATCCATCCCGCGACGGCCGCGGAGGCGCAGACGCCGGCAAGAAGGAGCAACCGGAGACGCGCCTTCATCCGGTCCCCCCTCCGCACCAGGAGCACCGGGGCCAGGAGCGCGAGGTAGGCGCACACGAACACGAGGACGGAGGACACCCGGGGGAAGGAAAGGGGGTCCGCGGCGAACGCCGCGGAGACCCACGGATCCTCCACTGCCGGCTTCGACGCCGCCCCCATCGCGGAGACCCGGCTTCCCTCCAGGATGCTCCGCCACAGGGCGAGCATGCCATCCCAGGAAAGAAGCGGAGGCACGGTGGGATCGAACGCGAGAAACCAGACTGCTCCGCGGCCGAGGCTCCGCCTCACAATGAGGGGCAGAATCCCGTCAGCCGCGAGGACCGTTCCCCGCGTAACCCGGGCGTCGGCAAGCTCGACCCCGCCCGGCAGGCGCCGCGGCGCACCCGCGCCGGCGCGCACGGAAAGGCCTTCCCGCCTCGTCAGGCCGCTGACCTCGACAGGCAGCAGGCCGCGGAAGCCGGCGGACTCGAGCTGCAGCGCCGCGGCGCCGCCGGTGAACACGAGGACTCCGCCGCTGGCCACCCAGCGCTCCAGCGCGTCCACCTGGTCCGAACGAAGCTGCCGGAAGTACGTGTCGTGGACGATGACCGCGTCCACGCCGTCGTAGCCCGCCCAGACCTGCGGCAGATCGTCCACGCGGGGGTAAACGATGCGCAGCGAGCTCTCCCCTCCGCCAAGGACGGAAAGACCGTCGAGGGAATAGTCGCCGCTGATGCCGGCGATGAGCCGGCTCGGCGTGGTCAGGGAGTGCGTGTCCACGTCCAGGCTGCCGACCTCCACGCCCTGTGACGTCACGCTGGCATGAACGGAGCGCACGGAACGCGGAAGTGGAACCACGAAGGGAAACCGGCGAGTTGACCCTTCGTCCAGAACCGCTTCGCGGGTGATCGTGCGGCCGGGCAGCGGTTCTCGAAGCGCTCCCCCCGTGATGGTGAGCGATATCTCCGCTGTCATCCGCGCGCCGGGATTCTCCACGCTCAGGATGATCGGTGAGAACCGTCCCTCCCGCGCGACGCCGTTGAATCCCACCAGCGCGTCGCACAGGACGCGCGCGTTCTGCTGCGCGGCGAGCGGCGCCGAGGCGCAGGCCATCCCGAGCGCGGGCAGGAGAACAGCCTTGCAGAGGAATCTGCGCCGATCCACGGGCTGCAGTATAGCACGGAACGAATCGGGCCGTTTGACGCGGCGTCAGTCCTGCAGCTTCCGCTGGTGCAGCCTCTTGTTCAACGCCTGGTGGGAAATGCCGAGCATGCTGGCGGCGATGCTCTGATTGCCGCCCGCGCGGCTCAGAGCTTCGTCGATCAACAGCTCCGCGGCCTGGTCGAGCGTCGGAAGCTTTTCCGGAAAGGCAACCTGCGCCGGCGGTGACTCTCCCGGCTCCGGCGGAATCTCCTGGCGGATGACCTTGCGGAAGTCCGCGACGGTGAGAGTCGAGGACGACGTCCGCCAGACGGCATCGTGCACCATGGCGCGCAGCTCACGGACATTGCCCGGGAAGGTGCAGCTCGCCAGGAGCTGCAGGACCTGGGGCTGCACCGACGGCTTCTTCTTTTCGAGCTTCCCGCACGCCTCGTCGAGGAAGTGATCGAGCAGCAGGGGCAGGTCGTCCTTGCGGTCACGCAGCGGGGGGACCCGCAGCTCATGCGTGGAAAGCCGGTAGTACAGGTCCTTTCGGAACCCGCCCTGTGCAATCAGTGACGTGAGGTCGTGATTGGTGGCCACGAGCGTGCGGGCGGCGGAGCGCCTGGGAAGGTCCGAGCCCAGCGGATAATACTCCCCGGAGTCCAGGAGGCGCAGGAGCTTCACCTGGGACTGGCTGGAGAGGTCCCCGATCTCGTCGAGGAAGAGCGTGCCCGAGCCGGCATGCTGGACCAGGCCGGCCCGCGCCTCGTCGGCGCCGGTGAACGCGCCCTTGCGGTGGCCGAACAGCGTGTCGGAGAACATGTGGTCTTCAGCTCCCCCGACGTTGAACGCGACGAGCGGGCCCTCGCGGCCGCTCGCCTCGTGAACCGCCGCGGCCAGGAGGTCCTTGCCCGTGCCTGTCTCACCGGTGATCAGGATCGGCTCGTCGGACCGGGCAATCGACTCGACGATGCGGAAGAGAGCCAGCATCAGGCTGTTCCGCGTGATCAGGCGGGAAAAAGCCTCCGGGTGAGCGAGCCGCGGGGAGAGCACCCGCTCCTTCATGCGCCGGTAGTCGCGGGAGAGTCTCCGGATCTCGATGGCGCGTCGGACCCCGCTCACCAGGCGGCTCTCCTCCACCGCCTTCACCATGTAGTCGAACGCGCCGGCCTTCATGCAGTCCACGGCGGAGCTCACCTCGTCGGTGCCCGTGACGACGATGACGGGCACCTGCGGCATCTCCTCGTGGATCGACGCGAGGACCTTGGACCCGGGGAGGTGGGGCATGCCGAGGTCCAGGATGACCACCTCGATCTCCCGGCTGCGGAGGAGCGCCATGACCTGGCGGCTGTCGGTGCAGAAGACGATGTTGTCGATGCCATTGGACCGGAGCATGAGGCCCAGGCTGTCGATGACGGCCTGCTCGTCGTCGACGAGGAGGACCGGGTTCTGCGGAGCGCTCATGTCTCCACCTCGGCGGGAAGCGTGACGACGGCCTGGGTGCCGGTCCCGGGACCTGAGACGAGCTCCAGCGTCCCCCCGCACGCCGAGACGATGGCATCGGACACGTACAGGCCCAGGCCGGTTCCGCCGCTGGCCTCCCGCGTCGTGAAGAACGCCTCCCGCACCCGGGGCATGATCTCCGCCGGGATGCCCGCGCCCTCGTCGCTGACGATCACGCGCACGGTGGCGGGCGCGGGACCGGGGCAGCTGCGCACGGCGATGGCCTTGTCCCGGCCGGCAAGGGACTGGCAGGCGTTCAGGAT
>DATKLM010000023.1:0-12076 GCA_035542415.1 Spirochaetia bacterium
GACCTCGTCAACGCCTTCCTTTCCAAGATCACGCCGAATCCGTTGGGGGGGACGGATCCCGTTACAGGAAATGTATGCCAAAACTTCTCCAGCTCCCTCCTCGGAGATTTCTACGCAGGCCCGAAGGCAACGCCGGGAACCCCCGACGGGATCAAGGACTCAATCACGGGCACGGCCCCCGGAGCCCTCTACGGTTTCGACGTCGTCCCAAAAGCAAACACGAGCATTGCGGAAACCGCCAGTGCGCAAGTCTACACCGTGAGCTTCAATGCGTTTGGGGACGAAAGCGGCAATACGTACACCCTGGGCTCCCCGGTCACCCTCACGCTCGTCGTCCCACCGTCGCCTCCGTGATCTGACGGAAGGCGGGCCTGCCCGAGGCGGATTCGCCCGAGGCGGCCGTTTCAAAGCCCCGCGGTTCGTGCTACGATGCCGGCATGACCGACATCAAGTCTCTTCTCCCCCATCGTGATCCCTTCCTGTTCGTGGACCGCATCGAGAAAGCGGAGGCGGAGGAAATCGTGGCCTATCGCCGCTTCACCAAGGCTGAGCCGTTCTTCGCCGGACATTTTCCCCAGTACCCGGTTGTCCCCGGCGTGATCCTCATTGAGACGATGGCGCAGTGCGGCGGCGCCGGACTGAGATTGGCGAGCGGCGGATCGGGACTGTTCTTCCTCGCCGCGGTGGAAAAGGCGAAGTTCCGGCGCCAGGTGAAGCCGGACGAAGAGGTGAGGTGCGTGGTCAGGAATCTCCGCGTCAGCAAGGTCATGATCAGGCAGGCGGGAAAGGCGTACGTGGGAGACGAGCTGGCCGCGGAAGCTGAATGGCTCTGCCTGGTCGGAGAAGCGCCCACGGCGTGATTGACAGACGGCGCCTTTCGTTCTAAGATGATGTCTCTCGTTCATCTTCTTCGCTGAAACCGTCTCCGACAAACTGACGTGGCTCCACCTGTCGCTGCACGGCTCATCTTTCACACGAAGAGAACATTGGGGGCTGAACATGGGGTGCTTCAAGAACGGGCTCGTCATTACCGGCGGCGCAAGCGGAATCGGCGCGGCCAGCGTCAAGGCGGCGCTTGCCCGGGGCTGGCCGGTCGCGTTCTGTGACGTGCAGACGCGGGACAAGGTGGATCCGTCCCTCCTGACGGACAGATCCCTGTACGTCCAGGCGGACGTCTCCAAGCCGGATCAGATGGCCTTCTTCCGCGCAAGCACGATCCGATCCTTCACGGAGCGGGGCTTGACGCCGGACAACCTGAACGTGGTTGCCTGCGCCGGCATCAGCCGCCGCGGAGATCCCGTCCAGGTCCAGCTGATGAAGGACATCAACGAAGGCGGGACCTACAACCTTCTCTACGAGTTCGCCAACGACATTCCTGCCGGCCGCGGCCTCTTTGTCGGCCTGAGCTCGATCGTCGCCGCGGAAGGAATCGCCGTCAAAGGTGATGACGAATACAAGGCCACCAAGGCGGAGGCCCGCAGGATCGCCACCGAAGAGGCCCGCGGCCTGGGCGTGGACGGCTTCGCCGTGGCGCCCGGCGCCATCGACACTCCGATGACGCGCCACGAGGCGGTCTTCGGAATGCTCCTGCTGGGCGCGGCCCGCACCTTCGGCGGAAACGCGAAGCACCCGTTGAACATGGAGGTGCTGAGCCTGGCCGGCATCAAGGCGTGCACAAGCGCGGCCGTGGTCCTGAAAGCGCTCCTGGGTCCCGAGCTCACGGGGAGAGACGATTTCAAACCGGTCGCGGACGGCTTCGAAAAGGACCCCATGCTTGCGATGGGAGGCGTCCTGCGCTACACGGCGTGGCTCAACCCCAAGGGAGCAAATGGTCAGCGCCACGTCAGGCCGGAGGTCATTGCCCGGTCAGCGGAGGTGCTTACGAAGCTCGACGTGGTCATCGGCCCCGAGGTCGTGGCCCGCATCATGCTGGACCAGCTGGAAAAGGGCAAAGCTCCCGACGGCGGGCTGCTGAAGGCCTACAGCGCCAACGGTGAAGACCGTGTCGCCCAGCTGATGGGAGCCTTCGCAGGATAGGGATCCCCCGGAAAGGCAATCCTCGAGAGGCCGCCCGTGCCGCAAGAACCGGGTGGCTTCGCGGCAGCGCATATGCTTCATTGATCGCGTGAGGAAGCATATGCGCTCTTTTTTTGAAAGGAACCCTTCGACGCTCGTCCTGGCGAGAGGCGAGCTCGTCTCGCTGCAGCCGCGCGGCAGGCCGTGCAGCATTTCGTGCGTCGCCGGCAGGCTGTGGGTGACGGCCGCTGGAAGCCGGGAGGACTGCGTTCTTCTCCCCGGCAACAGCATGACTGTCAGGAAACGCGGAAGGATCGTCGTGGAAGCCCTTCGGACGGCCACGGTGCGCCTCGAGATCCGCGCCGCCGCGCGCGCCCCGGCACCAGCGGCCTTTTCCGGCAGACCTGTTCCGAGCGCCCGCCTGCCGCTGCCTTCGATCTGAGACGGAAGGAGGGCCGCCGTGCAGGAAACGCCGCAGCAGTACGCGGAGAGGATACTGGGCTTCATCGAGGGCAAAGACCCCCTGGAGATTCTTGCCGCCACGCCGCGGCGGATCGCCCGGCTCATCAAGGGCGTCTCGAAGAAAAGACTCTCCTGGCGTCCCCCGTCCGGCGCGTGGTCGGTCACCGAGATCCTGGCGCACCTCGCCGACAGCGAGCTCGTCTACGGATACCGCATCCGCCTCATCCTGGAAGCCGGAAGCCCGCCAATCCTGGGCATCGACCAGGACACGTGGGCGCGATTCTCCGACTATGCAAAGCACGATCCCACCCTGTCCCTGGAGTCCCTGCGCATCAACAGGCAGCGCCTCGTGACGCTTCTGAAAAGCCTGCCCCGGGGAAGCTGGGACCTCCATGGAACGCATTCCGAACGCGGAAAGGAGACCGTTCGGCGCGTGGCGGAGATGCTCGCCGGGCACGACATCAATCACATGATGCAGATCAGGGAGCGATTGCCCGAAAAGTGACCATCGGTCCGCCTGCGACCAAAGTCCTAGGCCGATCTCCGTCCAAGGAAGCGGAAAAAACCATTCCTCGGAGCGATGCTCTGAAAGCGCCGCGCGTGCGATGAAGAAGACGTGCAGAGCACGGGAGGAATGGAAATGAAAATGACTGCAGTCTTCGCGGGCGTGACGCCCCAGACACGGCCGATGCCGGCGAGTCCCCTGACCGCGAATCGGCTCTTCTCCCTCGATTGGCTGCGGATCGTTCTGACGATCCTCGTGATCGTTCACCACATCGGGCAGGCGTACGGCCCCACCGGCGGGTACTGGCCCGTGCAGGAACCCACGCGCGCGGCGATCCTCGGCCCCTTCTTCACGGTGAACCGATCGTTTTTCATGAGCCTGTTCTTCTTGATTTCGGGATACTTCATGGTGGGCGCGTATCAACGCAACGGATTCGCCGGCTTCCTTCGCAACCGGGCCGTCCGGCTGGGAGTGCCGGTTCTCGTGTTTGCGGTCCTGATGATCCCGGCGCGGATCTTCCTCTTCGGCGAGCACATCACCCGCTGGGACAACTGGCTCAACGCTGGTCATCTCTGGTACCTCGAGCACGTGCTGCTGTTCAGCGTGGTCTACGCGCTGTGGCAGAAGATCCGCGCCGCAAGGGGCGCCGTTCCGCCCGGCCAGGACACGCGGCGGCCCGCGCCGGGGATTCTGGTGACCCTCCCCGTCCTGGTGCTCATCGCGGCCGCGTGCGGCATCGTGCGGATCTGGTCGCCCATCGACCGCTGGATGAACCTGCTCGGTTTCCTCAGCGTCGCGTTCGCCGACGTTCCCCGCGACCTTGCGTTCTTCATCTTCGGCGCGATGGCGTTCCGCCGGGGCTGGTTGGAAAGCTTCCCCGCCCGCCGGGGCATGATCTGGCTTGGCATCGGGCTCGCCGCGGCTGCCGCCTGGTACGCGTGGTCGCTCATCCCGCACGCCCACCTCAGCCCGATGGCGTCCGGACTGGTGTACGTGATATGGGAAGAGCTGGTCTGTTTCGGCATGTGCATCGGCCTTCTCGTCCTCTTCCGGCAGGCCGCGAACGTTCAGGGTCCGTTCGGCAGGACCCTTGCCGCGAACCAGTACTCGGCCTACTTCTGGCACCCGATCCTGATCGTGGGGATCCAGATGGCGTTCGCTCCACTGCCCCTGGGACCGCTCGTGAAGTTCATGGCGGTCACCGTGATCGGAGTGCCGGTGGTCTTCCTCTGGAGCTGGCTGCTTCGAAGGGCCCGGGCAGTCAGGGCCGTTCTCTAGAGGAGGCTGATGCAAGCGGCCAGAACTGCAACAGGTCCGCGAAAATGATGAGGAAAGGAAACGTCACCGCAAGCAGGGCGGACGCGATCCAGACGATCACGATCACCGTGGGGATGAGGCAGACGAGCAGGGAGGACACCCAACCGAGAAACACCGGCACGGGAAACACCGCAATGAATCCCAACGAGACGGCGATCACCAGGATCGAGGAGACGATGCCCAGCGCCGGATGTTTCATGACGCCCGCCCGATGGCGGCGCGTCCGTCCGCCCGCACGGCGCGGAACAATCCGAACCTGCAGAGTCCGGTGCCGAACGCAAGGCGCATCAGCATGAGAGTGGGGACCTCCCGCAGCGACTTGATGAGTCCGGAGAAGCCGAAGCGAAGCAGGCCCTCCGGCCGCAGGACGCCCTGCCAGACCGAATCCATCCAGGACGGCAGGGTCTGTCGCGTCCAGTCTTCCGTGATGACGTTTCCCTGAACAAGGCCGGTTGCCTCCAGGAGCTCTGAAAAACCTTCGATGCTGGAGAAAGCGGGATGGGACCATTGGTCAAGGAGCTGGCGCATCACGATCCGCTCCCAGGAGCGCAGCGGCGCCCGCCGGTCATCCCGCTGATTCCAGTCCGCAACGACAAGGATCCCTGCGGGCTTCAGCACGCGCATCAACTCCCGGGCAAACACCGCTTTGTCCGGCATGTGAGGTCCCGCCTCCACGGACCAGACCACGTCGAAGGCGGCATCTGCAAATGAGAGCGCCATCGCGTCATCCACCTGGAACCGCGCCGACAGCCCCGCCGGCGTGAGCTCCCGCGCTCGTCTGACCTGGCCCGGACTGATGGTGACGCCGGTCACGGCGAACCGGTAGTCCTTCGCAAGGATGCGGCTGCTTCCGCCGATCCCGCAGCCCACGTCGAGCACGGTCGTTCCCGGAGCGAGCCTGTCCAGGCCGCCCCAGCGGACCATTTCGTGGACAAAGTCCTCCTTGGCCTTGCGAAAGTCCTTTCTTTGCGCGGGAAGACCATAGTGGCCGAGATGGATGTGCTCGCCCCAGTAGAACTCCAGGATCCCGTCCTCCGTCCACGTGTCGTAGGAGCGCACGACCGTGGAAGACGACTGGTAGCGCCGCGCCGTGGCCGCGTACAGCACGACGCCCGCGACAAGGAGGAGGAGAAGAACGCCCAGAACGATGAGGAGCGCGGTCACTGCTGCCGGGCGGCCGCCGCGCTGCCGGTGCCTGCCTCGGACCGCTGCCGGCGCAGATACGCGGCAAGCCGCGGATTCTCCGCCCGCCGCATGCGCACGTTCACGCTCAGGCGCTCGAGCATCTGGGCCACGGCCATGTCACCCTGGGGCACCTTCGTGCGGGCAAAGAACTGCTCCACCTCGGAGGCGAGCTCGGGAGTGTCCAGCGCGGAGCATCCCTCCAGCATGCGGACGGTTCCGGATGCCGGGAACCTCTTGAGGATCCTCCCCCAGTTCCCGCTGATGGCTTCCCACGCGGCCTTGCCGGCATGTTCCATTGTCAACCAGGCGCCCAGGATGTACGGGGCGTCATCCGTTTTCACTTCGTTCAGCGTCATCGCGATTGCCGCCGTGAACAGCTCCGGCACGCGGAACTCGCCGAGGGCCCGCAGGAATCGCAGCTTCTCCTGGTCCGTGGGAGCGGCGCGGGAAAGCGAGAGGAACTCGTCATAGCGGCTCTTCTCCCCGGTGTACGCGAGGGTCGAGACGAGCGCCGGAACGACGTTCGGGTCAACGGAAGCGCGGTTTTTCTTCCAGGAAGCAAAGAGCGCCGCGGCTTCGGACTGCACGTCGCTGTCCTCTCCTACCGTACCCAGGAGGGCCGCGAGGGAACCACGCAGCTCCCGCGCGGCGGTGGACTCATCCGGCCGCGCCGACCATCCGAGCGCTCGGAAGACCGGCTTCACCAGGCCGCGGATGAGCTTCTTGAACGCCGCCCGGTCCCCACCGGACGTGATCGCGTGGAGCGTGTTGAGCGAGCCTCCGATGATGCTCCAGACGCTGGGATCCTTCTCCTCTGCCAGCTTCCGCACGAGGTCGAGATATTCATCGGCGCCCAGTTTCTGCGCCCGCACGAATGACCATGCATCATTCACGAGGTTGAACCTCTCGATGACCTCCAGCCTCTCAAACGGTGATGCGAGGAGGCTGGACAGCAGCGCCGGCGTGTAGCGCACGCGGTAGAACCCCGAGCCCCCGGCGTTCGCCGCCACGTATCGGAAGTCCTTTCCCAGGACAACCTCCTGCTCCCGCGCAGAGAGGATCAGCTTCATCTCTCGAACGTCTCCGTCCGCGGCTTCATACCGAAGGTGCACCGGAATGGGCCACAGTTGGTCCGCGTGAGCGTCCCGGGCCAGGAACGCAAACCGCTCCTGGGAAAGCCGCAGAGCGCCCGGCGTGCCTGAAGGAGAGACCGTTATGAGGGGGTGGCCGTCCGTCAGAAACCAGGCATCCATGATCTGCCGCACCGGCACGGAAAGGCCCGCCTTCTGTGCGCCCTCCTCCAGGGCGTCCCACAGGTCGGTCACCTCCGCGTTTCCGTGGCCGTAGCGCTCCAGGTAGAGACGGGCGCCGGTGTAGAACGGCCCGTCACCGACGTACCGGTGCATCTGGAACTCCAGGCTGCCGCCCTTCTCATAGGTGATTTTGTCGAAGCGCTGCTCCACCTCATCCGGGTGCCCGACCGGCGCCCAGCACGGGTGCGTGCTGTTCAGGGAGTCCAGGGCGAACGCCGCGGCGCGATGCAGCCCGAAAGAGTTGAAGATGCGCCACTCCGGCTGGAAGTCCGCCATGACCAGGTAGGCGAAGATGGTGGCGTTGGACTCGTTCAGCGGAAGCCCGTCCCACCAGGCCATGGTGACGAGGTTGCCGAACCACATGTGCGCAAGCTCGTGGAAGACGACCTCTGCCACGCGCTGGAGCTCCGCGACGGTGGCGTTCGGCTCATCGACAAGGAGCGCCGTGGCGCGGTACGTGATGAGCCCCGTGTTCTCCATGGCGCCGGAGCGGAACTCGGGGATCGCGATCATGTCGATCTTGTCCCCGCCGAAGTAGGGAACGCCGAGCGTGCGCTCGTACCACTGCACGCCGTACGCGGCGCATTTCAGGGCGTAGCCCTTGAGGGCATTCTTCCCCGGCACGGACCAGATGCGCAGCTCCTTGCCGTTGGCAAACGCCGGCTCGGAGCTTTCGAACTCACCGACGCACCAGGCAAGGAGGTAGGTGGACATCCGGGGCGTCCGCGCGAAGACGACCGTGGTGCGGCCCCCGTCTGCCGTCTCTGAGATCACCCGCATGTTGGAAAGAGCGGTCAACCGCCGGTCGATGACGAGCGTGATTCCGTACGTCGCCTTGACGGCAGGCTCGTCCCAGCAGGGAAAGGCCCGGCGCGCGTGGGTCGCCTCGAATTGCGTTGCGGCGGCCCAGTGGTCGACCCGGGCCTCGTCCGTCCATGTGGTGCGGTAGAAGCCCTCGAGGCTGGGCTGCACCAGACTGCCCTCGTACTCCACCACGAGCGTTGCCGCCCCCGCGCGGAGAGCGGCGGGGAAGGAAAGAACCGCGGTCTGGGACTTCTCCTCCAGCGCCGCGCAGCCGGTGAACCGCTCCTCCCGCGCCTCTCCCGTGACCGGATCGATGAACGTCACGGCCGCTTCCGCGGAGTCCGCGTCCTGGCGGGCCCCCCTGCCGTCCACCACGTACGCCTTCAGGAGCTTGAGCCCGAGGGAATGCAGCGTGATCCGGCTCACCGGCGCGCGGACGTCGATTTCCACGGCAACGCTGCCGCTGAATCGGAACGTGCCGAGGTCCGGCCTCACCGTGACCTCGTAGTGGCGGGGAACCACGTCCCGGGGGAGCTGATACGCTGACGGATCACCAGCCTTTGTCACCGGCTTCCTCCTTGGCTTTTGCGAATCTACTTGAGAGGGGAGAGATCGTCAAACATCCGGCGGCGAGACGAAGAGGACGAACTCTGATATACACTCGGCATGACTCGCAGCGGTCCCTTCCTCTTCGCCATCATGTGCGTGATCTGGGGGATTCCGTATTTCTTCATCCGGATCGCCGTGGGCGAGATTTCTCCCGTGATGCTCGTCTTCGCGCGTACCACCGTCGGCGCCCTCATCCTCATGCCCATCGTGCTTGCCCGGGGAGGCCTGCGGGAGCTCCGCGGCCGGTGGATCCCGCTCCTCGCGTTCGCCGCAGCGGAGGTTGCCGGGCCGTGGTTCTTCCTGTCGAGCGCGGAGCAGCACATCTCCAGCTCCCTCGCCGGGCTGCTGATTTCCGCCGTTCCCCTGGTGGCCATTCTGATCGCGCCGCTGTTTGGCCACCGCGAAGGAATCGGCCCGCTGGGCATCGGAGGACTGCTGATCGGGCTGGTCGGGGTTGCGGCGATCGTGGGGCTGGATTTTCAAGCCTCGGACGCCACGGCGCTCATCCAGATGGCGCTCGTGGCCATCGGCTACGCCCTCGGCCCGGCCATCCTCAGGCGGTACCTGACGAGCGTATCGTCGGTGACCGTCACCGGCGTCTCGCTGGCGGTATGCGCAATTGCGTATGCCCCGCTTGCCGCCCTGCAGTGGCCCCGGGTGCTGCCCAGCACAGCGGTGTTCGCGTCCGTGGCCGTGCTCGGCGTTGTCTGCACCGCCGTGGCGTTCCTGCTCTTCTTCGCTCTGATCGAGAGAATCGGGCCGGTGAGAGCCACGGTCATCACGTACATCAATCCCGCGGTGGCGGCCCTGGTCGGCGTCACGATCCTGCATGAGACGTTCACCGTGGGAATGGGCATTGGCTTCGTGCTCGTCCTGGCCGGCTCCATCCTGGCCACCCGGCGCAAACCGTCGCGCAGCACAGTGTAGGGCGGGATGCGGTCCTCACGGGAGGGCGTTCCCGCGAGCGGCCGTGCCGGCCGGGCTGTCCCTCAGGGGCCCTTCACCTCAGCCACGGCGATGCCGCCCGGCCGTGTCCCCACTGCAAAGGGCGAGCGCTCCATGGCCGTGATCGCGCCCGTGGCGGCGTCTACTGAGTATGCGGACACGTTCCCGCTGCCATAGTTCGCCACGTAGAGAAAAGAACCCGAGGGATCCATGGCGACGGTCCGCGGGCTGGACCCCGCGGAAAACGGAGACCCGGGGACCGGGGTCAGAACGCCGTTGCCGGCGGTGACCTCGTAGGCCGACACGGTGGCATCCCCGGCGTTGACCACGAAGACGTACTTTCCTGAAGGGGCTGCCACGGCTCCCCAGGGACTCGGTCCGGCCGCGATTGCCGGGGCGGAAGCGGTGAGCCCGCCCGTGCCGGGGTTGATCGAGTACATCGACACGGTTGCACTTCCGTTGTTCACCACGTAGAGGTATTTTCCCGCTGGATCACCGGCAACGCCGGCAGGATACAATCCGGCATCCACGACCTGGCTTGGCGCCGCGGTCAACGATCCGGTTCTTCCATTGACGGAGTAGAGAGACACGGTGTTGCTCCCGTTGTTGGTCACGTAGAGAAATGCTCCCCGAGGATCCGAGACGATGCCGGCAGGATTCGAGCCGGCAGCGAAAGGCGATCCGTCCACGGCTGCAAGCTCCCCGGTGACCGAATTGACCCGGAACGCGGATATGCTGTCGCCGCCGTAATTCGTGACAAACACGAATCTCCCCACGGGGTCCGCGGCGATGTTCCAGGCCCCAAGCCCGGCGGCAAAAGGAGAGCCGGAGATGGGAGTCAGGGCGCCGGTGGTCGCGTTGATCGCGTAGGCGGAAACGTTGTTGCTGCCGGTGTTCGCCACATAGAGGAACTTGCCGGACGGGTGGACCGCAAGCCCCCGCGCGGTTGCCCCGGCAGTGAATGGCGAGCCGGTGATGGGAGTGAGAGCTCCGCTGCCGGCGTCCATCGCAAATGCGCTGATGTTGTTGCTGCTGGTGCTGGTCACGTAGACGAAAAAGCGCGTCGTGAGAGGCGCCCGGCTGGCCACGGAAGCGCATCCGGCGAAACCGAGGACGGCCGCTGCCAGGAGGATTCCTTTGACAGTGTTTTGCATGGAACGATCCTACAGCGCGCCGGACCGCGCCACAAGGGGAAGTCTAAGGCCAATCGCGCGCAACGCGGTCTTCCGGCAGACGCTCCCGTCGGCGCCGGACGTCCCATCGCCCTTCGGGCTCCAGCCCAGGATCCTCTTCCTGCTCTTCATGGCCTCCTGGATCATTCGGAGTCTTTTTTCGTATCCTCCAGAGCCGGCCGAGGATCCGGGGCGTCCCATGCCCCGCTTGCCCTGGCCTCCTCGATGACGGCCAGTCCCCAGCGGGTCATGCGGCCGGAGGCAATGAGCTCTTCCGCCGTTCTCTTCGTTCCCGCCGCCCACCGGCTCTTCTTTCTCCGGGGCGTGAACCTCAGGCGATAGCAGGTGTCATCGATCCGCTTGAGCAGGGAGTCCACCCAGCCGAAGCAGGCAGCCTCCTCCTGAGCTTCCCGGAGCGTCATGGCCGGCCGTCCATCCTTGTAGAACTTGAGCCAGGCGCCTTCCTGAAGGTCGTGGTGCTTCTCCAGCCAGGCGCGGAAGTCCCGCGGCGTTGCGAACGACAGGACCTGATCCATGGCGATCTCAAGCGATCTTTGCCGTGCCGTCGCCCATGGCGACGATCTTGTCGAACGCTTCCTTTTCCAGAGGCATGACGGAAAGCCGGGCAACCCGGACAAGGTGTATGTCTTTGAGGGACGGCTCTGCCTTGATGCTGGACAGCGTCACCGGGCTCCTGAGCTTCCACGCCGGAGCCACGTCGATAGCCGACCAGATCTCTTCATCCGCCGTGGAGTCAGTGTAGGCCTCGGAGAGGATCTTCATGGCGCCCACGACGGCTTTCTCATCCCCTGAATGGTAGAAGAGGACGAGGTCACCGGGCTTCATGGCGCGGATATAGTTGCGCGCCTTGAAGTTTCGAACGCCGTCCCAGGACGTTTTCCTGTCGCGGAGGAGGTCGGACCACCCATACGTATCGGGGTCACTTTTGGCCAGCCAATAGCTCATGAAGCAAATATCGCCAATCGCGTCGGCCCCGGACAATCCTTTCGCCGCCGGCCTGCGTATTGCATGATACGAAGGGCGCTCGAGAGGAGGACGTTGTGAGACTATCCAGGCGTGCCGCGGCGGCTCTGGCTGCGGCTCTGGCGCTTGCCATCTGGGGCTGTGCTTCCGCGCCGGCACCGCAGGTGGAGGTGACCCCGGGCTCGGAGATCACGGTAATGGCAAGCAACTTCAAGTTCGATCCATCGGTGATCGAAATGCACGGGACCGGCACGGTCACGCTCGTCGTGACGAACACCGGCAGCACCGCGCACAACATCACCATCAAGGATCCCAAGGGCACGGTGATCGACAGCGCGGAGATCGGGCCGAATGCCACGGTCACCAGGGCGGTCAGCTTCCCTGCTCCGGGAACCTACGCCATCTCCTGCAATCATCCCTTTCACACGACATTCGGCATGAGCGGGCGCTTTCTTGTCCTAGCGAACTAGGGTCCGCACCAAGCGCGGCAAGCGGCTCGGGCCTGCCGGCCGCCTTGCCGCTGCTCATGCGCCTTTTCGCTCGTAGTACAGGACGACGTTACCGTTCTTGAAAGCGCGCGTGCTTGTCAGCGTGAGCGCCAGCCTGTCTTTCACGCCGCCGAACATCGATTTCCCCGAGCCAAGGATCAGGGGAAACACCACGATCTGGTACTCATCGATCAGCTTCCCGTGGGTGAGCTGGGAAACGATGCTGCCGCTTCCCATGATCACGAGGTCCTTGCCGGACTCCTTCTTCAGCTTTCG
>DATKLM010000024.1:0-6700 GCA_035542415.1 Spirochaetia bacterium
TAAGGCAGCCGTGAAGGACATGGCGGCAGTGCTGGACAGGATTGGCGGAACGGGCTCCTCGACAGCCAGGTTGCCTCTTTCAGAAGGCGGGCCGGACGATGCCCTTGTTGCGCTTCTGGACCGGCTGAACGCCGTCCTCTCTTCACGTTGAGGATCAGTTCCCCGTTATGATCAGGGTCCACCCGCCAAGGTTGTTGCCGGTGTAGGTGGGGCTCACGCCGTTACGGATCGCAATCCAGCGAGTCGTGGTGGCGGAATCGACCGTCCAAAGCATGGACAGCGAGGTCGTGGCGGCAGCCGTCTGGGCAGCGATGGTGGATGTTGATGGCGCGGTAAACACGTACATTGTGGCGTTGGCGCTGGGGCCCCAGCTCAGGGAGAAGGTGATCGAGGTCGCCGTGCCGGTGTCGAAGGCGAAGATGTCATACGGGTCTGATGTGTTCATGCTCCCCGTGACCTTGACGCTCATGCCCGGTTGGAACGAGACGCCCAGCGGTGTCGGGCTGCTGGTCACAAAGGCAGGATCGTCGTTTAGCTCCACTTCCGGGATGATTCCGACCGAGGTGGCCGATCCCGTCACGTTGATGTCGTTCGCCGAGTTCGTATCGACGTCTGCGGTCACACTGACCTTCGCCTTCAGATAATAGGCGCCGTAGGTGAGCGGCCACGCGCTTGAGAAGGTGATCAGGGAAGAGGATGCTCCGTTCCCCAGCGCCGGTGTGGAGCCCGACGCGATGAGCGTGCCCGACGTGTTCAGCGTATTGTTCGTGGAGGCATAGATCTGCCACGTCACGGGCTGCGTGCCATTGTTGGGGCCGTTGTTCTTGATCTGGATATTGCCGTTGACGGCGCCTGCCGGGATCGGAGACCCACCAGTGCAGGTCACGGATAGGACCTGGTAGTCCACGTTCGCGGGATTGAGTGTCACGGCGCCGCTCGCCAGGGCGTTGTTTGCCGTGTTGTTGTCGTCTGCGGCCGCGATCTGTACGATCAGATAATTGACCCCCGCCGTCGAAGGCCACGTTCCGGCAAAGGAAATCGGTGACGACGATTGCTGCGCGTTTAAAGGCGCAGTCGTGCCTGAGGCCACCAGTGTTCCGCCGCCGGGCGTCGGGCTGGTCGACGCATAGACCTGCCACGAGATGATCTTGCTCCCGTTTGCCGATCCCACGTTGCTAAGAACAAAGTTCCCGGCAAGGGCAGCCCCGGCAATGACCCCCCCGGTGTTGGTCACGGACGTGACAGAATAGTCAGCGCTCTTTGTCGAGGCGACCTTGTTGCCGAGGGCGCCATAGAATGACGAGTTGTCGCAGGCTGCGCCAGCCAGAGTGAGGACGAGGACGATTGCGCACAGGGCAAGAGACCTTCGAACTGTCATAGCCGCACCGCCATATTGACCGAGGGAGAGAATCCCATGATCAGGAAAGGCATCTCGAAGTAGATGTCGTAGTCGACCATGGTATTGACCCCGAGCCACGAGTTGATCTTGAGCTCGACACCGATCCCGCTTCTGAAAAACGGCATCACGTCGGTGAGAGTTCCCTGGGTTCCCGTCTGCATGATGAGAAGGGCCGGGCCGCCCGAGAGATGAAAGAACGGCCGGAAGAGCCCCGCGTCCAGCTCATAACGGACATCCAGCCCGATCGGGATAAGGTAGTTCTGTGAGTTGTCGGTGGCGCCGGCGGCGGAGAAGTAGTCCATTCCGCTGATGAGGCCGACGCCAACCGGGCCGACCGGAGTCGGAATCAGAACGCTGACGAGGAGCGAAGGAAGATATCCAATCCCGAAATAGTAGGCCGCTGCGCCCATCGGGAGAAACGGCGCAAAGCCTCCAGCAACGAGGACGCGAATGGATGCCGGTGCTGCCGGCTTCTCTGCCCCCGTCGACGGACCGGGCTGCGGGACACGTGCCGGCTCCAGGGCTGGAGGCTTCTCTTTCTGTCCCGGTGGGAGGGGGGCCGGTGTCTCCGTGACCTTCCGGGCCATCAGCGCCTGGATCCTGTCCTGCACCTTTCCGAGGATCTCGTCCAGCGCGCCGAAGATGACGCCGTCCAGGTGAAGATCAACCTCTCCCCGGGCTTCGACACTCGCGGCCGCCGAGCTTGCCTTCGTGTCGTACCACCCGAACGTGACCGCCATTTCCTGTCCCTGGACCTGGTAGCGGCACACGAGGGCCGCGGCGGCCCCGACCGCCGCGGCCTTGGGCTGGGGCCTTGCATCCGCGTCATGGGATCCGGCGGCAATCTCAGGCGAAAGGCCGGCCCGCTCCAGCTTGTACCGCGCAGCGTCTGCAATCACCTGTCGGAAGGGTTCGAGCTCGCCGCTTTTCTGCAGGGGATCAATCAGAACAACGATGTCAGGGGCTGTTTTCGTGACGCCGGCCGGGGCGGCGTCCAAGGCTGCAGCCGGGCTGGCGGCCAGAAGAGTGAAGAGAATTGCGAATGGACCCAGGGCAAGAAAACGCCCTGCGCTGCCCTTCAAGAATGACGTCCCTTTCCGCCGGTGCGCCTCCCAACGCACCGGCCCCTTGAACTTACTAGTATATCCCGCGGGAGGGTCACTCTCAAGGCAAAGCAGCCGCCGGAGCGAGTTGCAGCACGGTGACAGGTTCCGTATCTTAGCACCATGCCAAGACCGACGCTCGCACCGAGACTTGCCGCCAACACGGCGCTGTTCTTCGTGGTCCTGTTCGGATTCCTGAGCCTCTTCTCGGACATGACCTATGAGGGAGCGCGCAGCATCACGGGGCCGTACCTCAAGATTCTCGGCGCCAGCGCAACCGCGGTTGGGATCGTCGCGGGACTCGGGGAGCTGATCGGGAACGTGTTCCGGCTGCTCTCGGGATTCCTCGCGGACCGGACGCGCCGATACTGGGCGCTTGCCATCTTCGGCTACGCGGTGAACCTCCTCGTGGTCCCCTTCATCGCGCTGGCGGGCAACTGGGCGGTCGCGTCTGTTCTCATCGTCATGGAGCGTTTCGGCAAGGCAATCCGCAAGCCTTCCGGTGACACGATGCTGTCGTTCGCGCGGGAGAGAGTCGGAAGCGGCTGGACGTACGGCCTGCAGGAGGCGATGGACAAGTTCGGCGCCGTTTCCGGCCCGGTCATCGTGGCCGGGGTGCTGTTCTTCCGGCAGAATAACTATCGGCTGGGTTTCGCGGTTCTCGGAATCCCCGCCGTCATCGCCATCGCAATCGTGCTCATCACCCGGTTCCTCTTTCCCGATCCGTCCAGCCTGGAGGTGAGCAGGCAGGATGTTCACTCCCGCGGGTTTGAGCGGACGTACTGGCTGTACCTCCTGGCAGTCGGCTTCGTGGCCATGGGGTTTGCGGATTGGGCGCTGGTGGCCTATCACTTCGAGACGAAGAGACTGTTCTCCGATGCGGCCGTTCCGCTTCTGTACGCCCTGGCCATGGGAGTGGACGCGCTTTCGGCCCTGGCCTTCGGCAGGCTCTACGACCGTATCGGTCCGCGGAGCCTGGTTCTCGCGGCCGTCCTGTCTGCGGCGTTTGCGCCCCTCGTGTTCCTTGGAGGACCGGGGTTGGCAATTGCCGGCGCCGTTGTGTGGGGCCTTGGGATGGGATGGCAGGAATCGATCATGCGCTCTGTCGTGGCAGACCTGACGCCCAAGGAAAGGCGCGGGTCGGCCTTCGGCATGTTCAACATGGGCTACGGCGTCTTCTGGTTCGCGGGGAGCGCGCTGATCGGTCTTCTCTACAGCCGGTCCGTGATTGCAGTGGTTGTCTTCTCCGTGGCGGCGCAGCTCATCGCCGTGCCGGTGTATGCGTACCTTGCGGCCCGCTCAACCGGGGCTGCCTCGCCCCGGCCTACTTCGCCAGGAGGAGCGACTGCATCTCGTAGAGCTGGCGGTACAGGCCGTCGCGGCTGACCAGCTCGTCGTGGCTTCCTTCCTGCACGATCTGCCCCGCATGCACGACGAGGATGCGGTCCACCGAGCGGATCGTGGAGAGCCGGTGGGCGATGATGAGGGCGGTCCGATTCTCCAGCAGCCGATGGATTCCTTCGCTGATGAGGTGCTCCGTCTCCGAGTCCACGTTGGAGGTGGCCTCGTCCAGGATCACGAGTGACGGGTTGCGGGCGAACGCGCGGGAAAGCCCCAGGAGCTGGCGCTGTCCTTCCGACAGCCGCCGCCCTTCCTCGCCGACCTCCTCACCGTAGCCCTTGGGAAGTTTTGAGATGAACCGGTTTGCGCGCACTTCCTGCGCGGCGTGCTCCACGGTCCGCCAGTCCACGCTGTCCTGGTAGAGGGAAATGTTCTCCGCCACGGTGGCCGTGAAGAGAAAGACATCCTGGGGCACCGTGGCCACCGTGGTGCGCAGCTTTTCCAGCGGTATTTCCCGTACGTCCTCACCGTCCAGGAGAATGCGTCCCTCCTGCGCGTCGTAGAGCCGGGTCACGAGGCTCACGAGCGTCGTTTTGCCCGATCCCGTGGGACCGACGATGGCCACCTTCTCTCCGGGGGCGACCCGGAAGGAGATCCCGCGGAGAACAGGGGCATCCGGCGAATAGGCAAATCTGACGTTGTCGAACACCAGCTCCACGGCGGATCGAGGGGCGCGGGCGCTGCGCGCCGGGCGAACGCCGCGGACCGGCGGTTCAGCGATGCTCACCTTCTCGTTCATGAGCTTGAAGATGCGCTCCGTGGCCGCCACCGCGGACTGCAGGAGGTTGAACTTCTCCGCCATCTGCCGCAGCGGCCAGAAGAACATGTTGATGTACGCGAAGAACGCGAAGATCTCCCCGACCCGGAACGCCGTGCCCACCCAGAAGTGGGCGAAGAAGAGCGTCAGGATCATGCTCGCGTTGGTTACGATCTCTATGGCGGGGAAGAACAGCGCGTAGGCGTTGACGACCTTGAGGTATGCCGCGAGGTAGCTCTTGTTGTTGCGCTCGAAGGACCGTCGACTCTCCTCTTCGTAGCCGAACTGGTGGATCTCCCGCACGCCCGAAATCGTCTCACTGAGCGCGACGTTGATCTCCCCGTTCGCCTTCCTCACCTGACGGAATCCCGAACGGATCCTGGCCCGGAACGCGAGTGCCGCGGCAACGAAGAACGGGATGGAAATGAATGCCACGAGAGCCAGCTGCCAGTTGATGATGAGCATGGCGACGAGAATCAGGGCGACCTTCAGCAGATCGCCGGCGACGCTGACCACACCTTCCGCAATGAACTCCCGCAGGGCCTCCAGGTCGTTCGTGAGGTTTGTCAGCGTGTTGCCGACGGGCGTGCGGTCAAAGAAATCGTTGGACAGTGACAGAACTTTGCGAAACAGGTCCATGCGCAGGTCCATGAGGAAGCGCTGTCCGAGGTACTGGATCCCGTATCCTGACAGGACCGAGAACCCGTAGCCGGCAAGCATCACGATGACCAGGAGGATGCCGGTGCGCCCCAAGCCGGCCAGGTCCTTGTGCGCGACATTCGTGTCGATGGCGTACTTGATGAGGTAGGGCTGCAGGACCTGGGCGATGTCCACGATCACAAGCGCGGCGAGCGCGGCCGCTCCCAGCCACGCGTAGCGGCGGAGATAGGGGAGGAGCTTCGTGAGGAGCCTTGTCTCCAGCGGCTTTTTCGATTTCTCCGCCATTACCGGGCCTCCGGCGACGCGATGCTCTTCTCCAGTTGCTGGTAACGCACCAGGCGTTCGTACAACCCGCCCCGGGAAGCGAGCTCCTCATGCGAGCCCTGCTCGACGATCCTTCCCTCATCCATGACGAGGATGCGGTCCGCCCCCTTCAGCGGCGAGATCCGGTGGGATACGACGATGAGGGTCTTCCCTCCCCGCAGCTGTCTCAGGTTCTCGATGATGACTGACTCGGTACGGGCATCGACGCTGGAGAGGGAGTCGTCCAGGATCACCACGGGGCTGTCCTTCATCAGCGCCCGCGCGATGGCCGTCCGCTGTTTCTGGCCCCCGGAGAGCGTGATACCCCGCTCCCCGATCATCTGGCCGTAGCCGTCAGGGAAGGAGGCCACGTCGCCGGCCAGTCCGGCCAGTACCGCGGCCTCCCGAACCCCGTCTTTGCCCGGCGCACCGTCGCGTCCCATCGCGATGTTGTCCGCAAGCGTTCGCGAGAAGAGGAACGGGGACTGGGAGACGATGCCGATCTTTCGGAACAGCGCGGCCGGCTCCACGTCACGGATGTCGATGCCGTTCACGAACACCATGCCGCGCTCCGGCTTGAGGAGGCCGGTAAGCGCGTTGATGAGCGTGGACTTTCCGCTTCCGATGGTGCCCGTGATGCCGACAAACTCCCCGGCTCGGACGGAGAGGCTCAGGTCCCGGATCGTGGGCTTCTCCTGCTTCGGGTAGGTGAAGCTCAGGCCGCGCACGTCGAAGGAGACTCCGCCGCCATCGAGCTTTCTCCAGTCCGAGCGCTCTTCCACGGGCCCGTTCAGGATCACGTTGATCCTCCCCATGGCGCTGATGCCCTGCTGGATGAGCGACATGATCCACCCCAGGGAGAGGACGGGAAAGGTAAGAGCGCTGATCATGACGTTGAACTGGAGGAGCTGGCCCATGCTCATGGCTCCGGAAATGACGTAGCGCCCGCCGACGAGGATGATGACGAGCTGGGTCACGCCGAAAACGAAAATGAACGTCGGCCAGAGGACTTCCTGGGCCTTGGCAAGGGACATGTTCCGCCGCAGGAAGTCGCGGTTCAGGTCGACGAACCGCTTT
>DATKLM010000025.1:0-37177 GCA_035542415.1 Spirochaetia bacterium
TTTCCATGGCAGGATTCCCTCCCGGCTCATGACGGTATCACCCCGCAGGGGGAGAGGCAAGCTTGACCGCCGGCGGCGGTGAGGCTACGTTTCGGAGAAGCGCGATGCCTTCCTTTTTCAACAGACTTGCGGAATCGATCAGCTCCACCTGGCGCCTGCTCTCCGACACGACGAACTTCCTGAGCCGCATGAAGATGCTGGAGAAGTACGACGCGGAGCTGCGCGGGTGGCGTGAAAGGCTCTCGAGGAACCGCACGAGCCAGCAGGTGGCCCGGGAGGTGCGTGAGGAAGTGGTCGCGCTGCGCAAGGCGCTGCGCGCGCAGGGCTACGACCTGCGTCTCGGATCCAAGGACGTGATCATCGAGGGCTGGCGCAACGACGATTCGATGGCGGAGGGCTTCCGAAGGATCGTCCTCGGCTGCGCCGAAGACGACGTGTACTATCTCGCCGGCGACTCGAATCACATTGATCTTGCCGAGTACCTGGACAGCCAGTGCCGCAGCCGGCGGCGGTGCAAGCCGTACAGCCTCCATTGCCTCTGGTACCGGTGGAGAAGTGACGTGCTCGTTTTATCCGGTGCCGCCTCCGAGACCGCCGAGCAGTTCGAGGACTTCCGGGCGTGGTTCGCCCGGAACAAGGAGCTTCTGCTTCGAAAGCTTTCGAGCCTGTAGCTCCCGGTCACGAGGAGGGGAGAACGGGCTCCCCCTCGTCGTGACCGGTCCCCGGGGCCGCTCCCTCGAGAATCGGGACGTCATCGTCACTGCCGATCTTGAACTGCCCGAGCATGCCGTGAAGATCCTGTGCCATCGCGAAGAGCTGCTCCGTGGCGCGGGACATCCGCTCCGCGGATGAGGCGGCCGCGAGGGTCACCTCGCTCACGCTCGCCATTGCCCGGGTGACCTGCTTCGTGTTCGCCGTCTGCTGCTCCGCGGCCACCGATATCTTCTGACTCATGCCGCTGACGTTCTCCAGGGCGCGTGACAGCTCCTTCACGGCGTCCACCTGGCGCGTCATGGCTGTCGACAGGCCGGCAAGCCTCTGCCTCACCTCCGCGGAGGAAACCCCGATGTGCTCCATCGCCTTGTGAGATTCTTCGGCTGTCTCCACACCGTGAGCGACGCCTTTCGCGCTGTCCTTGATCAGGCCCTCGATCTCGCGCGTGGACTGCGCGCTGCGCCCGGCGAGCTTGCCGACCTCGTTCGCGACCACGGCGAACCCGCGGCCGTGCTCGCCCGCCCGGGCGGCCTCGATGGACGCATTCAGCGCGAGCAGGTGGGTCTGGTCGGCGATATCCGCGATGACAGCGACGATCCCCCAGATCTTTTCCGACCCGTCCGAGATCGAGCTCATCCCGTCAACGACATGCCGCACGGCCTCCGCCCCTTCCTTTGCCTTCTGCACGGATTGACCGGCAAGCGAGGATATCTCGTTCAGCCCGAGGGACGCCTCTTCGATGGACCTGCGGAATCCCGCCATGGACGCGGAGCCCTGCCTCATCGCGGCAGCCTGCGCCAGGGCATTGCCGGAAACCTGCTCCACCGCGGCAGAGATGTCCTCCAGGGAGGCGCGGGTCTCGTCGAGGGCGAGGGCCTGGCTCTGCGCGCCCTCCGCCAGGAGCGTTGCCGTCTCATTGAGCTCCTCGCTGGAGGACGCCACCCGCTCGGCGCTCGCCTGGATCGTTCCCACCAGGCCGCGGAGCTTTTCCACCATGAGGTTGAGCGCTGAGGCGAGCTGTCCGACCTCGTCCCGGCGATTCACGCTGAGCTTCTGGCTGAAATCCCCGCCGGCAACCGTCTGCGCGAAGGCAATGCCCTGCAGGAGGGGCCGCGTGATGGAAAGGGAGAGGAAGACGCTGAGCAGGATCGCGAGCACCGGACCGGCGAGGAGACCCACTTCCGTAACCAGGCGCACCTGGGCTGAGACGTCGTCGCCGGTCTGGATGGTCTGCGCGGCGTAGGCATTGAGAAGAGTCGCGCTGTTGGCCAGGGCCTGCAGTGCCGTGTCGAACTGGGTGTTGCCAGAAAGCGTGGCCATCATCTGCGAATACACCGCCTCCGATGATGTTTCCCGATACGACTTCTCCAGGTCGAGGAAGCTGGTATGGCCCTTCCACCAGTCGTCCCAGGCGGAGGTGAAGAGGGCCCAAAGGACCGCCTCCTCGTTCGTCTTGCGGACTGATTCGTAGCTCTTGCGGGCGTTGTCCGCCGCCTGCTGGGCCGCGTAGAACTGCGCGTACGCGGCCGCGCGGTCCTGGTCCTTGATTCCCCGGGCCAGGAGCGCGTTCTCCGCTGACTGGACCTGCACCATGGCCACCTCGAGGCTGAGCACGCTCGTTGAGCCGACGAGCACGTGCTTGCCCATCCCGTCGAGGAGCCCGATGAGACGGCTGATTCCCGTCTGGCCGAAGATGCTGACCATCACCGCAACGACGGCGACGACGAGGAATCCGCCGAGCAGCTTGGGAAGCATCGAAATGGATCTCATGCGCTTTCTCCCAGCGACGCGCGGGCCCCGAGAGTGGCGGCGGCCATTCTCTCCGGCAGATGCTTCGCGTCCTTTTTCAGCCGGGCGATCTCGGCCCCAATGGCTTCGCCCGTAAGACCCCTTCTCCCTTCGGGGACATGGAGAACCGCGGCACTCGCTCCCAGGAGCGGGAAGCGCCTCACGATCCCGTCGCGGTCCGGTGCAACCACGAACCCCTGGTGGCGGTCCGGCGGATCGTAGAGGCTGAGCACGTCGCGCTGGAACTCTTCGATGATGCCGCGGATCCAGAACAGCACCTGCGGGGTGTCGAAATCCCGCGGCTTGATGAAGTCGCAGCCGATGTCCTTGCGGCAGGAATACTCCGAGGCGGTCTCCACGCCTTCCGCGATCACCATGATTCCGAGGGTGTGGGCGAGGTTCAGCACCGTGGCCGCGAACAGCCGTTTCCTGGAAACCGCGGCCATGTCCGCGATGAAGAACCGGTCGATCTTGATGAAGTCAGGTTCGGAGTTGTAGAGAAGCTGCAGCCCGGAGTAGCCGGTCCCGAAGTCATCGATGGCGATCTTGTACGCCTGCCTCTTGCAGGACATGAGGGACGCCTGCGCTGCCTGCGTGAAGGCGCTCAGATCGTGCTTCTCCGACAGCTCGAAAACAACGGTATCCGGATGCAGACCGTGTCGCCGGAGGATCTGCGCCGTGGCGCCGGTGGAGTAGTCAGGCATCGACAGGACCCGGTTGTCGATGTTGAAGAAGAGCTTGGTCTTGCGGTGAAACGGAATGCCCTGAAACTTCCTCACCGCCTTTTCGCGAAGGGCCAGCTCGACGGAAAAGAGCGCATTGTCGGCGTGGGCAGCGTCGAACACGGCGTGAATGCTCGAAAAGCCCGCGGCGTCCCAGTCCCGGAGAAGCGCCTCGTATCCCAGGCAGACTCCCGAATGGATGCTGACGATGGGCTGAAACGCGTAGTCCAGGGGCGCAGCGGCATGGACCCAATCCTGCGGTTTCATCTGACTGACCTCGCGGGGCGACCTGGTTGACATGCTCGAATGTCACGAAAGAACGCCCGCAGGATTGGACGGGGGAGTTAGGGAAAAATGAAGAAATGCTTAATCCGGTGTTAGCGGGCTCGCTTTCGTCGGCCCTCCCTAGCCTCGCTCGCCCTCTCACCGCGCCCGACGCGCTTGCGCGTCATTCGGCGCGGCAGCCGTACCCGCCGCGCTCCGCGCGGCGAGGCTATGCCGGCGCGTGGTCCGGGCAGTACGTGTGAGAAAAGAGGATCCCGGTGCGTCGGGCCACGTAGTCATGCAGGGGAAGCCATTCCTCTTTCGTGCCCTGCGTCACCCGGATCCGCCGGCAGACCGAGCACAGCGGCAGGATGAGGCCCACCTGCCGGGAAAAGTCGCGCAGCATGACGAGCTCCGTGACGTCACGGGCAACTCCCTGCGTTCCGTCGGCCGCGCCGCCGTGCTGCTTCGCCTCGCCGGGCTCTGAGACTGCCGGGCCCAGGCCGAACGCGTCCAGCGCCACGTAGATGAAGTCCAGGTCGTACTGCCGGTGAGCGCCTGCCTTGGTGGTGAGCCGGACCTGGAGGTTGCGCGTGGCGCGCATGGACCGGCGCCGCTCGCGAAGCGGCCAGTAGGCGAACTGCCGGTCATCGGGGTGCACGATCTCGATCAGCTCCCGTCCCAGCAGCTCCTTCTTCGAGTACCCGAGGAGCGTCTCCACGGTGTCGTTGATGAACACGGTCCGGCCCTGGGAATCCAGGACGTAGATGATGGCCGGGGAGTGCTCGACCAGGCCGCGGTACAGCACGTCCATGCGGTCCAGCTGCTGCTGGAGCTGGACCTTGAGCGTGGTGTCACGGAAGATCAGGAGCCATCCGCTGAGCTTTCCCTCGGCGTACTGCGGAACGGAGACCAGCTCCGTGGGGATCTCCATCCCGAAGGTGGATTGCAGCCAGATGGAAAGGCCGGGAAGAATGGACCCCGTTCTTCCAATGGTGAAGATGGCCTGGAGCTCGGCCTGGGACGCCGGGGCGATGACCGAATCCACGTGGTACCCGACAACGTCGTCGCGCCGGAAACCGGTGATCTGCTCCGCGGCCGCGTTCCAGGAAAGGATGACCCCCTGCTCGTCGCAGAGCGCCACGATCTCCTGCAGGTCATCGGCGTCCAGGTTCATGCCCATGGGATGTCGTCCGCCCCTTACTCCGCCACCGTGATCATCACCTTCATGGCCCGCTCGCGGTTCGCGTCGATGTACTCGTACGCCTTCTTGTAGTCCGCGAACGGGAAGTGATTGGTGACGAGGGGCTGGAGCTTCACCTTCCCCGTGCCGATCAGGTCGATGGCCTTCTTCCAGTCCGGTTCCTGGTACATGAGAGTGCCGATGAGCCGCAGCTCCCGGTCCTGCACGGTCCCCATGTCGACCATGGGCTTGTCTCCGAAGACCCCCACCACGACGATGTCCGAGCCCTTGCGGGCAACCGCCACCGCCTGGGAAATGGTGGCTCCGGCGCCGACGCACTCCAGGATCACGTCAGCCTTGTCCTCACCGAAGTGCTCGCGGATCTTCGCCGCCAGGTCGTCCTGTGCCGTGTTCACCGTGAAGTCCACGCCGCATTCACGCGCAAGCCCCAGTCGATAGTCGGAGACATCGGTGATCATGACCTTGGCCGCCCCGAGGCCCCGGGCCACCTGGGAAGTGAGGTTGCCGATTGGCCCAGCGCCCAGGACGAGTACCCTCTTCCCCTTCACGCCGCCGACCCTGCCGATGGCGTGGACCCCCACCGCGGTCGGTTCGACCATTGCGCCGTGATCCATGCTCGTGCTGACGGGCAGCTTCAGGACGAGCCGCGCATCCAGGGCAAACAGCTCGGAGCCGGCACCGGTGGTCTGGAATCCCATCACCTTCAGGTTGTCGCAGATATGGTAGGCGCCGTGCCGGCATGCGTAGCACCTGCCGCAGGTCACCTGGGGCTGGAACGTCACCGGGTCACCGGGCTTGAAGCCACGCACTCCGTCCCCCAGCTTCTCCACCACGCCGGAGACCTCGTGCCCCTGGACCACGGGGTACGGGGTGAGAGCATGCTTGCCGTGATAGACGTGGATGTCAGAACCGCAGACGCCGATCCGCTTGATGCGCAGGAGCACTTGTCCCGGCGCGGGCTCTGGTGCCGGCACGTCTCTAAGCTCGATGACGCCGGGAGATGTCATGATGGCCTGCTTCACGAAGCTCCCTCCTGGTTTTTTCGATTATGAGGCCGGGCCCCCGTTTGTCAAGGAGACCAGATACGTCAGTACTCCGCGGGGAGCCCTTCCAGCTCAGAGTACGTGAAAACGGGGCCGTCCTTGCAGACGTACTTCGGGCCGACGTTGCACCGGCCGCACGTGCCCATCCCGCACTTCATCCGGTTTTCCAGGGAGAGGATGATGTCCTTTTGTGCGAATCCAAGGTCGAGAAGCACGGGAATGGTGAATCTGATCATGATCGGAGGGCCGCAGACGACCGCAAGCGCGTTGTCCGATGCCGGGGCAAGCTCCTTGACGACGTTCGGCACGAGCCCGACCTTCCCGGTCCATCCTGCTGCCTCGCGGTCCACCGTGGGAATGAACTCGATATCAGGCCTTCCGGTCCACTCGCCGAGGCTCCTCTTGTACAGAAGCTCACCGGGATCGCGGGCGCCGTACACCGCGGTGATCCGGCCGAAGCGCGCGCGGTTCGATGGATCCAGCATGTACACGATGGAAGAGCGCAGCGTTGTGAACGCGAAGCCGCCGCTGACGATCAGGAGGTTCTTTCCCTCCATCCGCTGCCAGGGAAAAGGATGACCGAGAGGGCCGCGGACGCCCATCTTCCTCCCGGCAGCGCTCGCATGAAGCTCCCGCGTCACGACGCCGGTCCGCTTCACGGAGAACAGGAGAAACCCATCCTCGGTGGGAGAAGAGGCGATGCCGATGGGAGATTCCCCGGCGCCGCAGAGTGACAGCTCGGCAAACTGGCCGGGGAGATAGGTAAAGCCTGCCCGGTCTTTCTCCCGGTCGAACGTGAGCCGGAACGTCTTGATGTCGCGAAGGTCGTTTTCCACCACGACGTCGTCGATGGTCACCGGCAGGGGCAGGTAGGGATTCCTCGGTCTCCGGGCGTCGCTCATGGCAGGTCCTTGAAAGCCCCGAGCACCCCGCGGATGTCCAGGTCCACCGGGCAGGCGCGCACGCACCGCCCGCATCCCGAGCAGTACACCGTCCCCGCGGTTTCCACGGCGTATGAGAACTTGTGCATGACGCGCTGGCGCAGGCGCGCCTTCTTTCGCGGCCGCGGGTTGTGGCCGGAGGCGTGGAGCGTGAACCGGGGAAACTGGCAGGTGTCCCATGATCGCACGCGGATTCCTCGGGAGCCCTGCTTTTCGTCCGTGATGTCGAAGCAATGGCAGGACGGGCAGAGGTAGGCGCATACTCCGCATCCGAGACATGAAGCGGAAAGCTCATCCCAGAGAGGAGATTCCATTCCAGCGTCGAGCTTCTTCTTGATTCCGTCCAGGTCGATCGTCTTCATCCGCGCTCGGGCTGCCTGTTCGCGCGCGGCCCGTTCTTCCGCGGCCTTCTCATCGGCGCGCTGGAAAAGCGGCCCGTGAGAGTCCAGGAGCTCGCGGCCGCGGGCGCTTGCGGCCTCAAAGAGAAGCTCTCCGTCCCGGCCGGTACGGCTCACGAGCAGGTCGGCGCCGTCCATCCCGTAGGGACTTCCTCCCGTGGACGTGCAGAAGCAACTGGGAGAGGGGTGGTCGCACGCCATCGATATGACGATGCCGTTTGCCCTGCGGGTGCGGAAGTACGGATCTTCCCGCGCGGCACTGAGAAACACCCCGTCCAGCCAGGAAAGGGAGCGCGCATCACAGGGCCGCACTCCAAAGACCACGAAACGTTCGGCCGGAGGCATCTCCTCGGAGAAAGAGTTTCCTTCGAATCTCAGCAAACGTTCCCGCTGCGGGAAAAAGAGGCCCTTGACGGACAGGCGCGTGTTCACGCGGGAGAAGTCCGCCTCCGCGCTCGATTCCACCGGAGAGAAGGCCGTGGTTCCGTCCCTGCGGTCCAGGACCGGGGCGTAGATCACGGAATCTTTCCGCAGCGCGTTCAGGAGCGTGTCGAAATCCTTTTCCCTCAGCAGAGCTCTGTCCATCCCCTACCCCTTGCGCGGCTCGCTGATGAAGTCCTGCCCATCGTCCTCCGCGAACGTCACGAGGGGCGGCGGCGTCTCGACGTCGAACCCGGGGGTGAACCCGAACATGGCGCGCACGTCGGCGGCGATCTTTTTCGTGAACGGCCTCAGGTCGATTCCTTCGGGACAGGCTCGCACACAGGCGTCGCACTCCACGCACCGCCCGGCCTGGTGGAACACGCGGATGAGGTGGAAGATCATCGTGTCGGTGAGCTCCGTGGTCACGCCGACCCAGGCAGGGCTGTTCGTCTCCGCAAAACACTCGGTGCAGTAACACGTGGGACACGCCTGTCGGCAGGCGTAACAGCGGATGCACCGTGACATCTCGGTGGAAAACTTCTTCCACCGCTCCTCAACCGGGAGCTTCTCGAACTCCCGCACGGCGGAGTCTTCGGATGCAGCGGGGCTCCGGCATGCGCCTTCCACCGTGATGTCAGCGCCCTCGGCGCTGGGGAAGCAACAGTCACGGCAGGCGTCCTGAACGATTGTCTCCCGGTCCATGGAGACAGTCCGGCCATCCGCCAGGGTCATTTCGACGCGGTCGTTCTGGTCTTCAAGCCTGAGGATGTCGGCTCCTGCAGCACCGGCAGCTTTCCGCGCGTCGATCATGCCGCGGCACGGCATGCCGATCAGCGTGAGGCTTTCCCGGGGCGCCTGCTTCTCTTTGACCAGGGCGATGATGGAGCGAAGGTCGCAGGCCTTCGTCACAAACGCCGCCCGGGGCGGCTTCTGCGCCTGGGCGACTTTCCCATCACTGCGGAAAATCCCCGGCAGGTAGACGGCAAGGTTCTGGGAACAGGTGGAATCCCAGGTGAGCTTCTGTGCCTGCTCGGCGCTCTTCACGAAAGCCGGGCGGGAGCGATATCCGTCATTTCCCTTCTCGAACCCGACGAGCACGTCGATGCGGCCTTTCTCGAAAAGGTCCACGGCGATCCGACGAAAGTCGTGGTTCGCGTCGCTCATCTCAGCACCTTCGCCAGCTTTTTCTGCGGCCCGAGCTTGCGCACGTCCTCGGTCACCTTCTCCACGAGACCCGCGAAGCGTCCCCCTTCGGAGGCCGAGACCCAGGAGAACTGGACGCGGTCCGGCTCGATGCCGACAAAGGCGAGGAGGCTCCTTACCAGGGCGAACTTCCGCCGCGCTACGAGGTTGCCGCTGAGATAGTGGCAGTCTCCCGGATGGCAGCCCGACACCAGTACGCCATCCGCCCCGCTCTGCAGAGCCGACACGATGAACAGCGGATTGATTCTTCCCGAGCAGGGAACCCGGATCACGCGGATGGACGGCGGGTACTGCATCCGGCTCACCCCGGCGAGATCGGCGCCGGCGTAGGAGCACCAGGTGCAGAGGAACGCCACGATCTTCGGCTGCCAGGCTGCGTTGATGCCGGGATCACTCACGTGGTCACTCCATCTGCCGCGACGCCGTCTTCCATCACCGTGCGGAGCACCGCAAGGATCTGCTCGTCCCGGAATCCTTTCAGGTCGATGGCGGATGACCGGCAGGTTGCCGCGCAGACCCCGCAGCCCTTGCAGACGGCGTCATTGATCTTCGCCGCGTTCCGGGAGGCATCGATCTCGATGGCCCGGTACGGGCAGACCCCCACGCAGGCGCCGCAGGCCACGCACCGCGATTCGCGCACGAACGAGACCTTCCCTTCCGCCTCGATGGTATCGCGGGAAAGGACCGTCACAGCACGACCCGCGGCGGCCTTTGCCTGGGCAATGCTTTCCGAGGAATCCTTGGGATAGTGGGCAGCGCCGCACACGTACACGCCGTCCGTGGCAAAGTCCACGGGGCGCAACTTGGCGTGCGCTTCAAGGAAGAACCTCGTGGAGGACAGCGGAACCTTGAACAGCTGAGACAGCGCCTCGTTCTCCGGGTTGGGATCGATGCGGCTCGCCAGGACCAGCAGGTCAGCGGGCACGGTGATCTGGGCGCCGAGAATGGCATCGAACGCCGTCACGAGGATCCGCCCGTCCTTTCGCACGCGCGTGGCGGGCTTGCGCGCAACGTCGTAGCGGATGAAGGAGACTCCCATCTCTCGGGCCTGCTCGTAGAACCTCTCCCGAAGTCCGTAGGTGCGCATCTCCCGGAACAGGACGATGACGTTCGCATCCGGCTTCGCCGTCTTGATCCTGATGGCCTGCTTTACGCTTGAAGCGCAGCACAGGCGGGAGCAGTACGCATGCCCGTCCTCCCGGGAGCCGACACACTGGATCATGACGACGGCCGCCGGGATCTCGAACGCCGGGCTCGCAAGCCGCTTTTCCAGTTCGAGCAGCGTGACGACGTTCGGACTGCTGCCGTACTGGTACTCCGTCGGTTCACTCTGCCGTGCCCCCACGGCGAGAATGGCCGCGCCGTGCTCGACGACAACCGGAGTTCCGGCTCCGCGGCGGATCGTGGTCTGGAAGTTCCCGACAAAGCCCTCCACCTTTTCGAGACGGGCTGAGATGAACGCGCTGATTTTTGGATGTGTCGAGACGCGCTTCACGAGTTTTTTGACGTGGTCGGAGAGAGCCTCCCCGGTGATGGTCCGCGGGACAAGGGCGGCCGTTCCGCCCAGCCGGCGGCTCTTCTCCACCAGAAAAACCTCGAATCCCTGGTCCGCCATGGTGAGCGCCGCGGTCATGCCGGCAAGGCCGCCTCCGACCACCAGGGCGGCGTGCGTGACCGGCAGCGGGATTGATCCCAGCGGCTCGGTCAGGCGCGCCTTGGCAACCGCCATGCGGACCAGGTCCATGGCCTTGTCCGTCGCCTCGCGCCGATGGTCCATGTGCACCCAGGAGTCCTGGTCCCGGATGTTGGCCATCTCGAAGAGATGGATGTTGAGCCCGGTTTCCCGGATCGTCTGCTGGAACAGCGGCTCATGCGTGCGCGGCGAGCAGGACGCCACCACGACCCGGTTCAGCCGGTGCTCCCGGATCCTGTCCTTGATGATCGTCTGCGCGTCGGAAGAGCAGGTGTAGAGGTTGTCCATGGCGAACGCCACGTCGGGGAGGCTCTTCGCGTAGTCACGCACGGCGGGAACATCCACATACCCGCCGATGTTCTTCCCGCAGTGGCATACGAACACCCCGATGCGGGGCGGCTCGCCCGCCACGTTCCGTTCAGCGGGGAGCTCCACTTTCGTGACGAGCTTCCCCCTGCTTTCGGCAAGGAGCACCATGGCGTCCGCCGCGGCGCTGGACGCTTCGACCACCGTTTCGGGGATGTCCTTGGGCTCCGAGAAGGGCCCGCACAGGAAGACGCCGGGCCTGCTCGCTGCCGCGGGGTCCAGAGACCGGGTCGCGGCAAATCCGTTCTCGTCCAGCGTGATGCCGAAGCGCTCGGCCAGCGCCGCGGCCTCTTTCGGTGGATTGAGACCGCTGGAGAGCACGACCATGTCGAAGTCTTCGCTTCGGAAGTCCCCCTCTTCCGCGATATATCCGACCCGAAGGCTCCCGGATCCGCCCAGCTCCTCGATCCGGGCGGGCCTGCTCCTGATGAACCGGACCCCCTGGGCCCGGGCCCGGTCGTAGTACGCGTCGAATCCTTTGCCGTGCGCGCGGATGTCCATGTAGAACAGCGTGCACTCCACGCCGTGCTCGTGCTCCTTTGCGATCATCGCCTCTTTCAGCGCGTACATGCAGCACACGGAGGAGCACCAGTGCCGGGAAGAATCCCGCGAGCCCACGCATTGAACGAAGGCGATGCGCTTCGGGACCTTTCCGTCAGAGGGACGGACGACGTTTCCCATGAACGGGCCGCTTGCGGAGAGAAGGCGCTCGAACTGGAGGCTGGAGAGCACGTTCGGAGCCAGGCCGTAGGAGAGCTCCGGCTTCTCCCGGGGATCGAACGCGCAGAACCCCGGGGAGAGGATGACCGCGCCGGCATCGACCTTCACGGTGGCATCGGCCTGGTCGTAGTCGATGGCCTTTGCCGGGCAGACCTCCCGGCAGGTGCCGCAGGCGCCGTTGGCGAAGTGCACGCAATTCTCCCGGTCGATGACCGGAGTGTTGGGCAGAGCCTGCGGGAACGGGATGTAGATGGTCGAGCGCGGCCGCATCCCCATGTCGAACTCCGAGAGCTTCGGAAGAAGCTTCTCGGGAAACACGCTGGAGAGCCGCTTGGAATGCGTGGGGCAGACAAACGTGCAGGCGCCGCAGGTGATGCAGACCTCGCTGTGCCGCTCGTATGGCGTATCCACGCGCATCCCGGCGCCGCGGCCCACGAAGTCCGCCGCGCCCACGCCCATGCGCTCCCGGCAGACGCGCACGCACAGGCCGCAGAGGATGCAGTCTTCTTTCTCCCGGGGGAACCGGGGGTCCTTTACCCCGTGCGCCTTTGCCAGCGTCCGCAGGGATTCCACCTCGGGACAGCGCGCCAGGAGGAGCTCGATGGTCATGCGCCGGCTCTTCAGAACGCGCTCGCTCGCGGTCCGGACCATCAATCCCTCAGCCGCCTCGTAGTTGCAGGAGGTCACGAGCCGGGTCCGGCCGCGGACCTCGATATCCACAATGCACAGCCGGCAGGCCCCGTAGGCTTCGACCGTGCCGTGATGACAGAGGGTGGGGATCCCGATTCCCGCGGCGCGGGCAGCTTCAAGGATCGTCTGCCCGCGCTCCGCGCAGACCTGCTTCCCGTCAATGGTGAGGGTGAAGGTTGCCGTGGCCTCAGCCGGTCGGGCGGTCGCGCTCATACCGCGGCCTCCACGGTGCGCACCTTCCTGACCGCGTCGAACCGGCACGAATCCTGGCAGGCTCCGCACATGATGCACGCCTCCTGGCGGATCTCGTGCGGCTTCTTCCTCTCCCCGGTGATGGCACTGGACGGGCACTGCTTTGCGCAGGCCATGCAGCCGTTGCAGGCTTCCGGATCGATGCGGTAGCGGAACAGCGCTTTGCAGACGCCTGCGGCGCAGTGCTTTTCCCTGATGTGACGCTCGTATTCGGAGCGGAAGTACCGGATGGTGCTGAGAACCGGATTCGCCGCGGACTGGCCCAGCGCGCACAGCGCTGTGTCCACCTGGTAGCGGCCGATATCCTCCAGCGTGCCGATGTCCTCCTCCCGGCCCTCGCCCCGGCAGATCCGCTCCAGGATGGCGAGCATCTGCTTGATCCCTTCCCGGCAGGGAACGCACTTCCCGCAGGATTCGTCCTTGAGGAACGCCAGGAAATAGCGGGCCACGTCCACCATGCACGTGTCCTCATCCATGACGATCATGCCGCCGGATCCCATCATGGAACCGGCCTTCGCAAGCTCCTCGTAGTCCACGGGCAGGTCGAGCATGCTCTCGGGGATGCAGCCGCCGGAGGGGCCGCCTGTCTGCACTGCCTTGAACGCCTTCCCCTTCGGAATGCCCCCACCAATCGTGAAGATGATGTCGCGGAGAGTGATGCCCATCGGCACTTCGACGAGCCCCGTGTTGTTGATCTTTCCCACGAGGGAGAAGATCTTCGTGCCTTTGCTCCGGTCCGTTCCGATTCCGGCGAACCACGCGGCACCCCGGTTGATGATGAGCGGGACAGTTGCCCAGGTTTCCACGTTGTTCAGGTTCGTGGGCCGGTCGTGGTAGCCCTTTTCCGAGGTGTGCACGTACTTGGCGCGGGGCCGGCCGACTCTCCCCTCAAGAGAGGCCATGAGCGCAGTGGATTCACCGCACACGAATGCCCCCGCGCCGCGAACGATCTTCACCGAGAAGGAATGCCCGGTTCCGAGGATGTTCTCCCCCAGAAGGCCCAGCGCTTCGGCCTGGCTGATGGCCGTCTTCAGGTGCTGGACGGCAAGGGGGTATTCCGTTCTGACATAGATGAAGCCTTCGCGCGCGCCGATGGCGAAAGAACCAATGGCCATTCCTTCCAGCACCGCGTGAGGGTTGGCTTCCAGCACAGCGCGGTCCATGTAGGCGCCCGGATCTCCTTCGTCCGCGTTGCAGATGACGTAGCGCACGCCGTCCTCGGACTCCGCGGTGCGCGTTGTCTGCCACTTCTTCCCGGTCGCGAAGCCGGCTCCGCCGCGGCCGCGCAGGCCTGAGCCCGTCACTTCCGCGATAACCTGCTCGGGGGTCATTGCGGAAAGGACCCGCGCCAGCGCCGACCAGCCGCCGTCGGCAATCGAGTCTTCAATGCGCGTCGGCTCGATCCTTTCGTTGGGCCCGAGCACGAGCCTCATCTGCTTCTGGTAGAAAGGAACCTTCTCGATGTCCGGGATCGTCTGGCCGGTCGCCGGATCCGAATACAGGAGGCGTTCAATCACTTCGCCGCGCTCGATCGTCTTCTCCACGACTTCCTTGACGTCTTCCGTTGTGACTTTCTGGTAGAGGATCTTCTGGGGGAGGATGACAACCATCGGCTCGATTTCGCAGAAGCCGAGGCATCCGGCCAGCCGCAGGCGGACGTCCGCCGCAAGTCCCTCGCGCGCGAGCTCCTCCTTGAAGGCGTCAGCCACGCCGAGGCTGCCCCGGAGGATGCAGCACGTGGAGTCCGTGGAGATGATGATCTCGCGGCCGGTGCTCCCGCGCTCGGAGAGGAGCTTGTCACGGAGCGCCGCGAGATCTCCCGGCGAGCGGAGCCTCACGACGCTGCCCTCCCGGCGTACCTCTGCAATATCGAGGGGACCTTCGCTGCCGTCATGTTTCCGTGGAACTCCCCGTCCACCGCGACGATCGGCCCGAGGGCGCAGGCGCCAAGACAGTTGACGGTCTCCAGGGTGAACTGGCGGTCCCTGGTCGTGCCGCCGGACGTCACCTCCAGCCGCCTTTCCAGCTCCTCGAGGATCCTCTGCGCTCCGCGCACGTGGCAGGCGGTGCCCATGCACACCTGGATGACGTGAGCGCCCCGCGGCTCGAGGCTGAACGCTTTGTAAAAGCTCGCCGCGCCGTACACTTCCGCGAACGGCACCCCGAGCCGGGAGCTGATTCTGTGGAGGACCTCTTCCGGCAGGTAGCTGAACGCCTTGTTCGCGTCCTGCAGGACTGTGATCATCGCTTCCCGGTTTTTCCCGTGAGAATCGATGATTGCGTCCACGGTCCGCGTCCGATCATCCTCCGCGTCCTCCGGCGGCTCCGGCACGCGGACGGTGGACCGGACCGGGCATGCGCTCTGGCAGGCGCCGCATCCCGTGCACTTCGAGGCGTCCACCGAGCGCGCTTTCTTCCTCACAGACACGCGGAATCGTCCGGCTTCTCCTTCCACGCTCTGCACGTCGGCGTACGTGAGAAGTTCGATGTTGGGGTGGCGCGCGCATTCCACGAGCTTGGGAGAGACGATGCACATCGAACAGTCGTTCGTCGGGAAGGTCTTGTCCAGCTGCGCCATGGTGCCGCCGATTGTGGGGGACTGCTCCACGAGGTAGACCTTGTATCCGGAGTTCGCCAGGTCGAGAGACGCCTGGATCCCCGCGATCCCGGCTCCCACCACCAGGACGGCCCCGGTCTTCTCGGCTCCGGTCTTCTCCGCCCCGGTCTTGTCCGCGCGCGCTTCCGCCATCGCCCTAGGCCTTCCCGGCGAGTGAGAGCGCCCGCTCCACGCCCGCCCTCACCTCCTGCGGCGTTGTTCCCTCGATGCCCAGGAGGAGGTTGATGCAGTCCCGGCGCAGCTCGTGCGCCGCGGCGCTGATGGCGTTGATCTTCTCCAGCGTGTCGGCGGGAGCGAAGCCTTCGGCCACCGCCATGTCGCGCAGGACTATCATGATGTCGGAGAAGTCCACGGCCTGCGGGCAGTTGGCGGTGCAGGTGTAGCAGCGCGCGCACAGCCAGATGGCTCTGGAAGAGAGAACCTCCTTCCGCATGCCCAGGAGGATCATGCGGATGAGCTTCCGGGGGTTGTATCCTTCCTCCACCTGGAACACGGGACACCCGGCCGTGCAGGTGCCGCACGCGTAGCACTTGCGGATATTCTTTCCGCCCGGCGCGGCGGCGATTTCTCCCGCGAACCGCGGGTCGAGCTTGTCGATCGAAATTCCTTTCATGTCCGCCTCACTCCGTTTCGCCTTCCTGCGCGGCCGGCCGGGGCCACAGCCCGGCCCCTTTCACGATCTCGCCCACCTTCTCTTCCCATTCGATTGCCATGATGTGGACGCCCGCGACACCCGGAATGCGGCGCAGGCGTTCGATCTGCTCGATGCAGATCCGGATGCCTTCCGCAGGCTTGTCGGCCGCCCTCTCCAGCCGCTGGATGATCGCCTCCGGAACAGAAAGACCGGCAACGCTGTCGCGCATGTACTTCGCCATGCCCGCGGACTTCAGCGGCGTCACGCCGGCAAGGATCTTCACTTTTTCATGGAGGCCCCGCGCGCGAACCTGGCGCATGAACTCCTCGAACCTCTCGATGTCGTAGATGCACTGCGTCTGCAGAAAGTCCATGCCTGCCTCGACTTTCTTGGCCACGCGCACGGCGCGAAGCTCCAGGGGATCACCGAACGGGTTCTCTGCGCCTCCGATGAGGATGCGCGGCTCGACGATCGGCGCCTTCTTCGAGTTCCTGATCTCCTCCCCGCAGGCGAACGTCTTCTGGTCCCGCATGCAGGCGAGCATGCCGATGAGCTGAACCGAATCCATGTCGAAGACGTTCTTGGAGCCGGGGTGGTTGCCGAACTTCTGGTGGTCACCGGTGAGGCAGAGAATATTCCGCAGCCCCAGCGCGGATGCGCCCAGGACGTCGCTCTGGATTGCGATGCGGTTCCTGTCCCGGCAGGTGACCTGGATGATCGGCTCGATACCCTCCTTCAGCGCGAGGAGCCCTGCCGCAATGGATGACATGCGCACGATGGCGGTCTGGTTGTCCGTGATGTTCGCCGCGTCGATGAAACCGGCAAGGAGCTTTGCCTTGCGGGAGATCACGGATGCGTCGGCGCTCTTCGGCGGACCCAGCTCTGCCGTCACGGCGAAGTGGCCGCGCGCCAGGATCTTTTCAAGCCTGCTGCCGGACTTGAGGCTTTCCAGGGTGAGCGTGCTCATGGACGGGCCTCTTCCTTCACGATCTTTCCCGGGCCGCCCGAGCGCCCCGTGCTCCAGTCCCGCAGCGGCGCCACGCGTTCCAGCTTCGAGAGCTGGCCGAGCGCCTTCAACCGGTCGTAAATGAGCTGCCAACCGCAGTCGATGCCCTTCGGATCCACTTCGCACTTCCCGTTCTGCGATCCGCCGCAGGGCCCGTTCAGAAGGCTCTTGGAGCACCGCGTGACGGGACACACCCCGCCGAAGTCGGCGATCACGCAGGACCCGCATCCCGAGCAGCGTTCCGACCACACACCCTGCTCCACCGTGGCGCCGTAGAACTTTGTGTCCAGCCCGGGAAGAACCTGCTTGTCCGGAAACACCTCGGCGAAGAACTGCACGCCCACGCCGCAGGCCATGGAAAGAACGACGTCCGCGCGCGCCACCTGCGCGCGCACCGCGTCGAAGAACTCCCGGTCGCACTGGCGCTCGATCGTGGCTTCCTCGATGCTGACGCCTTTTCCTTCCTTCTTGTTGGCCAGGCGAAGCGTCGAGGCGAGGATGCCGACTTCTTTCTCCCCGCCGGCCATGCAGACGGTGACGCAGGTGCCGCATCCGAGGATCAACACCTTCGAGGCGCCGGAGAGCATTCCGGCAATCTCGGGGAACGGCTTACGTGTCGCTGTGATCATCCAGGCACCTCTTGAAGTCCAGGAGCTCGTCCCGAAGCCGGTGAGAGTCCAGCGAGGAGACGAAGGCCATTCGCAGGACGCCCGGCGGAAGCCCGGCATCCGTGACGGCGCTCCGCGCCGCGTTCACGCGCTTCTCCGCCTGCCCGTTGCCTCGCAGGAACGTGCAATTGTCCTTCGGGCAGCCGACGACGAGCACGCCCACGCTTCCCTTTTCCAAAAGGGAGAGCAGCAGGCCTTCATCGACCCTTCCCGAGCAGGGGACCTTCACGCAGTCCACGCCGCGCAGGGCCGGGTCGGATGCCAGTCCCGCTGCCGCTTTCCACGCCGAGTTTTCGCAGAGCAGTGCGGTGATCCTCCCGGCTGACGTTTTCGCGGTCATCGTCCTGCCCTCGCCATGAGGATCTCGCTCGAGTGCAGCGGCAGCGTGATGGCTTTCGCAGGACAGGCCGAGGCGCAGATCCCGCAGCCCCGGCAGCTTTCGGGAATGCAGTCTGCTTTCTTCTCCGCGTCGTCGACGCGCATGGCATTGAACGGGCACGCTCGGACGCAGGTCAGGCAGAGCGCGCACTTCTCTCCGTCCACGACCGCCTGGGAAACCGCGACATCGAGCGTCCCGGGGGAAAGGAGTGAATGCACGGAAAAGGCGGCGTCACGCATCTCCCGCTCTCCCGCATCCGGACCAAGGATGAAGACTCCGGCCCGGTTTGAAAGGACCGGAAGAAGATGTACGTTGTTTTCCTGCAGCCTGCCGTAGCCGTCCAGGCCAAGACCCGCCGCTGCTGCCCGGGCCTGCTCGCCCCGGGGAAAGAGGCCTGCCTCGCTCACACCGGCCAGGCCGCACAGAAGCTCTTCCTCCTCTCCCGTGACGGCATCCTTGAAAGAAACACGGACCTCTCCGTGCTCTACCACAATCCCGGGGGCACCTTCGTGTTTGAGGAATGTCGCGCCTGCGTTCCTCGCCTCTCCATACAGTGTCTCCAGCCCGCGGGCGGCGACCCGGACGTCCCGGAGCACGACGATCACAGAAATCGAAAAGCGCCGGCGAAGGGCTATGGCGGCGCGCATTGCAGTTGCGCAGGAAGAAGGAGTCTCGTCGATCCGATAGTCCAGCACGAGTGCAGCCTGGCGCGGCCGGTCCCGGCGCTTGAGACTCTCGATATGGGACTCCATCCGGGTCAACGGAAGAACGAACCCCGGAACGAACGGCGGGGAATGGAGATCTGCCGGCTGCCTCTCGGAGGCAAAGACCACGGCCCCGAACTCACGGACCACCTCGGCGTCGGCCGCCGGCATCCGCAGGCAGGCGGAAAAATCCCCCGGTCTACCTTCCAGGGAAACCATTTCTCCATCCATGAGAGTCGTGGGATATCCAAGATCGGAAACAAGGCGAGCCGTCTCTCGCGCCGCCAGGCCGCCGCCCAGCACAAGGACATCGCGCTGAAGCGGCGTCCTGCGCCGGCTCACGCGCGGAGTCAGCTCCAGGGAAGCAACAACGCGTCGGACAGCCCGCGCCGCCTCCGGAGCACTCACGCGTGGAGACAGCATCACGGCCTCAACGGCGCCTGCCGGCAGGCCAGCGGCACGGCAGAGGGCGGACACGTACGCCGGTGACTGCAGCGCCTCACAGCCTGCCAGGGCAATGCGCGTCAGCTCCTTTGACCTCACTCGCGCGGCCGCGAAGCTGATCCCCTCGGCGCCGCAAAGCTGCGCGTGAGAGAAGACAGGCACGCCTTGCAGGGAGCGGGAAACCGAGGCTGCCCAGGCGGCGCCTCCGGTCGTGTGGCTGCAGCGGCACAGAAAGACCCCGGTCATCGGACCATCTCCAGCGCGGCCGCGCGCGCAGAGGAAATGCTCTCAAGGATGCCCTGGGGCTCGGCGCAGGTCCCCGCGGCCAGAACGGCCTGGGCGCTGTCGGCGCTGTTGCCGGCGTTGCTGTCGGAGTCGGCGCCGCGGATGAACCCGAACTCATCACGGCTCGCGCCGAAAAGTTCGGCAAGGCGCTCGGTGCCCGGGGACGGTGAAATCCCCGCGGACAGCACCACGGCATCATGTTCGGCGGATGACCGTCCGCCTTCGGGGTCCTCGATCTGCACGGCGAGGCTGCCGGCGGATGCAGCGGTCACGGAGAACGGTATTCCCCGCACGAACCTGATACCCAGGCTCTCCAGCTCCGCGCGCAACGGACTGAAGACCTTGTCGAAGTTCTGGATATCGATGTAGTAGACGGTGACCTCCGCGGAGGGGCTGCGCGCGGCCAGGAGCCGTGCCATGCGCAGGGCGGCGGCGCAGCAGACGCTGCTGCAGAATCCGCGCCCCAGGCTCGGGTCGCGTGAGCCGACGCATTGGATGAACGCGATACGCCGCGCCGCCGCGCCGCGGCCGTCCGGCAGCCACGTCTGCCGGCTCAGCACCTGCTCGGCCTCGTACCCCGTCATCACTCCAGGCACCCTGCCGGACCCGAGGCGCGGCTTTGCCGCAGGGTCGAAGTTGTCGTGTCCCGTCGCAAGGAGCACAGCATCAGTCCTGAGAGCGAAGGCGCTTCTGGCCGAGCCGGCGGTCACGGCACCCGCGGGACACGCATCGACGCACGCCGTGCAGGATCCGTCCTGTCGCAGGAGACAGGAGGCAAAGTCGATTGCCACCAGAGAGAGCCCGCCCCGGCGCGACAGGGAAAGCGCTCCGGCCGGGCAGGCCGGCACACAGTCGCCGCACCCCGTGCACCGCTGGCGTCTGATGCGGGGGCTCAAGGAGTGACCGCGGACCACGATGCCGTTCGAGGACCGCTGGACCTTGTCCACGGTCGCGCCTTCCAGGAGAGTCACGTTGTGATTCAGGAGCGCGTCCGCGATGCGCGAATGCGCCACGCACACGCCGCAGCGGCTGCACGTGTCCGTGGCCTTGCACGCGTAGGAAACGGCCTTGCCTCCCGGCCGTCCGCTCGATTCGAGAAGAGTCACTCTGTGGCCAAGCCGCGCAAGCTCGAGGGCTGCAGTGCAGCCGCTCACGCCGGCGCCGATCACCAGGCAGCGCTTCATCCGGTTCCTCGTGGGGATCCATCCCAAGCGTATGCCCGCGCCCTGCCCGGCGTATTGTACTGCCTTTGCGTTTTTTGTAAAATTATGCTACTCTCTGTTCATGCCAAAAACGGCCCGCTCCATCCCCGGTATTGATCCTGTCGCGCTCAAGCGCCTTGGTGCGGAGTACCGCCGGTCCACCGCGCTTCCCCTCCTTCTCGTGGATGCGCAGGGAGACAAAGTGTGGAGCCTGGGCAGCTGCCCCCTGTGCGCGAAGCTCGGCGCCTCTCCCAAGCAGGCGCAGATCTGCGGCGATTACCAGCGCACCGTGGTCGGTGAATCCTTCCGCTGGGGAGAGCCCTATATCTCCGCCTGTCCCTTCGGCCTGGTGACCTTCGCCGTTCCCATCTCGCGGGACCGCAGGCTCCAGGGCGGCCTGATCAGCGGCTTCTCGATCCTTCCGCAGATGGAGCGTGACATCCAGGACGAGGTCCTCAGGAGCATCCGGCGCTTCCGCATCCGCTCCTCGCTGACATTGCGCACGAAGATCCCGTTCCGCGTCGTGCCGTCGGAGACGCTGCGCAAGGACGCCGATCTGCTCTTCGAGCTCACGGGCCGGTACAACGCGACTGACGTGGAGCTCATCCACGAGAGCCGGGAGCGCAGCATCCAGCAGTTCACCATCGCCAACTTCATGGAGGACGCCCGGGAGGGAAAGCAGGACCTGGTGGCGTCCCTCGTGCGGATGCAGAACGAGATCATCGACAAGGTGGTCCTCGGGGACCTGAGCGGATCGCGGGAGATCATCAACCGATTCCTCGGAGCGATCCTCCTGGAAACCGGGATGAACTTCAATCGCCTCAAGGTCCGTCTTCTCGAGCTGATCGTCATCATCTCCCGCGCGGCCATCGAAAAGGGCATCAGCGCGGACGGCCTCCTCGGGCCCCGCTATTCCTACCTCACCGACATCAACGCCGCCGGCGGATTCGACGACCTGTTCTGGAAAGTGACGAAGGTGCTGGAGAACTTCACGACGACCGTCTCGGAAGAGATGGGACGCAAGGCATGGGCGCACATGACGCGCATGCGTGACTACGTGCAGAAGAACTTCACCTCCAAGGTGACGGCCGCGGAGGTCGCCGCCTCCGCGGGCCTCAGCGTGAGCCGGGCGCTCCACCTGTTCCGCCGGGAGAGCGGAATGTCCCTCTCCTCGTACATCGCGCGCTGCAGGATCGACTACGCGAAGTACCTTCTGGCCAACACGAGCCGCAGTATCGCCTCCGTCGCCTCGGACTGCGGCTTCTTCGACCAGAGCCACTTCACCAAGACGTTTGCGGCCCTCGAGGGCCAGCCGCCGCTGCGCTACCGCACGAGGCTCCGGGGAACCGAATGAGCTCGGGAGAACCTTAGAAGCTGTAGGCGCCGGTGATCGAGGCGAGGAAGGGGAACACGGGGCCGGTCCCGGGGTCGTATTCGCTCACCGTGAGACCGCCGGTGATGACAAATCCCTTCCACAAGGCGGCGCTGACGGACGCGGTTCCGTCGTGCCGAAGACCGCGGAACCCGAAGGACAAGGCGTACTCCATGGTGAATGAGAACGGCAGCGGCTGGCCGCTCAGCGTGAGCCCCGCGGTATTCTTGTAGTTGCTGTCCGGCCCGGCGCCCGGGGCCGTTGCGCTGTCCCACTCCCAGTCGAAGCGATAGCGAGCGCTGAGGATCGAGACAACCGGAACTGCCACCCCCGCACCGGCCTTGGAAACGATGAGCGTCGGGTTGTACAGAACGTCGATTCCAAGGATGTCGTCCGCCGTGAACGTCACGACGCGCTCTCCGAAATGGGGAGCGACGGTCACCTTGCCCTGGTAGCTCTGCAGGAGCGTCGGCTGGATGTTGGGACCCTGGGAGTTGGTGAGGTCGCCGCTCAGGGCATACGAGAACTCGGGAATGACCTGGTGGGTGAGGCCGAGATGCGCGGCGTTGGTCAGAGCGACCTGGGAGATGCCATCCGCGCTCCCGGTATAGCTTGCCGCGACCGCCAGGGCGTCCTGGCTTCCGATGGAGGCCGAGGTCTTCCACGACGCCTGGCTGTTCACGGCCGTCCCCGAATCGTCCAGGGACAGCACTTCACTCCCTCCGGCCGCGGCATCCTTCACGAAGCTGTCCTTCTCTCCGTGGTAGCCGAAAAGCGCATCGAGGGAGTGCACGAAGGGACCGGACACGGTCTTTCCGAAGCCGTACGTTGCGGAGGCGGACAGGAGAGTCGCCTGCTTCCACTCGAAACCGGTCAGCCCTTTCCACGTGATGCTGGACGCTGGCGTCGCGGGGTCCGTGTAGGCGGAGGGCCCTGACTGTGTGGACCACTGGTCGATCCTGCCGGCGCCCACCTTGAAGGAGAACTGCTCGGAAAGCGGAAAGAGAAAACCGGCGTCGCTTTCCAGGCTCGTGTTCGCCACGGTGTTGCCCGTCTGCGCATAGGAGGCGTAGTTGTACTTCGGCAGGAACGTGGCGAACACCTTGACGGCGGGAACGATCGGAACTGTGACGCCGAGGTTCCCGCCGAACGCCGTCGTTTCCATGTTCTGGGAGTAGTCCGTCGTGTCGGAGAAGTTCGCTCCCGTGTCCACGCCGATCGTTCCCACCGTGCCCGCTGCCTTGAGGGAGGCGAGGTGCGTGGCAGCGTCCGTGATTTTTGCGAACGCGCCGGTGAAGTCAGTCTGGTTCTGCGTCAGGCGCTGGAACGAATACGAGGCGCTCACCGGCAGCGTCGGCATGACGGCCAGGTTTACCGCGGCGTGAGCGTCCCCGATCTGCTCTCCCGTGGAGCCGGTGGCCAGGTTTCTGTCCTGCTGGTGATAGCCGCCGCCCACCTCGGCCTGCCAGGCATCGAACGTGAACTTCGCCAGTCCCTTGTACGATTGGTCCACCCCTTCGAGGCTGGGCCTGCGGTCAGCGTCCCCGCTCAGCGTGAAGCTGGAGGTTCCGCCGAAGGGCACAAGAAGGGAGAGGTTTGTTTCCAGAAACGCATCCAGCGTCCGGGCCCCGGAGTCGTTTTGACCTCCCGAGCCGCCCACGGCCACGCGTCCCCCGAACTGCGCGCCGCGCTCGGGCGCCGGCGCCTGAGCGGAAGGGAGCGGCGGACCCCATTGCGCCTGCGCCTCGTTGTCGCCGGCCGGCGGAAGCTCGCGGACAATCGTGACCTGGCTCCAGGAACGGAGCGGCGTCAGTGCGGCAACAAGTGCGGCCGCCACCACCGCCGCTCGGAGAGCCATCGCCTTCACCGGCCGCGCGTTCACTGACCCGCTCCTTTGGGAGAAGTCACAGCCACCGTGGTACGCGTGCTTTCGTTGCCGGAGGTGTCGACGATCGACAGGCCGTATACGTTGTCTTTCCCGCCTTTTTCGTCGAGCCACGACGTGCCCGTGATCGGCGCCGGTGTCACGCGAATGAACTGCGCGCCCTTGTAGGGGGCCCGGTAGACGAGATAGCCGCGCGTGTCACTGGACGGCGGGGCGGCCCACGTGAGCGTCACGCCCTTCGGCCCGAGGGCGGCGGAAACCGAGGATGGGCGCGCGGGCTGAATGCTCGACGTCACGGTGAGCGTGGCAAGCGGCGAGGGCGCGCTTTCCACACCAGAGCTGTTGACCTCGATAACGCGGTATGTGTAGGTCTTTCCCTTTTCCGCGGTCGCATCGATCCACGTCACGGTCTGGCGCGGAAGCTCCACCACGGTCGCGAAACCGGCGTCGGACTTGCGCTGCACGCGATGCAGCGAAAGGGTGCGGGAGAGGCTGGGCTGCCAGGACAGGGCGGCCCGGCCTTCGCGCGTGGACCGGGCGGAGAGAGAGAATGCCGCGGCCGGCGGGGCGGTATCCGGGATTGCCACCTCGACGAACGCCGGCGCCCCCTCGTTGAAGGAAGTGTCAACGGCTGCGACGGCGTAGACGAGGGTCTTCCCCGAGGGCAGGCCCTCGCTCTGCCAGCCGGCATCCTGCCAGGAAGGGCTGGGTGACGGCGGCAGGGGCCGGGGCGTCAGCCGGACGAGGCTGGTCCTGCTGTCGCCGCGGAAGATGATGTAGCCCTTGAGGTCAGGCTCGTCCACCGCAGTCCACGTAAATGCCACCGTCCTCTTTTTCGGATCAATCGTGAACGTCAGGCCCCGCACCGCTCCGGGGGGCGTGGTCTTCTGGGGAATGATGGGAGCAGCCGCGGACATCGCGCTTGCCACGCCGTTCTTTCCCACCACGGCGACCTTGTAGTACCACACCACTCCGCGCACCGGCTTCGCGTCGACGAACCGGGGCTGGGACACCGGAATGGGCGCGCTGCTCACCGGCTCGTAGCCGGAGTCCTCCCTCCCGCTCTTGTAGACCACGTAATGATCAGCTTTCGCCTCCGGAGAGATCTTCCACACGAGAAGCACACCGTCCTTGCGGTCCACCGCGGTGACGCCCTGGGGAGCCAGGGGAGGCGTCGCATCCTTGAACGTGACGGCGGGCGCCTCTACCGGCGCGCTCAGCGTTCCAATGATGTCGACCGTCTGCACGGAGTACGTTACCGCGGTGTCGGCAACCGGCTCACGGTCGATGTACTGGAGCATCCCCTCGATCCTGAGAACGGGCGACGGTGTGAGAAGGACGGGATCCTGGCCGGGCAGCTTTCGAAGCACGTTGAAGCCGACGGCGATGTCGGTCTCGCCGCCCTGGAACTTCGGGTAGTTCCACTTCACCGTCACGTCACTCTGTCCAAGCGCGGCGGACACTTTCACCGGCGCATCGGGCTCTCGAGGAGCTGCCACGGTGACCTGCTTCTCGATCCGCCCTGCCTCCGCGCCCACGGAATCAAGGAGAACGATCCGGTAGGTGTAGGTCTGCCCCGGTGTGACGGCGAGATCGAAGTACGTCCTTCCCAGCGCCATCCGCAGGCCGTTGCTCACGAAGGAGAGAACGATCCCGAGCTCGGGCCGGGTCCTGATCCTGCGCCACGCGGCGTCAGGATCGATGGTCTCCACCCGCCGCGAGATCCACTCGAAATCGCCGCCCATCATTTCTCGCGCAACGAACGGGTCATCCACGGGCCGCACGGGAGCGTCGGTGATCGGGACGAAGCCGCTGTCCCCAGGGCCTTTACGCGCCACGGTGAATCCCGACAGGGTCCGGGGCACGGTCCCCAGGATGATGACCACCTTGTCCCCGGTTGAAAGGACGTACGCCGGGGGCTGCCGTGCCTGGCCTTCTCCGACCCCCCCGCCGAGGGAGAGCAGGGAGAGGAGCAGGACAGGCGCCAGGACTTTCGTCAGGGCTTTCGCGGTCATTCTCTCGTGCCTCGTCTCACTTCTTGAAATTGAATCTCGGGGCGAAGCGGTAGTTGGGCTGGGCAGCGACAACCTTGATGACGATGGCATTGCTCTCCGCGCTGACCCCGGCTCCGCTTTGCACCTCCACGGTGACGCGGTAGTAGCTGCCGATCTGCAGGCCGGGCGCCGGGAAGCCGGTGATCACCACCTGGATATCTGTGCTGGTCGGCGGCGCGGCGTTCGTGATGGGCCGCCAGTCCGTGGTGTACCAGGCCTGCCCCAGCTGCGGCACGGCAACCTGCATCCCCCTGCTCTGCACGGTTCCCTGGAATGTCCCCTGGGATGACCATCCCATGACGGGGACTGCAATTGCCTCGCGTTCATCTGCCCGGGAGACGGGTCCCTTCATCTGCCAGACCTTCGCCCGATACTTTGCCACGCCCGAGATCGGATCTTTTGCCGTGATGTCCACGGCAAGCCTGTCGGTCCCCGGGCTTTCGGTCTTCCCGGAGAGGGTGACGTCGGGTGTCGAAAGATCCACAACGATTGCCGCAGAAGCGCCCACGGACGTGATGCCGGCGCCGTTGGTGGCCCGTACGAGCGCATAGTAGGTTCCCTTGTCCTTCAGGCTGACAGACGCCGCAGCCTTCATCGTCTGGCTGCCTTGGGGTGCCTGCGGGCCCTGGCCCAGGACGTAGGGCGTGAAGACCGCGGCACCCGGGGTCCACGCCAGGACGTCTGCCGCCCCGGGAGACGTTCCCACGGCGTAGTCATAGGCCACGATCCCGGAATCCGGATCCGACGCAGGGGACCACGTCATGGTGAGCTGGGTCGTGGTGGAAGTGAAGTTCTGCGGATCGGTCAGGACGGTCGGCGGCACCGGCGGTTTGGTGCCGGGATACGTGATCGTGAAGCTCTTCGTGGCCGTGGACGTAAGCCCGGCGCCGCTCACGGCCTGCACCTGCAGGGTGACCTGTTGTCCCTTGGAGAGCGGGAGGTTCACGATGGTTGCCGAGGTTCCCTGCGCGGTTGTCCACGGCCAGATCTTCTGGTCCTTGTCGGAGGTACCCACGGCGAACTGGTGCCCGCTGATCCCGCTCACGTCGTCGCTGCCGGGCGTGAACGTGAATGTCAGGGAGTTCGCGTGGCCGTCAGCAGAGGTCTGCTGAAACGCGGTGATCTGCGGGGCCACGGGCGGAATGGCGTCCACGATGATCGGGTCGGACCTGCCGATGCTTGCGCGGCCAACCCCGTTCGTTGCCATCACCCACACCACGTAGCGCTTGCCCTGCTCCAGGGAGAGCCCGCGGATGTTCGCCTCAGTCCTGCCCTGGGCATCCACCCACTTGTGGGACGCGGCTTCCTGGGCTGAGACGAACGGGCCGGACTGGAAGTACTGCGCGGTGGTGGTCGTGGTCGGCTCCTTGGAAAGCACCACGTTGGTCATCTTCCCCTTGTCCCCGGGAGAACCCTGCGGTGAGCCGGCAACGGCCCCGGTCCCCAGCTTCGCCGTCTGGTCGGTGTACTCCTCCACCGCGTACTGGTATCCCTGGATGCCGGAATACTGGTCATCCGCGCTCCACTTCGCATACAGCGTCTGTTTGTCCGACGTGGCCGCGCCGCTCAGCGTGACCACCGGAGTTGTAGGGGGCGTGTTGTCGGAGATGTCCATGCCGCTGGAGACGGGGATCTTCTGTCCCGGGGCGGCGTAGGCAACCTTGAACCGGCCCTGGCGGATGATGGTCTTCCCGCCGGCGCCTCGGACCTTGATGAACAGCGCGTACGTTCCCGGATCCTGGGTCTGCGGAATGAAGAGGAAGTTGAGGTCCTTGCCGCCCCCCACCGAGAGCCACGGTGTGGTGCTCAGGATCAAGGCTTTCAGCGAGCCGAGCGGCATCACGGCCTGGGCGCCTCCACCCTTGCTTCCCAGGGCCGTCGAAATCGAGACCTGCTTTCCGCTCATCGAGGCGGACGGCGAGCTCTTGAAGAGAGACGACGAGACAGGCGCCAGGGAAACCGAGACTTTCGGGGTGAAGGACTTGTTGACGATCCCGGTGGGGAGTGCGCTCCTGGCAGCGACGTGGAAGAAGCTCGAATAGAGACTGTCGGCACCGGCACCGGCTCCGGTGGAGATCGGCTCGATGCGGTATTCGTACTCCACCACGCCCACGGGGTGGGTCGCGTTGAACGTTGCATGCAGCAGCGCCTCCAGCTCGCTGGAGCTGGACGCGGTGCCGGTCATCACAGAGACTGTCGGAATCACGAGGTACGGGGCAATCTCGGAGCGCTTTGCGCTGAAGTACGTTGTCACCGGAACCCAGGCAACCGGCTTCGGGATGGTCAGCGGCACGCTGATCACGGACCTGTCGAACGCGCCTTTGGAGGGCATGCCCTGCGGCACTTCCTTGAGCTGGACGCTGGACGTGGAGAGGCTGAAACCCGCGCCGATTGAAGGCAGGTCGACGAATTCCATTCCCACCGGGTCAGCGAGCCCGGGACCTTTTGAAATGGGTCCTGGGCTGACCGTGTTCTTCTGGATCGGTCCCGGGTTCACGCCGCCCTTGTTGATCGGCCCCGGGTTGATCATGTTCTTCTGGATCGGCCCCGGGTTTGCCAGCGGCCTGTTCGTCCCGAACGTCGGTGCCGTTGGCAGCACGCCCTGGGGGAACGGTCTCGCCTTTCCATTCACTGCCTTCGACACGGCGCTCGCGCGGAAGGACAGCCCAAGGGACGAGATTCCCTTGAACCCTGCCGCATTTCCGTCAGATGCAACCCCAATGTTGCCCGAGCCGTAATACGCGAGCTGGTCGTAGATCTCGTACAGCACGCCGTACAGGTCCGCCTTTCGCTGGAAGACCTGGTCGGTGAGATCTGTCGAGTTACCCCAGTTCTTGAGAAGCGTCGCGGAAGACTTGGAGAAGGACTTGATGAGGTCCGGCATGCTCTTCTGGGAGGCGTCGACGGAGGCTGCAAAGCCGGCATCCGGCATGTGGAACCACAGCTCGTAGCCGGTCACGTCGAAGAGCGCCTTCTGCGACACGCTGGTGTCCGGGGCGTACGGCGCGGCCTTGGGATCGCCGGCCTGCACGAGCTGCTGGATGAGCTGGATCCTCTTGTTGTTCCAGTTGGTCAGGTCCCCGGTCCCCAGAGCGTTCGCCTTGGAATCCAGCGCGCCCTGCACGCTGGATTCCAGTCCCTCAACAGTCTGCTGGCCGCCCGTGGCATACGCGATGCTCTGTCCCTGGAACTGCACAAAGTCGTCCGTGAACTTGCTCAGCTCGGAATGGATTTCGGCAAAACGCTGGTTGAGCGCGGTCAGGTTCGCGGTTCCCTGGAACAGGATCTCGTCCAGCGCCTGCAGGCGCGCGTCAATGGCGCCCGCCGCCTCAATGAACGCCTCCTGGTACTGGGCGAAGTTCTCCCGGGTCGTGGAAAGGGTGGTCTTCTGCGAGTCTGCCTTCCCCGGATCCAGCGCGAAGCCCGCCTTCACGGTCTTTGTCTTCCCGCCCACGGTCACTGTTTTCTGCAGCATCCCCTGGAACGGGTTTCCCAGCGTGCCGATGTCCTTGATGCTCGGCAGCGGCTCCACGAGGATGTCCTGGTAGTCCGCCAGGCGCTTGGACACGTCCTTGCGGAGCGTCTCGAGGTCCGCGAGGAGGCCGTCCAGCTGGGACTTGGTCTGCAGGAGCTGGGAACGCGCCTGCACGAGCGCCTTGGCCTGCGGCCCGAACAGCACGCCGTGGATGGTGACAAACGGCTCCGGCATGCCGCCCCAGTTGGATGACTCGTACTGGTCGAAAGCCACGTCAACGGGCAGGTTGCCGAACACCGCCTTCTGCTGCTCCGTCAGGACCAGGCCGGCAAGCGCGGCCTGCTCGTCGGTGAGCTGGGCGAGCTGGAGCTTGGCAGCCTCCAGGCTCGCGTTGAGCGCGTCCTTGGCAGCCTTGAGGGAGTTGGCCATGTCCTTGGCCTGCTGGATCAGCGCGTCGTACTGGGAGTTCCTGCCCGTCCCGCCGTCAAGGCCGTTCCCGTTGACGGCGAACCACAGGCTTCCGTCGAACACGGTGACGCCCAGGACGTCGACAGACAGGGACCCGACGGCGTAGACCAGGAAGTTCGGAGAAACGATGAGGCATCCCTCCAGGCCGGCCTCCGCGGAGAACAGGCCTGCCAGGAAGCTGCCCTTCAGGTCAACTTTCGCGTACGCGCCCAGCGTGGAGTTCGGCTCGTAGAACCAGAACATCCCCTCTAGGGACACGGACCCGGAAACAATCCCCAGGTCGATGCCGGCTCCCACGGTTGCGTTCACCATGAACCCCGGCGTGCCCACGAAGAGCTCGCCCTGGGCGATGTTGATGCCGATCACCTTGACCTGCATGTTGCCGTCGATTCCCCAGACGCCGGGGTAGAAGTAGAAGTCCAGGTCTCCGGTCCCGCTCACGATGGCGTCGTCCGGAGACGGGAAGCCCATTTCCGCCGTGATCTTGCCTTCCGCGTACGCGGGGTTCCAGGAGACGGCGAGATACACCTTCCCGTCCGCGATCCCGTCCAGGATCTTCACCTCCGCATCGAGGTTGAAGTAGCTGGAGGTGATCGTGACCATGGCCCGGCCGCTGATGAGGTCCTTTTCCGCCACGGAAAGCCCGGCAAGCACCATGAGGGCGAAGGACTGGCTGTTCGCTGACCCGCCCGGCCGCCGGGCGGCGATCTGGTCGCTGAGCTCGGGACGCTTGAAGTTGGCGATCTTGCGCACCAGCGCGATGTCGTCATCGCTGGGGTTGACGAAGAATCCGCCGCCCAGCTCGTCCAGGAAAACGCCCGGACCGATGGGAACGCCCGGACCAAGCTCCGCGATGACGAAGAGTCCGAACGACGGCTTTCCGTTCAGCGTCCCGACCTTCCCGACGGCAGCAGCGTTGATCCCGGCGCTGGGAAGGTCGATGGATCCGGCGAACTGGAACGATACTGGTGACGGTGAGTATTCCATGTCCGCCGAGACATCCAGCGCATCCGACACGGAGAGTTTCGCGTTCCGCACGACGAAGCCGGTGCCGCCCCCGTCCTTGGGCGTCAGCGTGTACACGGTGAGCTCGTCGAACCCACCGCTCATGATCGAGTCGGAGCCCGAGCCGAGCGTGATGCTCGCCCCTTTCATGGAGAAGTAGCTCTGGACGTTGATCGTGCCGGCGCTCTTGTTCGGGGTCATGTTCTCCCCGGACCCGGTGCTCGTGTTCTCATCCAGGGAGATGGAGGTCGGCGTGTTGCTCCATCCGACCGAATCCACCTCGATGGACACCGCGTCCAGGACGGAGAGCTTCCCGCCGCCGCCCTGGGACACGGCGGTCCCGATGTCGGAGATGGTTCCGTCGAGGCCCACCTTGAGGTTGGCGAAGTTGATGCCGCCGGAGATCCCTTCGAGGCTGACGCCGATCGATCCGGTGATCACGAGGCCAAAGGGATTGGCGTCGATGGACACGCTGTCGAAGGCGAGGTCCACCGGTCCGAGAGAGAGCTTCTTGTCCTTGAGGATCTCGGTGTGGGCTGGCACCGACCAGGTAATGTTGCCGGAGAAGTCGAAGATGATCCCGTTCTGCAGCTTCCCGCCGTTGTCCAGGTCCCCGAAGCTGATGCGCCGATTGTCGTCGCTGGGGCTCCCCCCTCCCTGCTGGGACAGCTTGAGGTACACGTCCGCGGCAAGAGAGACCTGGCTGTGGTCGAGGTCCAGCGTCCCGTTCGTCATGGATAGGTCCAGGGAGAGGTACGTCAGGTTCAGCAGCGCCAGTCCGAAATCCCACGCCGTGGAGTCGCTCTTGTCGGGGAGCGTGTGCCCGCTCTTGAGCTTGTTGATGGCCGCCACGCTCAGGGAGCCGTTCCCCGTTGAATCGATCTTGAAGGAGACGGGGATGTCCCCGGTCTTGTCGAGCGGGGCGGGCAGGTTCTTGAGCGTTCCCGACAGGGACATGCCGAGCTTGTTGGATTCCGCGGTGATCCCGACGGTGTCGAAGAACAGGCTCTTCGGGATCAGCTCGAAGGGCTGGGAGAGCTTGATGGTGCCGTCGATGCTGCCGTCGGTGTAGAAGCGGAGGTCCTTGTTGGAGAAGCTGACGAGGTCCTTCGAGCTGGTGTTGACTCCCTGCTTCTCATCCATGCTGATGCCGCCGGAGATCCCGATGTAGTACCCCTTGCCGCCGTCCGCCTTGCCGAAGGCGATGGCCTTGGTGTCGTCCGTCGACCCGCCGTTCACGTCGTGGATGGAGAACGTCATCCCGAACAGCGTGAAGGAAAGCGCGTGGGCCTGGTCCAGGGAGATGTGGATGTCGGAGATCCCGGAGGCATCCAGCACCATGTCCTTCGCCGTGAAAAGCTCCTGCGACTCGGAGGGAACGACGACCGCGGCGTCCACGTTGAGATGACCGGAGGACTTCCCGAAGTCGAAGGAGACCTTCTTGATCTTCAAAAGGCCGCCGAAGTCCGTGATGGTTCCGCTGCCGGCGTCGATCTGCGCCGATCCGCCGATGATCTGCGGCGGGTCCAGGTTGTCGAACATGCGCACGACGAGGCTGGTCACGGTGAAGCCGGGAACGTCCAGGTTGGCCAGGCTCAGGAGCGTGAGCTTGGCGCTTCCCGTGAACGTGTAGTCCGTGTACCCGGCGCCCGAGACGGCAGACGCTGTGCCCGTGAGCCCGGTGAGCTGGGCCACTCCCTTGATCAGGTCGAGAGAGGACGGCGGGAACGCCGGGGGATTCGAGCTCACCGAGTAGATCGTCTGGCCGCTCATCACGGATGGGGAGGAGACCTGCACGGTGACGGTGTGGCTGCCGGCAACCGAGGTCGGCAGGTTCCCCAGGACGTCGAAAACCGTGTTCCCCGTGACGTTCACCGAGAACGCGGGTGTCCCCGACCAGGATGTGGAGCCGTCCACCAGGACCTGGCCGATGACGGTGCCCGTGCCGGATGCAGTGATGTGCACCCGCGCGTTCTTGACGGTGTCCCCGAGGTTGTACGGCGAGGCAGGCACTTCGACGGAAACGCCGTTCAGCGTCAGCGTGGACGGCGGAGCGCTGAGCACCGCGGACGGGATGGTGACGGAGCTCTGCACGTCGTTCTGCTGTGCATCCTTGCCGCGGACGGTGAGGATCAGGTCGAAGCTCCCGCTCTGCCCTCCGCCCAGCGCCTTGCTCCGCTGGAGGACGGACAGCATGACCGACCGGTTGATGGTCTGATCCGTGCCGCTGGGGAGGCTCAGGGGCAGGCTCTCCCACCCGCCGTCCTCCCGGGGCCAGGAGGAGTACACGCGGCTTTCCATGATGCTCGTGACGTTCACGGAGCCGCTGCGTGCGCCGATGTCCAGGCTGAGGGTCTCCAGCGTGTCGGTCCCGCCGAAGCTCAGGCTCGACGGTGTCGTGGTCAACGACAGCGTCGCACCAAGGACGTTGACCGTGACGGAAACCGGGTTCGAAGCTGCGCCTGTGGCGCCGGCGATGTCCGTGGCCGTGACCTGGAATGAGTAGGCCGCGCCGTTGCTTCCGGTGAAGCTCGCCGACGTGAGCGACGTGCGCGACAGCCACGGCCGCAGGGGACCGCCATTGATCCGATACGAAACGTCATAGTGGTCGATGGCGATTCCCGCCACCGGCGTGGCTGACCAGGAGAGCGTGAACGTCGCCTTTGTGCTGATGGGGCTGGCCGACGAGCTGATCGAAGCCGCGGGACCGAAATCCGCAACAAAGGGGCTGGATCGGACCGCGGGGGACTGACCCACGGCGGGGTTGATCGCCTGGACCCAGAAGTAGTAGGTCTGGCCGCTGGCCAGCGTGCCCGCCGGCAGCGGCGAAATGGTCACGGAGGTTGGTGGAGAAACGGCCGACGGACCGGTCGTCAACGCCCCCGGTCCCGCGGGGTCCTGGTTGATTCCGTAGGCGTAGTGATCGGCGGTGGTCGGCGATGCGCCGAAGTTCGACGGTCCCCAGTTTGCCTGGAACTGGTTCGGGTTGATCCAGTAGAGCTGATTCGACCCCGGTCCAACGTTCACGAACGCCGGGGCTGAGACCTGCGCGATCGCGGGCGCAGCAAGGGCGACCAGGAAAACGAGGAAGGAAAGGACGCGGAGAGTCTTCCTGATCAGGGCCGTTCGACGTTCGACGCCGACCCGGCCGCCCTGTTTCATGCGGACAAAATTATTAATCCTGAGCAATAAAGTAAACTATTTCTTTCCCGCTATTTTCCTGCTTCAACCTGGGCCGCCCTGTCCCGGTGCGTCTCAGCATCTGCCTTCAATCCGAGCTGGTCTTCCAGCTTCGCGATCTCGCGGAACAGCAGGGCGTTGCGGGTCTCGCGGTAGCTCGTATCCAGGAGAATCTGCAGAAGCTCCGATTCCCGACCGGCGTAGAGGCGCTCCAGGGCGTCGTAGAGATTGCGAGACCCAGGGTCGAGGTCCAGCGCCCTGCGGTACGCCATGATCGCGGCATCCCTGTTGCCGAGCTTTTCCAGTGCGAAGCCCGCCCCTGCCTGGGCCTCTCCGTCCAGGGCATGGTCCTGCAGGATCCGCTGCCATGCTGCAAGAGAATCCGCCCAGCGCTCCTTCTCCCGGTACAGCCGGCCGAGGGCGGCCAGGAGGTCGACGCTGCCGGGATACCAGGACTGCATGCGGGAAAGATCCTGCTCAAACGTCGTGTCGCCGTCTATTTCCCGAAGCAGTGTGAGCGAGGAACCCAGCGTCAGTTTCACGTCCTCAATCTTCGTTGTGATCAGCTTCGCGCCCTGCAGGTCTTCCGACTTGCGCGCTCGGGAGACCGCCTGGGAGGCCTGGATCTGCAGAGCCGAGATGAGCTGGACCGACTTGCCCACGGCGTCATGGAGGACATACCGGTCCCGCCGCGCCGTTCCCACACGAAGGTACGGCAGCGGATCCTGGCTTCCCTTCTGGACGGCCTGCTGGAACATCTCCGCGGCATCCGCCGTCTTCCCCTGCTGCTCGAGAAGCCTTCCGCGCGCGGCGTAGGGCTCGGGGTCTGCGGGCTGAAGGACGATGAGCCGCTCCAGGATCGGCAGCATCGCATTCGCATCGCCCTGCTTGTTCCGAACGAGAAAAAGGAGCTTGAGCAGCTCGATGTCGGACGGAGAGACGGCAAGGGCCTGCTCCAGCAGGCCTGCTGCGCGGGAGACGTCCCCGCCATCCAGCTCCAGGAGCGCGAGGTTACGCAGCGCGGGTACCGACCGGGAGTCGAGCTGGATTGCCTCCTCGAAGCTCGCCCGAGCCTCGGGGACTTTGCCCTTCCCGAAGAGCTCAACGCCGGCATTGGCGAGGGACGCAACCAGACCGGTAGCCGCGTTCCTGTCATTGGGGTCGATGCGACGGGCTTCCCGAAACAGCTCCACGGCATCGGGGAAGCGCTTCCTGGCAAACGCCAGATTCCCGCGCGCATTCAGCAGTGCCACGCTCCGCGGCGAGATCATGGCCGCGGCATCCAGAGTGGAGCTCGCCCTGTCCAGGTCGCCCAGCTCGGTGTAGCACATTCCCAGGAGGATGAGGTCAGCGGGCGCGGGGTTCCCCCGGCGCTGGATCCGCTCCAATATCGCCGCGGCATCGGCGTACTTCTTCTCGCTGAAAAGGATCCGAGCCCGCCCGGGGTCTTCCTCCAGGGACAGCCCGGCCAGCGCGGCCGCGGGGAGAAGAAGGATCACCAGGACGAGCAGAGTCCTCATGCGCGGATGATCATGCGTTTTTCTTGTCCCAGGCAGCGGCCTTTGGAATAATCACGGTTTCATAATACTTCTTCGTGATGGGATAGAACGAGAGAACGATGATCCCTGCCACGTAGAACACGGCCGCCACGGGCCCGACAAGGAGCTGGATGCCGACCTTCGCCGTTTCGGTCTGGGGGGCGTTGGCGACGTACCCGAAACCGGCCAGGACCCAGCCGGTGACCCCGTTGGCAACGGCGACTCCGACCTTGTTCATGAAGTTCCAGATGCCGTAGAAAGCCCCCTCGCGCCTCACGCCGTTGTTCGCGTAGTCGAGCTCCACGGCATCCGGGACCATGGACCACGGCATGACATAGTGGGTGGAGAATCCGATCCCGGCAATTGCCATGACAATGTAGAAGAAAACCGGCCCTGCCTGACGGGCAAACAGGAATATGACGATGACTGCCGCGGCCACGAGCGCCATGCCGATGTTGTAGCACCACTTTTTTCCGATTCGCTTCGAGACGAACGTCCAGAACGGAATGAAGATCAAGACCGGCAGGAGGAGGCACACCAGCGCCAGCTCGAAGGAAGCGGCCCCGCCGTAGATGTACTTGAAATAGTAGATCAGCGCGCCCTGGATCACAGCCGTGCCGGCGATATGAAGCGCGAAGGCGCTCAAAGCAAGGACGAACGGGCGGTTTCCGAACGCGGCGGTGTAGGTCCTCAGGAAGCCTTCCTGCCCCGAGGCTTCGCTCGCCGCCTGCGCCGGCTCCTTCACAGTGAAAACGGTGATGAGCGCCGTCACGAGCATGATCGCGCCCATGATTCCCGCCACGGCGGTCCATCCGATGTCCCGGCTCGGGAACGCGCCGGCAATCTGCAGAACGGTGCCGGCGGCGATGAACGTGCCCACGACGGCGAAGCTCATGCGGAACGCGTTCAGCGTGGTCCGCTCGTCGAAGTCCGCGGTCAGCTCGGGCGTGAGAGACCCGTACGGGATATTCACCATGGTGAACGCCGTGGTGAGAAGGCAGTATGCCAGGGCCATGTAGATGAAGAGCCAGATCTGGCTCTCGATGTGAGGGTTCGTGTACTGCAGGATCATCGTGAAGAACAGAAAAATCGCGCCCCAGAACATCCACGGCCGCCTCCGACCCCAGCGGCTCCTCGTGCGGTCGGAGAGGTACCCGACGGTCGGATCGGTGATCGCGTCGCAGATCTTCCCGACGAGCATTGCCGTGCCGGCGAGGCCGGCGCCGAGCTTCGCCACGTCGGTCATGAAGTTGAGGAGAAAGAATCCCATCATCGTGAAGAAAAGATTCCCGCCGAGATCGCAGACGCCGAAGCCGAGCTTTGTTCCCAGGCTCAGTCTCTGGACTTTCATCCGGCACCTCCCCTGACTGTTTCGATTCTAGCGGCGGGCCGAGGGCGCTGTCAATGAAACATCATCCGTGGCACATTGACCTCACGTATGAGTCACCCCCGGCCCCTCATCCTCGGCCACAGAGGCCTCCACTCTCGGCATCCGGAAAACTCGCTGGCAGCATTCTCCGCGGCGCTGGAAACCGGCGCGGACGGAATCGAGTGCGACCTGCAGAAGACTTCCGCGGAGGAGTACGTCATCATGCATGATCCGCCGGACCCGTCCACGGCCGGCCGCGCGCTGAGCCTTGATGCCATGCTGGACTCTCTGCCGGCAGGAGCGTTCCTCAACCTGGAGCTGAAAGCGGACACCCTGAGACCGTCGGACTGCGCGCCCATTCTCGGGCGCCTGCGGCGCCGCAGACAGCCCGGCCCTCTCCTGGTCTCCTCCTTCGAGCCCCGGCTTCTCTTCCCCTTCAAGGAGAACGGGGTCCCCGTGGGACTCCTTATG
>DATKLM010000026.1:0-16048 GCA_035542415.1 Spirochaetia bacterium
CATCGACCCGCATCATGCCTTCACGCACGCCGGCCCCCCACCCCTCCAGAACGTCGCGGGGAACGGCGGCACCGCGAAGGAGATCCTGGAACCGGAACGTGAGCTCTTCCAGGAAGGAGATGACCGCCTCCTTCTGGCCCCGGTCCCTGCCCCCGCGGCGCTCGGACGGAAGCAGCTCCGCCAGCTCGCCCAGGATGTCGCCGCCGTTGCCCTCGGGATCGAGCACGGCCTCCATGAATCTTCGGGAAAGCGCCGACAGTCTTTCCGGATTGATCTCCTTCCAGGCGAGGAAGAAAGCGCGGAGGCTTTCGAACTGTCCGCCCTCCGAGCGGAAGATTCGCGTCAGCACGGCCGCCTCCTGCTCCCGCGGCCGCTGCTCGAACGGGTACGGCCGCAGACGGGACAGGACGGTCGGAATGATGGCGGCTCGGCGCGTGGACAGGAGGATCAGGTGCACCCCCGCCGGAGGCTCCTCGAGGAGCTTCAACAGCGCATTGCGGGCGGATTCCTGCATCCGCTCCGCGTTTTCGAGGATTGCCACCTTCCGCGAACCGCCGGCGGTGACGTGCGCCCATGAGGAAAGCTTTCGGACCTGGCCGATGGAGATTGTCTCCCCCCGAGCCAGGGATGCAAGCTGGACGCAGGCCGTGATGATGCTTTCCAGCGTCGACGCGAGCTGCTTCTTCGGCCCAAGCTCACGTCCCGGTGTCACATCCAGGAGCATCTCCTCGATGCTCGCAACCTTCTCCTGGGCGGCCCTCATCCTGCTGTCCTCCGCCTCCCAGATCGCTGGATCGAAGCGGCGGGTGAGCTTGCGGACCGCGCGGAGGAAAAGATACTGCGTCGGGGGCTTTTCGTTCCTCAAAAGGGAGTCCGCCGCGGAGGCAATCTCCACGTCCCAGTATCGCGACCCCAGGAGGAGCGTGTACGGGTGAAGAAGCTCCTTCTGGCTCCGGCAGGACGAGCATTCGCACGCCCAGTCGGCCTTTCCCTCCCGGCAGGTGAGCACGCGCGCCGCTTCCAGGGCGGTGGAGAGCTTCCCGCTGTACGCGGGCCCGAAAAAGAGGACTGACCGGGGGAACGAGCCCTGCGCCAGCTCTGACCGGAGCGCCGTGAGGGTCGATTCCTGCCCGATGATGTTCTCGAACATCAGGCGATCCTCTCGCGGATCATGCGGGCGATCTCACGGGCCGGCGTTCCTCCCGCCAGGGACCGGGCGCCGTCGGCAAGCCTGGCTCGCAGTGAAGGATCGTCAAAGAGGGCATTGACGGCGGACAGGAACGCCGCGGGGGTGGCCTCCTTTTCCCGGAGAACGACCGCCGCGCCCCGGGAATGGAAGAGCTCCGCGTTTCTGATCTGGTCCCCGCGGCTGCCGGACTCAAACGGAATCAGAACTGAGGCCTTCCCGAGCGCGGCGAGCTCCGCGAGTGTGTTCGCTCCGGATCTGCAGACCACGAGGTCCGACGCGGCGAGGATGTCGGGGAGGGAGTCCGTGAGAAAGGGCGTCGTGTAGTGCCGCGGTGTCCGGGAAGGCTGAAACTCTTTCTCTCCCATCTGGTGGACCACAAAAAAACGCGTGCACAGCGTGGGAAGCGCCGCCCCGACGAGTGCATTGATGAACGAGGAGCCGAGACTGCCTCCCATGACGAGCAGAAGCGGCGTCCCCGGCTCGCAGCCCACCGCCTTTCGTCCGCGGCCGGCATCACCGCGCAGGAGCGCCGAGCGCACCGGGTTGCCGCTGACGACGACCTTGCCCCGGTAGCGCGGCGGGAAGAAGTCCACGGTATCGGGGAAAGACACGAACACCTTTTCAGCGAAGCGCAGGTTGATCCTGGTGGCAAGGCCCGGATCGAAGTCAGACTCGTGCGTGAACGACGGGATCCCGCAGATCCGCGCGGCGACAACCGGCGGCACGCTGACGAATCCGCCCTTGGAAAACAGGAGGGCGGGCTTTTCCTTCAGGAGGATTCCCAGGGATGCGAAGACTCCGCCGATCACGCGCGCCACATCGGTGAGGTTGCGCAGAGACAGGTAGCGCCTCAATTTGCCGGCCGGGATTCCATGGAACTCGATTCCCGCCTCCCGGACGATCCTGCCCTCCACACCGGTCGTCGAGCCGATCCAGAAGACCCGGCAATCGAGCTGCTCCGCAACCGCAACGCCGGGAAACACGTGCCCCGCTGTTCCTCCCCCCGTCATTGCGACGACGGACGCGCCCCGGCCCTCCCGCGCGCTTGCCTGATCAGACCCCATAGTGTAGTTTCACAATACCATGAGACTTGTCCTGCTAGCAATCCAGATGCTGATTCTGCTCGTGCCGGTCGGCGCGGAAGATCGTCTCCTGCGCTATGTCACGCCGGACGCGCTGGAGAAGCTGCGCGCTGGAGAGACGCTGTCATCGAGCATCGCGCCTGATGGTGGACTGTCTCTTGCGCCTTCCGTTGCCAGCAGGGACGTGATCGCCGCCCGATTGAAGGCGCGCAAGCCTTCGCTGGGCGTGGAGATCATGCGCGTGGTGTCCAACCTTCCCCAGGGCATGGACAGCCCGGAGGGCTGGCTCGCGCTGTACAATTCCCTTCACGCGGTGAGCACAATGAAGGGAATTCCGTACTACTCCGTCACCCGCAAATCGACACACCCGTTGTTCTCCCAGTCCTATGCGGTGGATCCGGCGTCGAAAAAGGACAGGATCGACGACCCGGTGTTTGTCGATATCCCGGCCAACGACGTTCTTTTCACGCTCCAGGAGGATGGGTCCTTCGGAAAGAACACCTACGAGGAGAGCTTCACGCGGCTCGACGATCACCTCGTCGTGAGGATCGAGAATCTCAGCACTATCTCGTTTCTGTTCCTGCCGGTGATCCAGCCTCGCAACCTCGTAAGCGAGGTGATCCTGATTCCCAGCGGGACGGACGTTGTGTTCTACGGGGTGTCCTGCATTTCCACGTCGTTTCCGCTGGGAGACAGGCGCAGCAGGGAGGAATCGCTCTCCAACCGGCTGATTGCAATTGGCAACTGGCTGACGGCCCGCCTGAACGCGGCGCCGGTGCGGACCCCGGACGGCGCGACCGCCCCGGCAGCGGCCTCCGCTGCGCCCCAGGCGCCGGAGCCATCATCGCCGTCCCGGCCGTAGCTCGGAAGGGGGCGCTCAGCCCACAGCGATGCGGTTGCGCCCCGCCTGCTTGGCCTGGTACATTGCCCGGTCGGCCCTCTCGATCCAGGCCTCCTGGCTCTCTCCCGGGCGATAGCGCGCAGCTCCCACGGACACCGTGAGCGTGAAGTCTTCACCGTTGCAGGAAAGCGAAGCGTCTTCCATGTCGTGGCGGAAGCGCTCCGCGATCCCCAGCGCCTGCTCCTCCGTCGAGTTCGACAGGACGATGAAAAACTCCTCACCGCCGTAGCGCCCCGCGTAGTCGTACTTCCGCAGGCCCCCGAGAAGCCGGGCGCCGATCTCCCGGATCACCATGTCACCGCACTGATGCCCGTAGCTGTCGTTGATGACCTTGAACCGGTCCAGGTCGATCATCAGGCCGGTGAGCGGCACCTCAAGGCGGATGCTGCGCTCGATCTCGATGGAGATGCGCGTGAAAAGGCTGCGGCGGTTCAGCAGTCCGGAAAGGCTGTCGTACGCGGCGATCTGCTCCAGCTCCTTGTTCGCCTTTTCCAGCTCGTCGTTCAGCCGGCGGATCTTCTCATAGGCGTCCTTGAGGCTCTGGTTCTGATCGAGAACGAGCGACGAAAGCCGCTCTTCCTCCGCCACCGCGATCCGGTAGAACTCCCGTTCCTTGAGAAGCGTCGCCTGCCTCTGCCACCGGATCTCCGCCGCGCGCGTCCGCGCCTGCAGCTCCAGCACGTCGAAGGGCTTTTTCATGAAGTCATCCGCCCCGGATTCGATCGAGCCGTGGGCATCACCGGGGGCGCGAACGCGCGCCAGACGGATCACCTGCAGCGGCATGTCGCGGCGGACCTCCCGCATGGCGGAGACGAGACCGGCAAGTTCCTTCTCCGCGATGTCCATGGAGAGGAGGACGATCTCGAACTCGCGCGCGGCCAGCTGCTCCAGCGCTTCCGCGGCGCCGTTCGCGTTGCTGAGAATGAAGCCTTCGTTGCGCAGGGATTCGCGAATCCGGGAGAACTCCTCGGAATCGTTCTCGACGACCAGCACGGACATTGACGACATAGAGATTCCCCAGTCTATGGGAAAAAACCCTCCCGGTCAATCTTGAGGAAGACCCCGCTCCGCTGCGTCATGGCAGCGGCGAGCGGAGAAGACCGAGGAGCGCCTCGACGACCCCGATGCCGATGCCGATTGCGGCGCCGGCCGTGGCCCCGATCAGTCCTGCGCGGCGCGCCAGAGTCCCGGACCAGGAACGGCGCGCGTCCCGGAGGCGGTGCTCGACGAAGGAATCCAGCCGCGCCTTGCGCTCCGGCGTGATCTTCAGGAACGCGCCAAGCGCCGTGTTCGCATGGGCGGCAATGAACCGCGCGCCGGCGTCCGCCAGCCGGGCGGAGAGCGCGTCCTGGTTTGCTGGCAGCGACAGCCACGAAAGGGCCGCATTCGCCAGCCCATCCGCCAGCTCTGTGTCCCGTACTCCGAAGCGGAGCCTCAGGACCGCCCCCAGGATCTGGTCTCCTCCCCCGAGAAGAGCTTCGAGGAGCATCGGCGCATCCCCGCGCAGACGGGGATCTGCCAGGCGCGACAGCGCCTGTTCTACAAGCCCGGCGATCGCCGGCCCGACCTCGGCGCTCGTGGACGGAGAGCTTCGCCAGTCCCGCACGCCCTGCAGGAGCTTTTGCAGGAACAGCGCCTGCTGAGACGGATCCCGGACGATCTGCTCGACGGCGGCGATGGTCTCATCCACGATCTCCGGCATCTTCTCGTCGATTCGTCGGTCGAACTGACCCGCGCTGAGGAGGAACCTTTGAAGAACGTTCAGTTTTTCCAGGATCTTCGGAAGGAGCTCGCGGCCGCGCGCTGCCAGCAGCTCGCGCGTTTCGGGCGACGTCAGCCCCTCAATGAGCCGGTCCACGACGGCAGGCACCAGCGGGGCCAGGGCGGCGGAGAATCCTCCGGCAGGAGGGCCGCCCGGCGCCGGGGGCGGAAGCTGACTCACAACCGATCCGATGGATCGCGCCAGGAGCCGCCGGCTTTCTTCCTCCGCCAGACGACCGAGCACATTCTCCGAGACGAAGCGCGACAGCCCCGTGCGGTTGATGAAGTCTTTCACTTTCCACGAGGATACCGACGCCACTCCTCCTGACACGGCTTCCCGGAACGCGCGGAGGAACTCGGGGCCGGACACGAGCCCGTGCAGCAACCCGCGCGCGATACCCTGCAGATCCGCGGGGGAGGGAACCCTCGCCAGGATGGACAGAGGAGTGGTTTCGAGGATGGCGCTGGTGATTCGCGAAATGCGGTCCGGCCGGGGCTCTGCTGCGATCCGCGCCGCGATCCTCGCCACGCAGAAGCCGAGGATCGCGCCAACGAGCGGGAAGGCGGCCCAGGCCACGATCCCGAGCAGGCCTGGCGTGCTCATTGGAGCTTGGATGCGAACTCGTCGGCTTTCGAGCGCGAATCGAAAATCGCAACGTACGAGCCGAAAACCCAGCCCTTCAGTCCTTCGTAGTTCACGCGGTACCAGGAAGAGACCTCGTTCTCCACGGTGTCTTCCTTGTCGGATTTCCCGATGATCTCCACCACGCCGCCCATGCGGATGTGCGCAAGGACCGTGGCCTGGTTGGACGGGTTGTCGCGGATCCTCAGGAGCGGGGACTTCACCACGGCCCACGTGGAGCGGATGCTGAGAACCGGGGTCGGTGGAAGATTGACACGCTCGGAACCGGAGGAGCGGCTGCACGAAAGAAGCATGATGCTCGCAAAAAACGCGGCGGCCGCCATGGAAAGGACTCTCGCGGCGCGAAAGATTGATTTTCTCATTGGGAGGTACCTATATTCTGTCCAGATGAACGCCTGGCGCATCTCACGCCCCGCAGTATTGATCATTTTTTTCGGGTGGGCAACCGGTTCTCTATCGGCTTTCTCGATGGGCGTCCGAGGTGAGGCCACATTCCAGATCGTCCAGGGACAGGGTTACGGCCCCAAGGAGCAGGGGGGCGGCGGGGGCGAGCTGTACTGTTTCTTTCCGTTCAGTGCGTGGCTCGGCATGGCGGCCACGTTCGGACTCTTCGAAACTGTGCCCTCGGATGCGACGGGCGGATTCGTGTACCGTGGATACGGAACAGGCGTCCTGGGCGCCTCCCTGGAAGCGAAAGGTCCGATTGCGGACCTCAGCGGGCTGGGACGGCTCATGGGCGGCGGGAGCGTGGGGGCCGCGGCCGCCTGGGCAGCCTACCAGTACACCACTCTTTACTTCTTCTATCCGGAAGTCCTTGCCGAGGGATTCCTCGATTTTGCGTTTTCGGGCTTGCCCTCGCTTCACGTGCGCTTCTCCCTGCCCCTGGCCGCCCAGTTCCGGCGAGACCTGGACTACTCCTTCTCCGCCTCTCTGGGGCTCGGCGTCATCTACGCGTTCGGCGGCAACCCTTGAAGGCAGCGATCCTCGCGGCCAGTGCCTCTGCCGCGCTCCTGCTTGCATCGTGCTCCTTGACGCTCTGGGACTACACGGGCGTGACGACGAGAAAATACGCGCTCGTGTACGGGGTGACGAGGTACTCGATGGCAGCGAGTGCCGGCTCGTACCCCAATCTCAACTATCCGGACTCTGACGCGCAGGCGGTTGCGCAGATGTTGAGGCTTCAGGGGTACCAGGTGGCCCTGAGGTACGTCGATGCAGCCGGCGATGAATGGCTGAGCACGACGCCGTCCGCGGCGGTGAAGACAGACACTCTCAGCTCCGATCCGACGGGAGCCAACGGCCCAAGCAAGGCGAAGATTCTCCCCGACCTGCTGTCATATTTCACGCCTGTGGTGGGAAAAGACGACCTCTTTCTCTTCTACTTTTCCGGCCACGGCATGCAGGATACCACCGTGTCACCAGCAATGGAGTATTTCGTTCCCGAGGGCGGTGTCGACAGCGCCTTCCAAGGCGTCACCTCTCTCTCGGTGAGCGACGCCGAGCTGGGCGGAATGCTCAGCGCGGTCTCCACAAAGCGCAAGATCGTCATTCTGGACACCTGCAACTCCGGCGGGTTTGTCGGCAACAGTCTGGAGGCGGACAGCTTTCCCCCGGCCTCTTCGGGAATGTCCGGAAGCATATCCGTCCAGACTCTCATCCAGGCCCTTTCCAATTACCTCAACTTCCCGTCTTCCGCGAGTGGACTGTCGCCATACGGAGGCGCCATGGTGCTCTCCGCCGCCGGAAGGGACGAAGCGTGCTATGAGAGTCCTGCGCCTCCGCCCTATCCTCCCGGCCCGCTGCTCTATCACGGAGTCATGACCTACTACCTTTTACGGGCGCCTCAGTCCGGCGACCTCAACACGGACGGCCGCGTGACGGCCGGAGAGGCGTTTTCCCTCGTCAAGGCCGGCATCGAGAGTGAATGGAATGCCCAGATGCCGGGATCGTCCTTCGAGCCGCGCATTTCCGGCGGGCCGGTAGACTTGGTGCTCTGGTAGCATGGCGAAACGCGCGCTGCGCGCCATTGGCCCTAGGATGGAGCGGATTCCTTGATCTTCCTGATCTCGTCCCGCACGACGGCAGCGCGCTCGAACTCGAGGTTCTTGGCCAGCTCGAACATCTCCTCCTCCAGGGCTTTCAGGAGCGCTTTCCTCTCCCGGGGGATGAGAACGTTGTAGCTGCTGGAGAGAACGTCGATGTTCACTTCCTCGCTGCGCCGCTTCTCTTCCCGTTTTCTCACCAGGATGTCCTGAATGGACTTGGAGATCGACTTCGGCGTGATCCCGTGCTCCTCGTTGTAGCGTTCCTGGATCTGTCTCCGCCGTGTAGTCTCTTCTATCGCAAGGCGCATGGCATCCGACGTACGGTCCGCGTACATGATGACCCGGCCGTTCGCGTTGCGGGCAGCGCGTCCGATGGTCTGGATCAACGACGTCGCCGAGCGCAGGAAACCGATCTTGTCGGCGTCCAGGATGGCGATGAGAGAGACCTCGGGCAGGTCGAGCCCCTCCCGAAGGAGGTTGATGCCCACGAGCACGTCGAACGTACCGGTTCGAAGGTCCCGCAGGATCTCCACGCGCTCGATCGTTTCGATCTCCGAGTGGAGGTAGCGGACCTTCAACCCGAGCTCTCCGAGGTAGTCCGTGAGATCCTCCGCCATTCTCTTGGTGAGGGTGGTCACGAGAGTCCGCTCGCCCTGCTTCACCTGGGTCCTGATCTCCGCGTACAGGTCCTCCATCTGGCCCTCCGTGGGCCGCACCTCGACCAGGGGATCAAGGAGTCCGGTTGGGCGGATGACCTGCTCCGCGAGCCTGCGGGATTTTACCGCTTCCTCCTCTCCGGGCGTCGCGGAAACATAGATCACCTTGTCCAGGAGGCTCTCGAACTCGTTATAGTGCAGGGGCCGGTTGTCCAGCGCCGAGGGAAGGCGGAACCCGTATTTCACCAGGGACAGCTTCCGTGCGCGGTCACCCTCGAACATCCCGCGTACCTGGGGGAGGGTCACGTGCGATTCGTCGATGAACGCGAGGAACGTGTGCGGGAAGAAGTCCAGGAGCACGGCCGGTCTCTCCCCTTCCCGGCGTCCGCTCAGGTGCCGGGAGTAGTTCTCGATCCCCGAGCAGTAGCCCATCTGCTCCAGCATCTCCAGGTCGTACTCCGTGCGGGTCTTGAGCCGCTCTCCTTCCAGGAGCTTGCCCTCATCACAGAACATGCGATAGCGGACCGCCAGCTCGTCACGGATCAGGCCCAGGGCGTTCCGCAGGCGTTCCTGCGGCATCACGAAGTACTTGGCCGGGTAGATCGTGGCGAACTCCAGCTCCTCCAGGGACCCACCCGACAGGGGATCGATTCGCCGTATTCTCTCGATCTCGTCCCCGAAGAACTCCACACGCACGGCCTCCCTGGAGTACGACGGGAAGATCTCCAGAACGTCGCCTCTCACGCGAAACCGCGAGCGCTCGAACACCGCGTCATTTCTTTCGTACTGGAGAGAGACCAGCCGGTGCATGACGTCCCGCATGTCCACCGTGTCGCCTTTCTTCAGCTCGATCCGCATGTCACGGTAGTCCTCCGGATTGCCCAGGCCGTAGATGCAGGAAACCGTGGCCACGACGATGACGTCCCGCCTCTCCATGAGAGAGGTCGTGGCGGACAGCCTCATGCGCTCGATCTCCTGGTTGATCGATGCGTCTTTCTCTATGTAGAGGTCTTTGCCGGGCACGTACGCCTCGGGCTGGTAGTAGTCGTAGTAGGAGACAAAATACTCCACGGCGTTCTGCGGGAAGAAGTCCGTGAACTCACGATAGAGCTGGGCGGCAAGAGTCTTGTTGTGGGAGAGGACCAGGGTTGGAAGCTGCGCCGCCTCGATGATCTTCGCCATCGTGTAGGTTTTACCCGAGCCCGTGACGCCTTTCAGGGTCTGGAAGTGGAGGTTCCGCCGGACGCCCTCCGCAAGGAGCGCCACGGCCTGTTCCTGATCGCCGGCCGGGGAAAAAGGAGAAACAACTTTCAGCGCCGGCATGCAGACCTGCGCTACTGACGGGGGGCAGGGGCCTGGACGAGCTTGACGGTGAGCGTCTTTTCCTGTCCGCCCCGGACGATCTTCACGGAAACGACCTCCCCGGGCTTGGTGTCCTCCAGCGCGTTCAGGTAGTCCGAGTAGGTATCCACCTGTTTGCTGTTGACGGCGATGATGATGTCTCCGCCGGGATAGTAGGTGGATCTGCCTCCGCTGACGCCGCGGCTGGGATCCCCGCCGCGAAGCCCGGCCTGACGGGCCACCACGCCGGCGGTGTTCACGAGGATCCCCTTGTCTACGGGAAGGCGGAAGTAGTTCACGAGTGCGGGAAAGAGCTGGACCGGCTCGATGTCGATCCACCCCCGGCGGACGGTCCCGTAGCGGATCAGTTCATCCGCGACGCGGCGGGCGGTGCTCACGGGAACAGCGAACCCGATGCCGGCCGATGCGCCGGACGGCGACTTGATGGCGGAATTGATTCCGATCAGCTCCCCGTGCGAGTTGAGGAGGGGACCGCCGGAATTGCCAGGGTTGATGGCCGCGTCAGTCTGGATGGTCTCTCGGATCAGGAACCCGTCCTCCGTCTGCAGAGGGCGCGCCAGCCCCGAGACGACGCCGCGGGTCAGCGTCCGGTCCAGGCCGAAAGGGTTCCCGATGGCGAGCACCTTCTGCCCGACGCGGAGGCTCGCGGAGTTGCCGAAGGGGATCGTGGCCAGCGACTTCCCGCGGGAGTCGAACTGAACCACCGCCAGGTCGTTCTCCGGATCCGTACCGGTGATCCTGCCGGGCACCTCTGTCCCGTCGGCAAGCGTGATGCTGATCTTGTCCGCTCCTTTGATCACGTGGTAGTTGGTGAGAACGTGGCCGTCCTGGTCGATGATGACCCCTGAGCCGGTGCCTTCCTGGGGAACGGCCTCGTAGAACCACGTGTATTCCATGGTGACCGTGGTGATATAGACAACGGCCTTGTTGGCGCGGTCATAGATCTCGATGTTGTTCAGCTCGTCCTCAAGAAGCGCGCCGGGCCGCGTGGAGCTGCCGGAGAACTGGACGGGGAGAACGGCAGCGGCGGAGTCTCTCTGGACGGTCATGACGGCGCGAGCCGCCTGGGGGAAACGCGGCGGCAGAATGAGCGACGCGAAGGCCGCACCGACGAGGAGGGCGCACGCGGCCGTGACGCCGCAAAGGACTGCCACCTGCCTGGAGCTGTAGAGTTTCATGGAGGGCCCTCCCAACTCCCATAATAGCAGAATCGACGGATCAGCGGCAACGAGCCCAGAAGAAATCACTGTCTCCGTAGCGGCGGTGCTGGACCGCTTCCCGAAGGTGCGGCATTTCCACCGCTGTGCTTCGGTCCAGGTCCGCAACGGTCCGCGCAATGCGAAGAACGGAATGGAAGGCGCGGGACGAGATGGCCTGTTTCTCCGCCGCTTCCACGAGGAGCGCCTGACAGGCACTGTCCAGCGGGCAGAACCTTTCCACGAGCCCCGCCGGGATTCGAGCGTTACATGAGAAATCCAGCCCCGCGTAGCGCTCCCGCTGGATGCGGACGGCTTCCGCCACGCGGGCGCTTGCCGCCGCGGCCTCCTCCGGGAGGGCCGGGCCGCACATCTCCGAGGCCGGGACCGGTGCGAGAGGCACGCGCACGTCGATCCGGTCCAGCAACGCCCCGCCAACGCGTCTCCAGTACCGGTAGATTTCTTCCGGGGAGCAGATGCAGGCGTGGTTGTCCCGTCCGAGGTTTCCACAGGGGCACGGATTGAACGCGAGCACGAGCTGGCATGCGGCGGGGAATCTCACCGTTGCTCCTGCCCTGACGATGGAGACCCAGCCGTCCTCAACCGGCTCCCGAAGGCCCTGGAGGAGGCTCATGCCGAACTCCGGCGCCTCATCGAGGAACAGGACACCATGATGCGCAAGCGACACCTCTCCGGGCCTGAGAGCCCTGCCGCCGCCCACGATGCCTTCACTGGAAGCGCTGTGATGCGGCATCCGGAACGGCGGCGAGACGATCAGCCCGGCGCCGGGCGGAAGAACACCGGCAACCGAATGGATGCGCGTGACCGAGAGCGACTCCTCCCGATCCAGAGGGGGGAGAAGCGCGGGAAGGCGCCGGGCCGCCATGGTCTTTCCGCTGCCCGGCGGGCCGAACAGGAGAAGGTGGTGCCGTCCTGCTGCGGCCACTTCCAGCGCGCGCTTGAGGACCCCGTGTCCCCTGATATCCGACAATTGAGGTCGCGGGGGCGGAACGCAAGCAGGCGCCGGTTCCGAGGCCGGATCCAGAGCCGGTTCCCCGCCCACCCCGTTTCCCGAACACGCAAGTGCGGCCTGTCTCAGGGACGAAATGCCCTTGACGGCGCCCTGCCCGAGGGCGCGCGCTTCCCGAAGATTCTCCACGGGAACGAGGAACGTCCCGATTCCGGCGGACAGTCCCGTGCCCACGGCCGAAAGGACGCCGTTCACGGGACGCACGCCGCCGCCGAGCTTCAGCTCTCCCAGCACCATGGTGCCCGCAACTCCGTCAAGACCGATCTGGCCCGACGCGGCGAGGATGCCGAGCGCAATGGGCAGGTCGAAAGACGCGCCTTCCTTCCGAACCCCGGCCGGTGCCAGCGATATGAGCACCCGGTCCGCGGGAAACGTAAACCCGCTGTTGCGGATGGCTACCCTGACCCGCTCCTTGGACTCCCGAACGGCCCCGTCCGGCAGCCCCACGATGTCGATTCCCGGCAGTCCGCGGCGGATGTCCACTTCAACCGAGACGAGCTCCCCCTCCAATCCGACGGGAGCATGACTTGCCACAACCGCGAGCATCGAGCCTCCCGGCTGTTTGTACGGGGGAGTCAGCGCTCCTGATTGCGTCCCCGGGCGATTGACTCCTCGACGAGGGAGTGGCACCTCTCGTTCATCTCATTGCCGGCGTGGCCCATGACCCACGTCCACGTGATGGGCTGCTGCCGCGCCAGCTCTGCAAGCGATGACCAGAGGTCCACGTTCTTGACCGGTTTCTTGGCGCTCGTCCGCCAGCCGTTCCGCTCCCAGGCCTTGATCCACTCCGTGATCCCCTTCTGGACATACTGCGAATCCGTGGAGAGGTTCACGGCATGTTCACGCCACTCCGGGTGTGCCGTGAGCTCGCGCAGCGCCTCCTGGACCGCGACCAGCTCCATCCTGTTGTTGGTGGTCTGCCCTTCATACCCGGAGCGCTCAACGATGCCCGAAGGGGAGCGCAGGACGAATGCCCACGCGCCGGGCCCGGGGTTCCCCTGGCAGCCGCCGTCCGTCCAGATCTGGATTCCCTGGCTCATCCGCCGGATTCGGAGCCCTTCTCCGCGACTGAAGGACGAGGAGGAATGAGATGGAAGATGCGCCTGCCTTCGTAGGAGCCTGAGGGGACGCACAGCGGCTTCAGTTTCTGGGGCACCAGATGCATGGCATCGGAGGAGATGTAGAACTGGCCGGGCTTCGTGTATCTCTTGCCGAGATGGAACACGGAATTGAGGCTGTCGGAAATGATTTCGCCGGTGTTCCGAAGGCGGTAGATCACCGTGCCGGTGGACAACGCCAGACGGAAGGAGGTTCGGCCGGGGAGGAGCGACTCCTCCACATCGTAGAAGATCCTGGACATCAGAAGGCGGAGCCCGCACAAGGCGGCGCTGGTGGCGCCGTTGGTCAGGGGGAACAGCAGGAGGCCGCCGAACGTCGACCACATCCACGGACGACCGCCGAGAGGAGCGGCGATCCTCTCGACATAGGCGCGGAACGTCTCCATCGCGCTGGCGAGGTTCTCCGCCTCGTGGCGCTTCAACTCCTCCTCGTCGTCCACTTCGACGAACAGAATCGCAAACGCGTGCTCCTTCCCGGGCACGACCTTGGTCCAGCCGTCCACCGGTGATATCGCCGCGGGCGCGGGCGCCTCGCGAACGCTTCCCGGCGCCGACTCCGCCGGTTCTCCGGGCTCCGCGGCGCCATCCACGTAGCTCATGATCCGCGCAACCCTCTTTGCGTTCAGGCCTGCTACACCGAGCTTCTTTCCGATGTAGTCCACGGCCCCGCCATGGAAGAGCGATGCAACGTCCACCACGGAGCCGGTCGGATCGATCACGCCGAAGAGGATCCGCGGCGTCCGGGGAATGATCCTCAGAGCCCTCTCCCGCTCGGGCCCGGTCATGCCGGCAAGGTCGAGGTAGACGAGCGTGTCTTCCGGGAGCATCGGGATCATCTTCGAAAGGCGCGCGAGAGGCAGGGTTTCCAGCTCAAGTCCCTTCGGGGAGCGCCGGGCCGTGGACTGTTCTTTCTGCTTCTTCCCGACGAGCAGAACCCTCATCGCTTCTGCCACTCCAGGCAATAGCGGTAGATGCTGACGTTGTCTGGACCGGGGACCCGGGCGAACAGCGGGGAAAGCTTGCTTCCCAGGTCCGTGTACACGCCCGGGGAGACGGTCAGGCTGCCCGGCTTCGTGTATTTCGACTCCAGCAGCTCGATCCGGCGGATCGTGTCTCCGCTCGCTTCCCTGGCCGAGGTGAGGAACTTGCAGGGACCGGCATGGACGGCCAGGCGCGCGCTCACCGCTTCCGGCAGCGAGCTTCCCAGGAGATTGAACAGGAACATCTCGTGAAGGATCTCCATGCCGCACAGCGTTGCCTGGATGGTCTTGTCCATGAAATAGAAGGCAGCCAGTCCGCCGTCGCCTTCCCAGCTCCAGATCCTCCCGTCCCTCTTCTCCACGACGCGGGTAACGATATCCCGCATGCTCGCATACGTTGCGTCAATGACGGCACGCGGATACCGGCGCACGAGCTCGGAGTTTCCGACCGTATCCACGCGGAGGAGTGCCAGCTCATAGGACCGGCCCTCCCGCAGCGTTCCCCACCCCATGGTGCGGCCGCGCCCCGTGGACTCGATGAACATGCCCTTCTGCGTATTGAAGGAGTAGCCCTGCTCCCGGATCTCCTCCACGATGCGAGGCAGGAGCGGGATCTTCACGTCCCGGCCCATGTCCCCGTTTTTCTGGACATCGAGAAGGGACTCGATCAGCTTCAAGAAGTAGTTTTCGCGGATGAAATCCTTGAGGATCTGGCGCGCGGCGTCTGCCCGCGGTATTGAGATGCTTTCCGGAAATCCGGACCGCTGGTACAGGTCGTAGTCCGGGATGACCTTGCGCGCGACTTTCTCCATGAGATCGACGGGCAACGCCTGTGAGATCGCGCTGACGAAGAGCGTTGCCAGCCGCGCCTGAACCTTCACCCGGGCGCCTCGATTCCGGCGAACGGCCGCGGATCCGCGGGAACGTCCGCAGCGGCACGAGGGCCACCCTCCGCCCTGAGGCGCGGGATCCCCAGGTCGATGAGAGACGGCATGGACTCTATTCTAATTGGCTGCCCCGGTGAGGTCAAGTAAAGCCGTTGACAGGAGATAGACGTGTTGTTATAGTCGGCCCGTTTCTCACAACCGCGGCGGCGTAGCTCAGATGGTAGAGCATGCGGCTCATATCCGCAGTGTCAAGGGTTCGAGTCCCCTCGCCGCTAAGAAGAAAAGCCAGTCACCGGGGCTGGCTTTTTTCATTCCTGCGTTTCTTCTATTTTCAGATTCGAGCCCGGCCCGACGATCCGCAGGCCATGGAGCTTCGACCTGACCAGGTGGACCGTCCCGTGCGCCTTTCCGGCTCCCCAGATCAGCAGGGAAAACAGGTTGTTCGCGATGAAGCTGTCTTCCACCCTGATATCGACCTGCGGTGACGTCAGATCATACTTGCTCAGGATCACGCTGATGCCGGCCCCGGCGTTTGAGTTCGAGATGCACCGTCTCACCGTGAGGCGCACGAGCCGTTCGTCAGGCGCATTGGGCTCGAAGTCGATCCCGGATCCCGGCAAGGTGCCTTCCGTGAACGACATCTCGACGTTCTCGATAAGCACGTCCTCCGCGGAGATGATGCTGATCCCCTGCCGATAGTTGTCACGCAGCAGGAGATCCTTCAGAACGATCCCCTTGTTGTAGGTCCTCTCCCCGCGCCCCAGGTAGACTCCGTCCCCTCCGGAGGACTCGACCGAAAGGCCGCGGACCGATACGTCTGCGCAACCGTACATCTCGATCCCGTGCCGCCATTCGGAGAAGTCGTAGGGCCGCTTGCGATAGTCTGCTTTTCTCATGATCAGCCGGGCACCGTATCCGTACAGGGAGCTGCCCTCGACGTTCTTGAGGCCGAGGAGAGAGTCGTCACCGCGGCGAAACGCGCCTTGCTTCGAATGAACCTCCACGCCTTCCTGGAAGATCATGGTCGTTCCGCTGCGAATGGAGAGAGGCTGCGTGACCCACGGCTTGCCCATCGCCGGGACCAGCACGATTCGGGCCCCCGAATCAAGGCTTGCCTGGAGACTGCCTGTGGAATCATCCGGGTCGAATCCGTACCAGGCGGCGCTGACGCTGTCGCGCTCCCCGTTCCTGAAGTGTC
>DATKLM010000027.1:0-32511 GCA_035542415.1 Spirochaetia bacterium
GGACGTGATCGACCGCTTCGAGAAGGAAGGCCTGAGGAAGAAGGTGAAGATCATGGTGGGCGGCGCGCCCCTCACCGATCAGTACGCAAAGGAGATCGGGGCAGACGGATACGCCCCGGACGCGGCCAGCGCCGCGGAGAAGATGAAGGCGTTCCTGCGGGCATGACGCATCGCGATCGGGTCCTTGCGGCTCTGAATCACGAGGCACCCGACCGCTGCCCTCTGCAGGCCAGCTTCACACCGGAGTTCGCCGCCCGCCTCCGCTCGACCCTCGGGGTCGGTGCGGCTGCCTCCGACGCCGCGCGCGGCCACAACCCGCACGGCGGCGGCAACACGTACGAGCTGGAAAGAGCTATCGGTGAGGACGTGCTCCTCACCTCGGTGGGCTGGGCCAACAGCTACTACGCCAATGACGCCTACAACCCCGGCGCGGATTCCTATGTCGACGAATGGGGTATCTCCTGGAAGAGCTGTCCCTACACCACGCGCTTCGGAACCGGCTTCTACACCGAGATCACCGGCCATCCGCTTGCTGATGATGCTGCCATCTCCTCGTACCGGGCGCCGGATCCGCTTCGCCCTGAGCTGTACACCGAGGCGGAGCGGGTCATCCGGGAGCTCAAGGGCGAATACTGGATCACCGGCGTCACCGTCACGACGATCTTCGAGACAGCGTGGGCGCTGCGCGGGTTCGAGCAGCTCTTGACAGACTTCGTCACGGACATCGACCGGGCCGAGGCCGTCCTCGACATCCCCTACCGCTACCACCTCGCTGCGGCTGAAAGGCTCGCGCGACTGGGGGTGGACATGATCTGGATCGGGGACGACGTGGGCGCGCAGCATTCCATGCAGATCTCGCCGGCGCTCTGGCGCTGCTTCCTCAAGCCGCGCATGGCCGCATTCATTGCGGCAGTCAAGACCATCAGTCCCGGCCTCACGGTTGCCTACCACTCCGACGGCTGCATCTATCCCATCATTCCCGATCTCCTGGAGATCGGACTGGACGTGCTGAATCCCGTTCAACCGGCGAGCATGGACCCCCGGAAGCTGAAAAAGGAATACGGAGACAGGCTCTGCTTCTGGGGCTCCATCGACGAGCAGCACACGCTGCCCTTCGGCACCCCGGAGGACGTGCGCGCGGAAGTTGCCGAGCGCGTCAGCACCCTCGGCAGCGACGGGGGCCTCATCATCGGCCCCACGCACCACGTTCAGCTCGACACGCCCATGGAGAACTTCCTGGCGATGGTGGAGGCCGTCACAGGGACTGCGGGGGGGACGGCGCGCTAGGGACTCTGCGGAGCGTAGTACCCGGCCTCGTCGCGCCCGCTGATCTTCTGAACCGTCACCTCGATCTCCAGGGGGATGTACGCGTCCCCGAACTGCGGCGGCGTGGGAGAGTTGTAGCGGATGGTGTACGTGGGGGTCACGCGGGCGCGTATTTCCTTCATCACGTCGCGCATGCCGCCCGGCGTGGACGCGGCAAAGACCTTTCCTCCGGTCTCCGATGCCAGGTACGCAAGGTCGTCATCCGCGGAACTGGTGCCGAACACCACCGGGTAGAACGCAACGGCATTGTTGCGAAGGTAGGCGGCCAGTTCCGTGACGGAATACGTGCGGGCGGCCGCGGGTCCCAGCGCGCCCGCCGTGAAGAAGACGACCGCCCTTCGAGCTCCGGAAACCGCGGTGAGAAGCTCGTCTCCGGCGAGGCGCACGGCCGCGTCCAGCCTCCACTGGACGGAGGCCTGTCCCTGCAGAGTCTGGGACAGGAAGCGCAGCCGGGTCTCCCCGAAATCCGCCCGCTTCACCGCGGAGTCTCCCGCGGAGATGCTCTTGATCCTCCCGCCGCGCACGGCCAGGTCATAGAGGTCGGCAGCAGCCTGGCGGGCGTCAGGGATGTACTTCTCGAATCCCGGGGATCGTTCCAGGACGAGGGACACATCAACGGAGCCCGCGTCCGTATTGGCCTGGGCAATGAGCGTCTTCCCGACGGAATACCGGTTTTCCGTCACGATGAAGTTGTCGATGCCCAGCCCCACCACCGGCTTGCCAAGCCTCGTCTCCACGGAGACGTCCACGTACACTTCAGGGAACTTCGCCGAGTTCACGCGGTCCACGTGCACGAAGAGGCCGGCATACAGCGACGTGGTATCCGCGAGGAGGATCACCCGGCTCTGGTCGAAGTCCACGCCGAGGATCTGGCCGTTGGGACCGGCCACCTGCTGGACGAGACGCTTCGTGTGCGCGCTCGTTTCCCCGAGGGTGATCCACGTCTCCTTCTCAACGTCGCACTGGAGTATCCTGTTCCCGTCCGCCACCAGGAGCCTGCCTTCCGGTGTGAATGAAATCCCTTCCGGGCTCGTGAGCGTGTCCTCTCCCAGTGTTCCCAGGGAATTGCCGTCAAGGTCGTAGACGACGATCCTCCTGCCGTTCTTTTCCGCGATGTAGACGCGGGCGTCCCTGACCGCGATTCCCGTCGGCCCGTTGAGCCCGGTGATCGACTGGATGAAGTTGCCGTCAAGGTCATAGCGCACCGCCCGCGCGTTCCCCCAGTCCGAGACCCACACGTAGCCCTTTCCGTCCAGGGCGATGTACTGCGGCCCCAGGAGGAGTCCCTCCGCCCTGCCGGTGCGGCCGAAGGTCGTGATCTTGTCTCCCGTCGGCGTGCACTTCGCGATGCGGTTCGCGCCGTACTCCGAGACGTACAGCGTGCCGTCGTCGGTTTCCTGGACGTCGAAGGGATGATCGAATCCCTCCAGGCCGCCCCGGAGGGCCCCGAGGAGCTTGAAGTCACCGTCGAAGTGGAGGACCTCGTTCGAGCCGAAGGCGACCACCCAGAAGGTCCCGTCGGGCCGGGCCCGAACGCTCGTGGGCCGCTTGAAGGCGTACCCGCTGGCGAGGGAGCCGTCCAGCTCCGATGCCACGACCCACCGGGCGTTCCCCTGGAGCTCGCGGCCAAGACCGGTTCTCAGACCAATGACGCGGATCCATTCGCGAAGGAGAGCATCTCCCTTGCCGGAGGCGGCGATCTGGTTCCAGGTCCGGAGGGCTTCCTGCTCGTAGCCGGACTTCCACAGCGCTCGCGCCAGCCAGGTCTGAGCCCGGGTGTTCGCGGGCTGGTACCCGATTGCCTTTTCGAGGGACACGACTGCGTCACTAAAGAAGCCGCGGTGGAATGCCTGGACTCCACGGCGGAGCTGTTCAGCGGAGCGTACGGCGTTGAAGTCGAGTGACTGGGCGGGTGAAATGGCGGGCAGAAGACACAGAAGACATGCAGCCAGCGGTCGCGCTTTCACGAGGCGAGTATAGAAAAATCAGGCGTACGTATCTACCGTGTGCTCTTTGCCGCCCGTATCGAGCTTGATCTCTCCCTTGATCCCGAGGAAGAGGATGCTCTTGATCTCCTCCGCGTTCATGATTGGCAGATCATGAGGGGTCGACTGAGCGTTCGATACAGCAGGAACGGCGACGCTGTCTACCTTCATAGACTCACTCCTGTTGTGATTCTCGACGCATTCTCCTGAGGGGATGAGGGTTTTTTTCGATGGCTGGCACAGCCGTTTCGCCCTTTTTTGAGGGCTGGCTATGGGCTCGCTGACGGCCGTCCCTGGCCTCGCTCGCCCTCGCCCTCCCTGGCTAGGGCGACGACGCGCTCTTCAGGGCATCCATCAGCACGCGCATATGAGCGGCGATTTCCTTGTTGCCGGGCGCCTGGTCCAGCGCGCGGCGGAAACAGGCCCGCGCTTCGTCGAGGTTCCCCATGCGGAAGTATGCCCAGCCGAGGGAATCGAGGTACGCGGCGTTTCGCGGCGCCATCTCCACCGCCTGCCGGCACAGGGCGACGGCCTTGGGCGGGTCGAGCTTCTCCTCCGCGTAGATGAATCCGAGAGAGTTCAGCGCGTTCGGATTCCGGGGATCCACGTCCAGGGCTTTCTTGAGGCAGTCCACGCTCTCCGGGACCTTTCTCTGGGCGTAGTACACGAACCCGAGAGCGGCAAGGGCCTGGGAGGATTGCAGCCCGAGCTCGCTGACCTTCGTGAACTCGAACTCCGCCAGGCGGTAGCGTCCCGTCACGGCGTAGATGTATCCCAGCACCATCCGCGACTGCATGATGTGCAGGAAGCTGAAGTGCGAGCTGACGACTTTCTCCAGGGAGAGCAGCGCGTCCTCATATTTCCCCAGCTGCGTCAGCGTGAGACCGGTGTAGTAGTCCAGCTCGGGAGATTCTCCCGACTCCGCCTCGATCTCCTGCAACGCGGCAAGCGCCTGCTCGTAGCGGTGCGTGTGGTAGAGCTTGACCGCGCGCTCGAACGACTCGTTCATGCGAACCTCGCCCCGCGGTATCTCTCCTCGATGGACACCCAGTTGCGCGGATGCGCGTGGATCGGCGAGATGGAGATGTGTCCCTGGGAGAGGACGAGGCAGTCCGAGCCCTCCTCGAAATGGGCCTCCGGCACCGCCCCGTTCACGAAACAGAAGACGTCCCCGCTCGGAGCCCGGTGCGTGCTGAGGTGGTCCCGGTAGATCCTTCTCGAGGGGAACGTGATCACGGAAGACGCTCCCTCCGCTCCGGCGGGGGGGAAGTTGATGTTCAGAAAATGGTCGTCCGTCCACAGCTGCCGGAAAGTTTCCAGGTTCCGGGACACGAACGCGGCGGCGCCGGTGAAGTCGAACGGCGGCGCATACGCCCCCAGGGACACGGCAACCGACGGCACTCCCATGAGCGCCCCCTGGCGGGCGCCGGCGGCCGTGCCGGAGAAAAGGATGTCGGTTCCGAGGTTCGGCCCATGGTTGATTCCCGAGATCACCATGTCCACCTTGCGGGGAATGAGCCCGAGGAGCGCGACGATCACGCAGTCCGCGGTGGTCCCGCGGCACGCGTAGCGCCTCTCTCCCGCGCAGCGGGCGCGGATGGAGTCACGCAGGGTGATGGAGTGGGACCCGCCGCTTTTCTCGCTCTCCGGAGCCACGACCCAGACCTCGTGCGATTCGACGAGGGCTTCCTCCAGCCGCCGGATGCCGTCAGCGGAGATCCCGTCATCGTTCGTGAGAAGGATCCTCATGCTCTTTGCAGCCTGCTTTCCAGGACACGAGCGCCGGCGGACGGCTTGCAGATGTAGATCTCCGGGCGGAACCCGAAGATCCGCTCGTACTGGATGATGTGCTCCCGGTAGCGCGGGATGGCATCCTCCTCGATGAGCGTCACCGTGCATCCGCCGAACCCGGCCCCGGTGAGCCGGGAGCCGTAGACGCCCTCCGTTTCCCACGCGCGTTTGACGAGCCAGTCCAGCTCCGGGCAGGAGACCTCGTAGAGGTCCCGGAGGCTCTCGTGGGACCGGTTCATGAGCTTGCCGAATGTGACGAGGTCCTTCTTCTTCAGCGCCTCCTCCGCCTCCAGCACGCGCTGGTTCTCCTCCACGACGTGGAGGCACTTCTTCCGCGTGCCCTCGGGGATGATCCCCATGCTGTCACGGACGTCATTCGGCGTGTAGTCCCGCAACGCCGTGCCGGGCTTTTTCACGGAGAGGATCTCCACGCACTTGCGGCATTCTTCGCGGCGCTTGTTGTACTCCGAGTCCACGAGCCCGCGGGGAACCTTGGAGTTCGTGATGAGGATCTTGACGCCCTTCAGTGTCAAGGGCACGAAGTGGTAGCTCAGGGTGCGGGCATCCAGGAGCATGGCGTGTCCCTCCCGGGCGAGCCGGGAGATGAACTGGTCCATGATACCGCTCTTCACGCCCACGAATTCGTTCTCGGCATGCTGGGCGAGCTTCGCAAGGTCCTCCTTGCCGATGTCGATGCCGAAGAGGTCCTGGATGGCGAGCGCCGTGGCAACTTCCAGCGCGGCGGATGAGGAAAGCCCTGCCCCCTGGGGGATGTCCCCATGGATCGTGATGTCCATTCCCCCCAGCTCGTGGCCGCGATTCAGGAACTCGACGATGATGCCCTTGGGATAGTTCGCCCACCGGTCTTCCTTGCGGAAGCGAAGCGTGGGGAGAGTTGCGCGCTTGCGGTCCTTGTAGTCCACCGAGTAGAACCGAAGGTGGTTGTCCTTGCGCCGCGTGATGGCGACCCGGACCATGAAATCGATTGCCATGGGGAAGACAAAGCCGTCATTGTAATCGGTGTGCTCACCGATCAGGTTGACTCTGCCGGGAGCGCACGCGACGATCTCGGGCGCCTTGCCGTACTCCTCGGCGTGGCTTTGCTTCACTGGATCCATGCATAACTCCCGCAGTAGTAGGGTTTTCCGGAATGGCGTCAGTATAGACAAAAAGATAAAAGAATTCAATAAAAAGCGTCAAAGATGTCGTAAATTCTAGCAGAATGGAAGAACTTCCGGTGTTTCTCCAGTACGGCGAAGAGGTCTCCTTTCCTGCCCATGAGCGGATATTCAACGTGGGGGACTCCGCCGGCGACAAGGCGATCTACTACGTGATCGCCGGTCTCGCGAAGCTCGAATATCCCCTGGCTGACTCCACGTTCTCCCTCTACATCATTCCCGACAGCATCTTCGGTCTCGTGGAGCCCCTGGCGCAGTGCACCCGCCTGTGCACGGTCCAGTCCATGGAGCGGATCATCCTGTACCGGTGGGACCTCGAAAGCTTCTTCACCGCGTCCGGCGTCTCCTGGGAGCTCGCCTTTGCCGCGATCACCGGGCTGACCCGGGAGCTGCGGATCCTGAACGCGGAGTTCGGAGAGCGGCTCGGCCGGCGCGAGGAAGGCGGATCCTGATGGAATCCTACGAAGAGATCATGAAGATCGCCTTCCAGGCGGAGGAAGCCCTGGATGAGCAGGTCATCCACAGGTTCGGGAAGAAGTTCCAGGACAAGCAGATCATCATCAAGGAAGGAGAGATCCAGCAGAAGATCTACTGGATCCTCTCCGGAGAGGTGTACGTCACCCGCAAGATCGGGGACAAGTACCGCGTGATGGCGACCCTTGGCAAGGGAGAGCTGATCGGAGAGATGAGCTTCTTCGACAAGTCTGTGCGCTCGGCCACCGTCATTGCCAAGGGAGACGTGGAAACGCTGGAGTTTTCCAAGGAGAGCTTCGCCGACATCTACGCGGCGAGCCCCCAGTGGTCACGGCGGCTCCTCGTGTCGCTCGCCAAACGCATCCACAGCATGGTGGAGAGACTGAAGAGAACGTAGAGCACGGCCCCGGTCCGTGCGTAAGATTGCCTTCGGGCGTTCTATATCGTCACGATCTTGTCCGCGCTCACCTCTTCCACGAAGATGTTGCGGTAACGGCCCGAGTGGTGGACCTTCGCCTCGTGCCGATAAACTCCGGCGAAGAAGTAGATGATGTCAGCCATGTCGTCGCTCCCGCTGACAAGAGACCACCGGTACCAGCAATCATGGTCCTCCAGGATGGCCTTGCGCTTCGCGTCGTTCTCCAGCTCCGCGTCCGTGCGCAGCCGGATCTCGTTGCGCAGGCCGCCGTACCAGGACTTCCCGACGTGGAAGAGGCACAGCTTTCCCTTTTCGTCCATGTAGTACAGCTCGTAGATGCCGGCTTCGGAGGGAACGGACTTGACGATGTCGTACTTGTTGCTCTTTTTCAGGCGTGACCAGCTCACCCTGTAGTAGGCGTCCTGGGCACGGACCAGCTTGGTGACCACCGGTTTCCTGTCCACCATTCACTCCTTGCCGAAGCTGAGGAAGTACCTGCCGTCCCGGGAATGAAGCCGGCAGCGCTCGCCGAAAAGGCGCTTCACCATGGCGGGCCTCAGGACCTCGTCCCGCGGTCCTTCCGCCAGGACGCGCCCCGCTTCCAGCACGAGTACTCGGGAAAACCCTTCGATGATCTCGTCCACATGATGCGTGACGAAGATGACGCAGAGGTCGCGCCGGGAGTCGAGCAGCCTGCCCAGGGACTCCAGGAACTCCTCCCGCGCAAGCGGGTCCAGTCCCTGGCACGGCTCGTCCAGGAGAAGGAGCTCCGGCCCGGCGGCGAGCGCGCGCGCAATGAGCACGCGCTGGCGTTCCCCGGTGGAGAGCCGAAAGAACCTGCGCCCGGCGAACTTTTCCATTCCCAGGGACTCCAGCATCCGAAGGGCCATGGTCTCGATGCCGCCGGCGAAATGCTCGTACACGACGAGGCTTCCCTCGGTTCCGGACACGACGACTTCCAGCGCCGTCATGAAGGAGGGTATGTCGGCGGCGAGGTCCCCGTGGATCCAGCCGACCCGGCGCCGCAGCAGATGCAGGTCCGTCCGACCGAGAGTCTCACCGAGGACTTCCATCCGGCCGCGGGACGGAAAACCGAACCCCGAAAGAAGCCGCACAAGAGACGTCTTTCCGCTCCCGTTCCGGCCGAGGACGATCCACTTCTCTCCCCGCGCCGCCCGCCACGATACGTCGTGGAGGATCCCGTTGCCGTCGATGTCGAGGCCAACCTCTTCGAGGAGCAGCGCATTCTTTCCGTCAGCGAGCACCCGGTCCACGTGTCCATTGTATCCGGGCGGGCGGCGCGGTGGCAATCCGCCGCCTCTTCTGGTAGGATATCCGCACTTCATGAAAAGGCTCGGCATCGACATCGGTTCGCTCTACCTCTCCGCCGTCGTTCTGGGGAAGAGCGGAATAGTCAGCCGGCACTACGAGGAGCACCGGGGGAATGTAGGGTCGGCGCTCCGCGCACTCCTTGCGCGGGCCGAGTTCTCCTCATGGGACACGGCGGGCATCACCGGTTCCGGGGCGTCCATGGACGGACGGCTCCGCGTCATCGACAGCACCCTCGCGACAGTCGAAGGAGCGCGCCGGCTCCTGCCGGCCGCGCGGACGATCATCGCCATCGGCGGCCAGTCGTTCCTCCTGATCGTCCTCGATGAAAACGGGGTTTACCGCGAGCACTCGACGAACCCGCCCTGCGCTTCCGGGACCGGCTCGTTCCTCGAGCAGCAGGCCGAGCGGCTCGGCCTGGGCGCGCGGGAGTTCTCCGAGCGCGCGGCCGGCTATTCCGGGGCCGTCCCGAGGATCGCCACCCGCTGCGCGGTCTTCGCAAAAACTGACACTATCCATGCCATTCAGGAAGGACACTCGCTGGAAGCGGTCTGCGCCGGGCTCTGTGAGGGGATAGCACGAAGCGTTCTGGACAGCCTGCGCAAGGGCCGGGACCTCCTTCCCCCGGTCGGCCTCGTGGGCGGGGTATCCCTGAACGGAAAGATCGCGTCGTCACTTCGGGCGCAGCTCGGCATCGAGGTTGTCGTGCCACCGGACTCCAACCTCGCGGGGGCCCTGGGAGCGGCCTGCCTGGGCGGGGAATCGAGTCTCGACATCGACTCCCTTGTCGGTCGAGCAAAGGAGAAGCGCCAGGTTCGCCCGCCACTCCCTCGCACGCTCGGCGACTACCCCGACTTCAGCCGCTTCGACTTCGAGAACCATGACGGCGTGGAGATCCTGCGGCCGCGCGAGAGCGGCGCGGACGGAGGCGACGGCGAACAGGTGGCGCAGAAGGCGCGGACCTCCGGCGCCTACCTGGGCCTGGACATCGGGTCAACGAGCACAAAGGCGGTGCTTGTCGATCGGGACGCGGCTGTGCTGGGCGGGTTCTACACCCGCACTGCCGGGGAACCCATCGCCGCTGTGCAGCGCCTGCTCGCCTCCATGGAGCGCTCGTTTTCGGGTGCGCCGCGGATCCTCGGGGCCTGCACCACGGGATCGGGGCGCCGCATGATCCGGGAGGTCTTCAACGCCGACCGGGAGGTGAACGAGATCACGGCCCACGCTCGCGCCGCGGTGTTCCTCGAGCCCCGGGTCGACACGATCGTGGAGATCGGCGGGCAGGATTCCAAGTTCACCCGGATTACCGACGGAGAAGTCTCCTTCTCCGCCATGAACTACGTGTGCGCAGCAGGCACGGGAAGCTTCATCGAGGAGCAGGCCAAAAGACTCGGAGTGACCCTGGCGGAGTTCTCCGACATGGCGTTGTCGGACCGCGCGCCTTTCACGAGCGACCGCTGCACCGTCTACATGGAACGGGACATCGGCGGGATGCTCGCGGAGGGATGGCCCCGGGAAGCGCTCGCTGCCGCCGTGCTCCATTCCGTTCGGGACAACTATCTCTCCAAGGTGGTCGGCCGCACCTCCCTGGGCGACTGCGTGGTTTTCCAGGGCGCAACGGCGAGAAACCCCGCGCTCGTTGCCGCGTTTGAGCAGCTCCTCGGCAAAACGATGCACGTGTCACCACTGTGCCACCTCACCGGTGCTCTCGGGGCAGCGCTCGGCTGCCGCGAAGAAGGACTTGCGGAATCCTCCTTCTCGTGGGACCGGCGGCCCGTGGTCCTGTCCGTGGAGGAGTGCCCGTTGTGCGCGAACAAATGCGAGCTCACCGTGGCGGAGCGGGCCGGCGTCAGGACGGGCTGGGGAATGAAGTGCGGCCGGGAATACTCGGCGCGCAAGGCACCAGGCCGCGAAAAGGGCTTGTCGGCCATGGAGACGCGCTTTCGTTGCGGCTTTGAGGCGTTGCGCTCAGAACCGCCGTCGCGGGCCGCGGCTTCCCGTTCCTCCATCATCATTGGCATCCCCGGCAGCCTCTACAGTCTGGAAAGCGAGCCGCTCTGGAGCTGCTTTCTCCACAAGCTCGGCTTCACTGTTCGGGTTTCATCGCCGCGGCAGGAAGCCCTGGATCAGGGCATCGCCGCGGTGAACTCGGACTTCTGCGCTCCCATGATCCTTGCGCACGGGTACACGAAGCAGCTCATCGAGGGCGGCGTGGACTTCGTGTTCGCTCCAGCGCTTGTGAACGAACGGGAGGGCGGCGAGCCCATCATGACGGAGTTCAGAAAGAGGGTGACCGACAGCGCCTACTGCTACTATTCGCAGTACCTGCCCTCCGTGCTCGCCAAGCTGACTGCCTTCAAAGCCGAAGACCGGCTCCTGTCTCCCCTCCTGCCCCTGCGGGAGAAAAGCGACGACGAGATTGCCCGGATCATCCATGCCGAGCTTTCCCCCCGTTTTCCCGACATGACGGGGGAAGAGACCGTGCAGGCATACCGGGAAGCGCGTCATGAGTTCCAGGAGGCCTGGACCGCATGGGCTTCCGGCTTCAAGGACGCTTCTGCGCGGGCGCGCACCGACGAACGGCTCCGCATCGTGCTCCTGGGCAGGCCGTACGCCGTGTTCGACCCGGTGCTGAACCTCTCCATTCCGAAGCTCATCGAAGAGCAGGGCGCCGATATTTTCTGGCAGGAAGAGCTCGACCTGGACCACGAGCAGCCTGGCGCTGCCGGCCAGTACCTGGAGCGGATGCACTGGCACTACGGGAAGAGAATACTCCTTGCTGCGCAGGTCGCTGCCCGAACGAAGAACCTGTACCCCGTCTTTCTGACGAGCTTCCGCTGCAGCCCGGACTCATTTCTCATCACCTATCTGCGCGACCTTTGTGCAGCAAGCGGCAAGCCTTTCCTCATCCTCCAGCTCGATGCGCACGCCTCAGAGGTCGGGTACGTCACGCGGATCGAGTCCGCTGTCCAGGCATTCCGCGCCCATCGGAGGAAGGAAGCGTCACGCAGCGAGCCGGCCCGGTCCGAACCCGCGGTCACGAAGCCCCGAAACGATCCGCTGAGCCGGGGAGACACGGTGCTCATCCTCGCGGTGGACGAGCTGTTCAGCAGGTTCTGGACGGACACTCTTGTCCGGGCAGGATACGATGCCGTGCTGCTGCAGCCCTCGGCGTCTGCCCTCTCCACCGGCTACCGGTACGCGAGCGGCGGGGAGTGCATGCCCCTGGTTTCCATCGTCGGCGCTGCGATCGAGCTCGCGCAGTCGGGGAAGATCGATCCGGCGCGGTCGTTCTTCTTCATGCCGACAATCCCGATGGCGTGCAACATGCCGCAATTCCCCATCTTCGCCGGCCACGCGTTCCGGTCGGCGGGGCTGCCGGAGATGAAGGTGGGGCTTCTCAACTTCCTTGCCCTTGGCGATGACCTGCCGCAGACGGTTTCAACGGGCATCCTGGAGGACTACATCCTGGGCTGCACGCTGCACAAGATGCTGCACCGCGTGCGGCCCTACGAAACGGAGAAGGGGGCAACGGACCGCGCCCTCTCGGCATCGGCTGACCTCATCAGCCGGGCCATCCGCGACGGAGAGGATGCGCGGTCAGCGCTTGCGCAGGCCGTGGATCTGTTCAAGGCAGTTCCGCGGGACGAGTCGACGGGACGCAAGCCGCGAATCGCGCTCCTGGGGGACCTGTACGTGAAGTACAGCGACGTCGTCAGTGAGAAACTGCAGTCGCTGATCGAGAGCCTCGGCGGTGAGCTCGTGATTTCCTCCATGAGCGAGTACCCCGCCCACTTCCTGGACCTGGCCGCGCGACGCTACGGCGAGAGCCCGCGATCCTACCGGCTGCTCCGCGCCATCGATCAGCGCTTCGAGAAGCTCGCCGACGAGCTCATCGCGGACCAGCGGGAACCCGATATCGCCGAGTGCGTCGAGCTCATGGAGCGCTACGGCCTGCGCCATACCCTGGCCGGGGAGACGTCCATCAACGTCGGGCGGGCGCTCTGGTATTGCGAGCACCGAAGCGTGGAGGCCATCGTGCACGTGAACCCGATGTTCTGCTGCCCCGGGGTCGTCTCCGCGTCCCTGTTCCGCAAGATCCAGGAGGACTTCGGGATCCCGATCATCGACATCTTCTATGACGGCACCGGAAATCCGAACAGCGTCCTGATCCCCCACCTCCACTACCTGGGGCGAAAGGAACGCGCCGCGCGGTAGGTACGCTCGACATGCCCTCCGTGACGATGCGCTTCTACGAGGAGCTGAGCTCATTCCTCCCGCCGGAGCGGAGGAAGCGCCCCTTCTCCGTGGAGGTTCCTCCCGGGTACACGGTGAAGGCGCTCATCGAGGACCTGGGCGTCCCGCACACCGAGATCGACCTCGTTCTTGCCAACGGAGAATCCGTCGGTTTCGAGTACCGTCCCGCGGACGGGGATCTCATCAGCGTCTACCCGGTGTTCGAATCGTGGGACGTCGCGGAGCTCTCGCGGGTCCGGCCGGCCCCGCTGCGCGACACGACGTTCGCCCTGGACGTGCACCTGGGGAGGCTGGCCGGCCTGCTGCGGATGTTCGGCTTCGACACCCTGTACGCAAACAGGATGGATGACGAGTCCCTCGTGCGCCTCGCCCGGCGGGAGAAGCGGGTCATCCTGACCCGGGACCGGGGGCTCCTGAAGCGTCGGTCCGTCACGCACGGGTACCTCGTACGTTCGCCGAATCCGAGAGACCAGATGCGGGAGGTGGTTCGCAGGTTCGATCTCGCCGGCCGGGCGCGGCTGGGAAGCCGGTGCATCGCGTGCAACGGCGCGCTGGTGCGCGTCCCGAAAGCGGACGTCGCGGCCCTCATTCCGCCCGTGGTTGCGAAGGTCTACGACGAGTTCTCGCGCTGCGCACGCTGCGGCCGCGTGTTCTGGAAGGGTTCGCACTGGGAAAAAATGGAGAAGATGGCGGAAGAACTGGGGCTGGGGACAGGGGACGGGAAAGGGTAAAAGAAAAGGGGCCACGCGCGGGCGTGGCCCCTTGCTGTTGCGCGCGAGCTGGACTAGTCCTTGATGTTATAGCGCTTCTTGAAGCGCTCCACGCGACCCGCGGTGTCCACGAGCTTCTGCTTGCCCGTGAAGAACGGGTGGCACTTCGAGCAGATTTCCACCTTGATGTCCTTTGCGGTGGACTTGGTCTGAATGACGTTCCCGCATGCGCAGGTGATCGTGGTCACTTCGTATCGCGGGTGAATGTCTGTCTTCATATCGTTCCTCCAGATAGTTTCTATCGGCCTCCGGAACGCCCCTGGCTGCGGGCTCGCTTCCGTGCATCCCTGCACTCGCCCGCCCTCGACGTCCCGCCGCGCTTGCGCGGCTGGTCTAGGCATCCGTGACCGATGACGTATTCATCGACTTCAGGAAAGCGTCATTATTCTTGCTTTTCTTCATCCTGTCAATCAGCAGCTCGATGATCTCCGCGTCCTCCATCGGGTTGATGACCCGCCTCAGGACCCAGAGCTTCTGCAGCTGCTCCTCCGTCAGCAGCAGCTCTTCCTTCCGCGTTCCCGACTTCTTGATGTTGATGGCCGGGAAGAGCCTGCGGTCGGAGAGCTTGCGGTCCAGGATGACCTCCATATTGCCCGTGCCCTTGAACTCCTCGAAGATGACCTCGTCCATGCGGCTGCCGGTCTCGATGAGCGCCGTTGCCACGATGGTGAGGCTTCCCCCTTCCTCGATGTTGCGCGCCGCCCCGAAGAACCGCTTCGGCTTGTGCAGGGCGTTGGAGTCAACGCCGCCGGAGAGGATCTTGCCGGAGGTCGGAACCGTCTGGTTGTACGCGCGCGCAAGGCGCGTGATGGAGTCCAGGAGGATCACCACGTCCCTCTTGTGTTCGACGAGGCGCTTGGCCTTCTCGATGACCATCTCCGCAACCTGGACGTGGCGCGTGGACTGCTCGTCGAACGTGGAGGAGACCACCTCTCCCTTGACGTTCCTCTGCATGTCCGTGACTTCCTCCGGCCGCTCGTCGATGAGAAGCACGATGACGAATGCTTCGGGGTGGTTCGCCGTGATGGCGTTGGCGATCCTCTGCATGAGGATGGTCTTTCCCGTGCGGGGAGGCGACACGATGAGCCCGCGCTGGCCCTTTCCGATGGGAGAGAACAAGTTGATGATCCTGGTCGAGATCTCCTCCGTGGTGGTCTCCAGGTTCAGCTTCTCATCAGGGTACAGCGGGGTCAGGTTGTCGAACGGGATGCGCGTCTGCGCCACCAGGGGCGGATCGAAGTTCACCGTCTCCACGCGCAGCATCGCGAAGAACCGCTCTCCTTCCTTCGGAGACCGGATCTGCCCCGCCACCGTGTCTCCCGTCTTCAGGTTGAACAGGCGGATCTGCGACGGCGAGATGTAGATGTCATCCGGGCCGGGCAGGTAGCTGTAGTTCGGCGACCGCAGGAATCCGTAACCGTCGGGGAGGATCTCCAGCGCGCCGAAGGCGTAGATGGCGCCGCCCTTCTCCGTGTGCGCTTTCAGGATCTGGAAGATGATCTCCTGCTTCTTCATGGAGATCAGCGCTTCGTGGTTGACGCCCATCTTGGACGCCAGGCCGCGGAGATCCGGCATGCTCATCTGGCTCAGGTCGTTGATGTGCAGCCGGTTGTCATTCTGCGTCAGCGCCGGACCGCGATCCTTGCCGCCATCCGTCGGCGTTCCTGCCGCCAGGCCGCCGGCCACGGCCGGCGCGGAGGCTGCCAGGTACGCCCCACCCGCCGGAGGGAACCCGGTGACGACCGCCGAAGATTCCGTCGGCGTGCCTGCCTGCGTCGGGGTTGAATCCACGCCGGAGTCTTCAGCCCCCGCGTCCGCCATGTCCTCCGGCCGATCCCCCGCCGGCTCCTTGATGAGCTCCACGCGGATCTTGCGGCGAGCGACGCGCCTCTTGGGCCGGTGCCCGGACGCTGCGTCGGGACGGTTCTGGCCCGGGCGGTGCTGTTCCTGGTCGCCGTTCTCTCCGTTGAGCAGAGAATCGTTCGTCAGCGACACGTCGCGGGCAGGCTCCGTCGGCTGAGCATGCGACTCGTTGTCGTGGTCATTCATTCCCATGTGGTGCTCCGTTTAACCAATTCTGCTGCTGCCAATAGAAAAACGCGTATGACGGATTAGATCGCTTGGTGGCCTTAGGTGGCTTCTGGAGGCTCTTTACCGCCAAATATAGTACCTGTTCGTCCGGGTGTCAAGAAACTCCCTCTCACGAAAAAGTGAAGTCCTTTCCGAGGAGGTGCGCCTCCGCCAGGAGCATCGCGGCAACGGCCGCCCGCCGCCGCATCATCTCCCGGGATCCCGAAAATGCGAAAAGGCGCGTCAGGCAGGCGCCGCCGGGCAGCGCCGAGGCGGCCCATACCGTGCCCACGGGCTTCTCCTCCGAACCGCCGTCAGGACCCATGATTCCCGACACCGCGAGGCTGAGGCCCGCGCCGGACCGCGCCAGGGCGCCGCGCGCCATTGCCGTGACGACTTCCTCCGACACGGCGCCGAAGCGCCCCAGGAGACCGGGGTCCACGTCGAGGAGCTCCGTCTTCGCCGCATTTGCGTACGACACGAATCCGCCCCAGTAGACCTTCGAGCTTCCCGGCAGGTCCGTCATGTACTTTCCGATGAGCCCCCCGGTGCAGGACTCCGCGGTCACGAGCAGCGCGGACCGCGACAGGAGGGCATCGCTGAGAAGCCGGGCAGGACGCGTCTCTCCCCGGCGGATCCGAACCGGACCGAGGGCCGCGGCGAGCGCGGCGAAAAACGCCTCCCGCTCCGCGGCCGAGCCTCCCCGCAGGCTGAAGACGATCCTGTCGTCATCCACCCGCGTGCCCCAGGTCACCCGGCCCTCCCTCGCGTTTCGAAGCGCCTCCTCCAGGTTGCTCTCCGGAACCATGAGCGCCGTTGCCCACAGGATGTCCTGCGCCGTCGGCCCGCCGAACCTTTCCGCGAGGAGCGGGACGACGCTTTCGGCGAACATGGGCCGCAGCTCCGACGGAGGTCCCGGCAGCGCGATGACGAGGGCCGAGCCGAGGGCGCCGTGGAATCCCGGGGCCGTGCCGTGGGGATTGGGGATCAGCGTGAAACCCCGGGGAGCGGTCGCCTGCTTCCGGTTCGTGTCCGACATCCGCCGTCCCTTGAACCTTTCCAGCAGAGCGTCCCAGACGTCCTGGTGAAACTCCAGTGACACGCCGGCCGCGCCCGCGATCACCTCCCGGGTCAGGTCGTCCGTCGTGGGACCCAGGCCGCCGGTCACAATGCAGACGCGCGCCTCGGCGACCGCGCGCGCAAGCTCCACCTGGAACGCAGCCGCGTCGTCAGGGATCTGCACGCCGCGGCAGACGGTGAAGCCGAGGGAGGTCAGCTCGCTGGAGAGGAAGCGGATGTGCGTGTCCTGGGTAATGCCCTCGGTCAGCTCCGTGCCGACCGACAGGAGGACGGCTCCCTTGCCTTCACACACTCTGGGCGGATTTCTTCAGCTGGTCCACCGGTCCGGAGAAGATATTGATGGCCTGGGGATTCCTGATCATCTCACACTTGCCCTCGAAGACGACGCCGTCGGCGATCTTCAGCTTGCCGGTCCGTATATTGCCGTACACCTTCCCCGTGGCAAGCATCTCCAGCTTCTCCGTGGCTTCGATGTTGCCGCGCACGGTTCCCCCGACGACGACCGAGCCGACGCGGATGTTCGCCGTGATGGTGGCCCCCTGCTCGATGTACAGGAAGCCGGAGGACACGATCTCTCCGGAGAAGGTGCCGTCGATCTTCAGAGAGTCACGGAAGCGCATGATCCCGTTGAAATCTGTTTCCTTTCCCAGCGTTGTCGTGATCCGCTCGATGCCTTTGTGATCTTCGTTTTTTGCCATGGTGGTCACTTCGTGGTCATGACGTACACCCCGTCCCAGTCCTCCGGCGGCGGGTTCGCAATGAGATCCAGACAGCGCTTCTTGTACTCCTTCGACGGGCCGTCATTCGGGTCGACGGCGAGCGCGCGCTCGAAGGCGGCGAGCGCTTCCGGGAACTTCATCAGCTTGTACAGCTTCCGTCCCTCCGCGAATGCCTCCAGGGTCTTCTTCTTCGCTTCGGTGATCACGTCTGCCCTCCCGGCTGCGCCAGGTGCCTCCGCAGCTTCGTCTCCAGGTCATCCAGGGAAAGATCGCCCTGCTTCAGTTTCTCTCCCTTGCCCTGCAGCTCGGCCACCTCGTCTTCCAGGCCGCCCAGGGTGGCGAGGATCTCCCGCCCTTCCTTGCGGATCATCCCGATGAGCTTCTCCGCTCCCGCGGTGTCCCCGGACTCCGTCCTCTCCGCGAGCTCCAGGAGCTCTGCAATGGGCTTCTTGATATGCTGCGTGAAGAACATGAGGGAGTTGTTGAGCGACTCCACCACGGCAATCCGCTTCTCCCGGCGCAGGAGCTGGCGGGAAAGCTCACGGCTGCGGAGGACAGCCCGGATGCGGGCCAGCACCTCGGAGAAGTTGAACGGCTTCGTGATGTAGTCATCCACGCCCTGCTCGAAGCCCTCGATCCGGTCCTTCACCTCGTTCATTGCGGAGAACATGATGATGGGAATGTTGCGCCACCGGCGGTATTCAGAATCGTGCTTCAGCATCCGGGTGACCTCCCACCCGGAGAGCTTGGGCATGACGTTGTCCAGGATGATCAGGTCGGGGTTGCAGGCCTGGACTTTCTCCAGCGCCTCTTCTCCGTCGACGGCCTTTTCGATCTGGAACCCGAGCTTGCTGAGCATGACATCGAAAAACTCGAGGTTGATGGGCTCGTCATCGACGATGAGGATTTTTCCTCTCAGCTTCATGCGACCCCCTCGGCGGCATTGTGATCCGGAAGACCGTGTCCTGTCAATCCGACGCGCGGGCGCTGTCCGACGCGCGGGCGCGCGTGAACGCGCGGGGACGGAAGGCGCGCCTCGCGGCCGCGGCCGCGAGCGCCGTGATGCTCGCCGCGAGCAGGACCCATGGGAACCAGTCTCCCCACCGGGTGTAGGGGGTCCGCGCGGCCGTGTACACCGGGACGGCGCCCAGGAGGTATCCTTCCGTGAACGGGGGAAGCCGCTGCAGTATTCTGCCGTTGGGATCGATGATGTTCGTCATTCCGCCATTCGTCGAGCGAACCACGGAGCGACGGTTCTCGATGGCGCGGAAGACCGCCATTGTCATGTGCTGCATGGCGCCCGGAACGGAGAAGGACCAGGCATCGTTGGTCATGTTGACAAGCACCTGCGCTCCCCGCTGCACGAATCCGCGGCACAGATATCCGAACGTGTCCTCGAAGCAGATGGGCGTGGAGAAGCGAACACCGTCGGCATCGAACACGGTGGGCACCGATCCCTTTTTCCAGAAGTGCGTGTCCGCATTCTTCAGGGCCTGGTAGATCCCGGGCAGCGACTTCCGGAACGGGAAGTCCTCCGTGAACGGCACGAGGTGAAGCTTGCGGTACGTGTCGACGATCTGACCCTTCTCGAAGAGGATCGCGGCGTTGAAATCCACACGCTCTTCCTGGTTTTCCTCCGTGCGCCGCAGCTCGCCGTCATCGTTTCCAACAACGTACGGCACCGGCTGCGTTGCCAGGAAGTCCATCAGCTCTTTGACCAGGGCGTACCTCTCGTTGTCCTCGCGGTATCGAGTGTGCCACTCGATGGCGGGCACGAACGACGTTTCAGACCAGATCACGATGTCGGGACTTTCCGCGACGGCCTTCCTGCTCTGGCGCAGCAGCACGTCGAGGGAATGCCGGTACGCCCTCGTGCCGCCCTTCCACGGATCGACGTTCTGCTGCACGAGCGCGACTTTCCACTCCCGTGCCGAGCTCGTATCGACCTGGGAAAAAGCGCCGTACGCGATGACGACTGCGGCCACGGCGAGGTATGCGGACGCTGGCCAGACGAAGGCACGCCATCTCCGCGCAAGCGCTGCAGGACCTTCCCTCAGCGCGCTCCCCAGGAGTGCGGACGGGTAGACGACCAGGAGCGAAACGCCCCAGACGCCGAAGATGCTGGCGATCTGGATGAACGGGAGAAAGGGCCACGGAGAGTATCCCAGGTTGCCGTAGGAGTAGGCGAGGAAACCCCTGGACTTCAGGAAGTACTCGTAGCAGACCCAGAGAGCGGACTGCAGGAAGAACCCGTACCGCGGAAGGAGCGTGTCAGCGAGCTTCAGCGCCGGGAGCACGAGGAGAAAGTACCCGGCGTAGATCGGCGGCACCACGACGAGCGTGAGGGGATGGAATCTCCCGAGCCAGTAGTTGAAAAGCACGTACGAGACGTACCCGAAGAAGATCCCGTAGAACGGGGCTGCCGGCCAGGACGCCCGATGAACAACGATGAAAAGGGGAACGAGGCAGACGAATCCGAGGGGAAACCACCCGTTATCAGAAAGAAAGCTGGGAAACGAAAGGGCGAAAAGAACGGCGGACGAGGCGAGCAGTCCGAAGTCTGAAAGGACCCGCAGGAAGGATCTCTTCGGGGCGCCGGGAGTCACCTAGCTCCTCAGGTCCCACACCTTCTGCTTGAGCTCCCGGCCCGGCCTGAAGTGTGCAACGCCGTGGTCACGGATAACCACGGAATCCCCCGTCTTGGGGTTCCTTGCCTTGCGCCCCTTTCGCGTGCGGATTTCGAAGGTTCCCAGGCCCCTCAGCTCGATCACGCGATCTGCCAGGAGACCGGCCTTGATCTGGTCGAAGAAAAGGTCGATCACCCGGTGGATATTCTTCTTGCTCGCCTTGACCTGGGGGTAGATGTTCTCGACAATTTCGGCCTTGGAGAGCTTTTCCCGGGCCACGCGGCCCTCCGCCTCAAGCCTTCAAGCTGCCGAGAAGGTGGTTCATGCGCGACTTCTTCCGTGCAGCGGTGTTGCGGTGAATGATCCCCTTCGTCACTGCCTTGTCGAGGAAGGACGACAGCTCGGTCAGTTTCTTGCGGGCGTCCTCCGCCTTCTTCTCTCCGACGAGCTCGACGAAGTCCTTCACCATCGTCTTCGCCCTGCTCTTGATCATCTTGTTCCGCAGGCGTCTTTTTTCGCCCTGCCGGTCGCTTTTCTCCGCTGAAAGATTCCTGGCCAACGAACGTTACCTCCGAACAACTCCAATTATTTCGAGCGCAACAATTTGTGAAGCTACCGAATCACTCCCGATCTGTCAAGTGGCATTCGCCGCCTCCAGCTCGTCCGTTTGTCAATTTTCCGGGCAAAGTATATCGTTGAAGTGAAGTTCCGAGGAGGCTCTGTCGTGGCCAATGCCCCGAAGGTGTATGACTTTCCCGTCGAAAAGGTCGAAGACCAGCTCGTCGGCTTCCTGAAAAGGCGGCGCGGAGAATCCACGGTCGCCGACATGATTGCGGGAACCGGGCTCCCCAAGTACCAGGTCGAGCAGGCGGCCAAGATGGTCCTGGACGAGTACGCCGGCCGGCTCAAGGTCACGGAATCCGGTGAGCTCCTGTACTACTTCCCCTCCGGAATGCGCAGCACGGTGCGCGGCCCCGGCCCGCTTCTGCGGAAGCTCTGGCGGTCTTTCCTGCGGGGGACTGCGCGGGTGCTCACCCTGCTCTTCAAAATCTGGATCGTCGCGATGCTCATCGGGTACTTCGTCGCCTTCGTGGGCATCGCCGTGGTGGCCGTTGTGGCCTCGGTGGCCGCGAGCGCTGCCGGGGGAGGACGCGACGGCCGGGACTCGCGCTCCCGGGGCTCCGGGGACGGCATGGGAGGATTCCTCGCCATCCAGGTCATAGACCTGATTCTGCGGATGTGGTTCTGGTCGGCGATCCTGAAGGATCCGCGCAGCCGAAAGCCGCGGGAGGGACGGGCATTCTACAAGTCGGTGTTCGGATTCGTTTTCGGGGACGATGATCCCAACCGCGGGTGGGAGGAAGAGGAACGAAAGCGGGTCATCGCCTACATCACGAGCACCCGAGGCGTCATCACCCTGGAAGAGCTTGTGGCCCTCACCGGCCGTGAGACCGCCGAGGCGAATACGCTCATGAACCGGCTCCTGCTGGAGTATGAAGGCGAGCCGGGCGTTACGGATGATGGCACTCTCATCTACTCGTTCCCCGCGCTGATGCGCACCTCCAAAGGGCAGGGCGCAAAGGCGGTTCAGCTCGGGGACGGCATCAGCAGGGTCCCCGTGCCCTTCTCCGCAAACAAGCGCCGCACCAATGGCTGGATCGTCTTTTTCAACGCGTTCAACCTTCTTTTCGGGACGTACTTCCTTACGATCAGCCTCACCAGGGGCAACGAGATCGTGCAGGCGGTCGCGCGCGCGGCGGAAAGGATGGCGGCACGCGGCGGCCACGGGTTGGCCGTCGTGAATCCCGTTCTGTATTCTACGGCGGTGAACATTGCTGGCTTTGTTACCTCCAATCCCGTCCCTTTCCTCCTGATCGGCCTCGGCGTCATCCCTGTCGTGTTCTCCATCCTGTTCTTCCTGGTACCGCTTCTGCGCAAGATCAGGCTGGAGAGACAGAACGAAAAAATCCGCGTGGAGGCGCTGAGGCGGCGCGTCATGGCCCGCATTCTGGAGTCCCCGTCCAGCGTAAACGCCCGGGACCTTCGGCCTTCGGGTACGACGCTGGATCCGAAGAACTTCATGCAGGCGTGCCGCCGGCTCATCGAGCATGTCGCCGCGCAGCTGAAGGCAGAGCCCGTGGCCCGGGATGGCGGGAGCTTCTCGTACCGGTTCACGGAGTTGGAACGCGAGCTTGCGGACCTGGCCGCTTATCGCAAGAAAGTGGATCTCGGCAAGTACGACGTGGGAAAGACCGTCTTCGATTCCGGCGCGTAACGTCGCGGACCGCCGGGGCTATGCGTCCTTCGGCCCTGCCCACAGGCCTGGGGGAAGCCTTTTCCAGCCCGGCTCCAACACGTCCGTGGGAACGCGCTGCCAGCCCTTGCGGACTCGCTCCGCCGTCTCTTTCCAGGGACGGACTCCCGAGGTGGCGTCCGGCGCTTCCACGCAGCACGCGCCCACTGCGACGGCCATGGTGAGCGCCTCTTCCGGCCCGGTCTCCTTGAACATGGACGCGAGAAACCCGGCAATTGTGGCATCACCCGACCCCGTTGTCCCGCTGAGGGATGGGACCTTGAACACCGGCGTGTACAGCTCCCGGTTCTCCCAGCCGGGATGGCCGCGGACGCCCGCGCTTCCCGTTCTGAGGTACGCGCCCCGGTCTCCCATTTTCACGAGAAGCGCTGATACGCCCAGCGAAAGGGCGATGTCGGCCAGCCGAGAGACCTCGGTGAGGCTGATGTCCCGAACGATGACCTCGCTGCCTCCCCGGGCGGCAAAGCCGTCGAACGAAGACCGGTCCGCCATGTAGAGGAACTCCTCCACGCTCGGGAGGAACATGTCCACACGGGGGAGCACGCGGGAGAGGAACGCGGGCCAGTCGATCTTGCCGGCAGGACTGGACGGATCCGGCAATGCCATGTCCAGAGACGTAAGAGCGCCGCCTGCACGCGCCCGTGAAAAGATCCGCTCCAGCCTCGCGCCTCCGTCTGACCAGATCTGCTTCATCAGGGGCGGATACCCGAAATGGAAAAGGGACGCGCCTTCGAAGACACGGTCGGGAACGTCAGCGTCCGTGAACGTGTCGTTGGCCCCCGGGCAGTGAAAGAGGATCCTGTCCACCCCCGGCGGGCAGATGACGACCGTGTAGGAGGTGACCTCGCCTTCCGCCGCGCTGATGTCGCCGGCCAGCGCGGGATTCGCCTGCGCAAATCTACCGGTGACGATGCTCCCGAAAGGATCGCTGCCGACCTTTCCCACGAGCCGCACGGGAAGCCCGAGCTTGTCGAGGCTCAGCCCCACGTTGGAGACCGTGCCGCCCGTCGCCGCGATCGCCGCGTCCACGATTGACAGGCGTCCGGGCCGGAAGTAGTCCAGGCCGCCCTCCACGGGGGGAAACGTCGGAATGATGTCCAGACAGACGTGGCCGCAGACCACGATGCGTTTCTGATCGATGCCCGGCATGAAGCCCGATTGTGACCTAGAACCGGCGGCCGTTCAAGTGAGACGTCCGGAAATACCGGCAGGAACGGGACACCGGACAGCCGCTGCAGGCCGGCTTTGCCCGGCAGTGTCGTTTCGCGTGCTCGACGATGAGCGCGTGCATCTCGTTGTATGTCTCGTGATCCGCGGGGAGCCCGCGGTGGAAGAGCTCCTGGACGCGGTCGTACCCCGCTCCTGCTTCGATCAGGCCGACACGCGTGAGGAACCGCCGCGTATAGGCATCCACGACGAAGACGGGTTTCCGAAAGGCGTACAGGAGAATCGAGTCGGCCGTCTCCGGGCCGATCCCCCACAGGCCGAGAAGCCTCTCCCGAGATGGAGCTCCGCGCGCGGAAAGGGCGGACTTCCCGAGGAAGGCCAGGGCGATCTCTCTCAGCTTCCTCGCTTTCTGGTTGAAGTAGCCCGAGGACCTGATGAGCGAGGAAAGCCGGCCTGCCGGGACTGCGACGAGATCAGCGGGCAATGCCAGGCCTTCCGCCCTGGTGCGGTCCAGCGCCTTCTCCACGTTCGTCCACGCCGTGTTCTGCGTCAGGATCGCGCCCATGATGATCTCGAACCTCTCCGCGGCGGTGCGCGGCCATCGGTAGTTGCCCTGGTGGTACCCGCGGGAGTCGAAGCCGCGCTTTCCCGCCCGGCTGGGCAGCGGCCACCAGCCCTGGGGGCCGTAGGCGGACAGGAGCCGGGCGTACAGCGTACGCGGGCGGGCGCTCACGGCCGCCGTCCGCGCACAAGGCTGATGACCAGCACGATGACGAGGAGGCCGCCCATGCCAACGGGGAACCAGTCCCCCCACAGCGCGTAGGGAGTCTCGCCCGCGGCAGCGCTCACGGGAACATCGACGACGAGGAGCGCGGGCTCGTACAGCGGCCCGCGCGCCGTGATGCGCCCGCGCATGTCGACCATGCACGTCAGGCCCGATGCGGATGCGCGGACAAGGGGCCGGCCGTTCTCCACCGCGCGGAAGACCGCATTCGCCGCGTGCTGCAGCGCCTCGGTGTCCGTGAGGGACCAGTAGTCGTTGGAGAGGTTGAGGATGACCTGGGCACCCGCCCGGGCGAACAGCCGCACGTCACCGGGAAAGGAATCCTCGAAACAGATCGGCGTGGAAAAGGAAAACAAGGGATGGCGGAACACGACGTGAATCTTCCCCGGTTCCCACAGGTACGCATCGAAGTTCTGGAGCATCCGGTACAGCGCGGGAAGCTCTGTCTTGAAGGGGAAATACTCGGTGAACGGTACGAGGTGGATCTTGTGGTACGTCTCCACCCGCTGCCCCTGCGGGGAGAAGAGAACCGAGCCGTTGTAGTCGAGGCGTTCCTCGATCCCCTCCCGCGTGATCAGCTCGTAGTCGTCGTTGCCCGTGAGGAGCCACGTGCCGATCGTTTTCTGGTACGCGAGAAAGTCCCGGACGAGCCCGGCGAGCGGATACTTCGCGGGGTCTTCGCGGCTCCAGCGCCGGATATTCGGAACGAACGCGGTCTCCGACCATACGACGAGATCGGGCCTGGCCGCGAGGGCCTCGTTGGTCAGGCGCACGAGAGTCTCGAACACGGAGCGATAGTCGTCCTTGCGGGGATCGGCATCCTGCTGAACGAGCGCCAGGCGGACAGTCTTCCCGGCTGCGCGCGCCGGCGGGGCCGCGGCGTCGGCCGCAATGCGGAAAACGCCCCATCCCAAAGCCGCGGCGAGTACTGCCGCAAGCACAATGAGCGGCGCCCTTTCGATCCTGGCCTTTGCACGGCGCCCCTCGATGAAAGACGCAGCCACCGAATTGAAGAGAACGACGACGAACGTCACACCCCAGACGCCCGTCACGGATGCCGCCTGGATGAGGGGAATGAATGTGTACTGCGAGACCCCGGGCATTCCCCAGGGGTAGCCCAGGAAACCCTGGGATCTCACCCAGTCGAACACGGTCCATGCCGCGGGGAACACGAGGAACCCGAGAGAGCGGCTCCGCTTCACAACCAACAGAGCGGCCGCCATGAACGGCACATACTCCACGGCGGTCACGACGGTGACGAACTGCAGGGTGAGCAGGTTGAACGTACCGAGCCAGTAGTTCGTGATCATCGCCTGGATCACGCCCATGAGTGTGCCAAGGAAGATTCCTCGTCCGATGGATACCGTACGCAGGACGAGAAAAAGAGGAACCAGGGAGACCCAGGCAAGGACGGGAAGACCGGCAATCCGAACGAAGGAAGGAAAAGACAGCGCGAAGATGATGCCGGATGCCAGGCTCAGAGGGAGAGCCCAGGCGCTGAGAAACGACTCATCCGGCCGCCGCCCCCGCAGATGGGCAAAGAAGACTGCCAGGCCGTCATAGACCAGCAGGGGGAGGAACCGCGCGAGGGCGGTCAGGCGCTCCTGCGTGCTGTTGGGCGCAAGCCGGAGGTTCCCATGGGAAGACATGAACCGCTGGACGTAGTCCATGTTCGCGTTGGTGGCATAGATGTAGGAAAAGAGGAAGAAGACCGCCGTCAGGGAAAAGAGCGCCTCGGAGGCCCGCGCGATCAGGGCCGCGGAAAACCGGCCGTCCCCGGCGGCGGACGGCGCGGTTTCGAAAGCAGTAAGGATCCCTGTCAGCGCGTGAAGGACGAGAAGGGCCGCGTACAGGTACTCCCCGGCAGTCCAGGGCACGAACAGAAGTGGAACCGCGAGACCTGCGGAGAGCGCGACGAGCAGGAGGGCGCCCGCTCTTGGCGCGGGGAAAGCTCTGCCGTTCATCCGCCGGCTCCTATGTCACGACGACCCGGAAGTACCTCTTCTTGCCCGCGCGCAGGAGGATGGAGCCGTCTTCCGCAGCCGCCGCGGTGACCACGTCGTCGATGTCGGTGACGTTCCTTCTGTTCACGTAGGCGCCGCCCTGGGTGACGAGCCTCCGGGCGTCGCTCTTGGTTGCACACAGCCCCGTGCGCGCCAGGAGGTCAACGATGGTGATTCCCTTCTCCAGCTCGGCGCGCGGCAGGGACAGGGAGGGCACAGCAGACAGGTCTCCGGCGCCGCCGTCTGCGAACGCCGCGCGCGAAGCCTCCTGCGCCTCATTCGCCGCCTCCGGCCCGTGGACGAGCGTGGTGATCTCCATGGCCAGCACGCGCTTGGCCTCATTGATCGCCTGGTCCTTTGCCGAGCACAGCCGCCTGATGTCCGACGCCGGCAGGAATGTGAGGCGGAACAGGAACTGCTCCACGTCCGCGTCCGGCACGTTCACCCAGTACTGGTAGAACTCGTAGGGGCTCGTCATCTCGGGGTCCAGGAAGACAGCCCCCTTCTCCGATTTCCCCATCTTCTGGCCGTCCGACCTCGTGACGAGCGGAGTGGTCAGGGCAAACGCCTCCACGCCTTCCACCCGGCGGATCAGGTCCATCCCGGCGACGATGTTCCCCCACTGGTCGTCTCCGCCCATCTGCAGGCGGCAGCCGTGTTTCCGATACAGCACGAGATAGTCGTAGGACTGGAGGAGCTGGTAGTTGAACTCGATGAAGGAGAGGCCGGTTTCCAGTCTCATCTTGTAGGTCTCAAAGGACAGCATCCGGTTCACGGAGAAGTGGACCCCGATATCCCGGAGGAACTCGATGTAGTTCAGCGGGGCGAGCCACTCCGCATTATCCAGCATGAGCGCCTTGCCCTCGCCAAAATCGAGGAAACGGGACATCTGCTTCCGGAAAAGCTCGGCGTTCGCCTGGATCGTCTCCACGGGAAGGATCTTCCGCATCTCGGTCTTGCCCGACGGATCGCCGATGCGGGAGGTGCCGCCGCCGACCAGGACGATGGGTCGGTGCCCGGCGCGCTGCAGGTGCGCCATGAAGATGAGCTGAACGAGGTTGCCGATCTGCAGGCTCCGCGACGTTGGATCGAAGCCGATGTAGAACGTCACGCGCTCCGTGTCCAGGAGCTTGCGCAGCCCCTCCTCATTGGAGCACTGGCTGACGAACCCCCGCTCCTTCAGCGTGTCGAAAACGCCGCTCACGCCCCGGTCCCTCCGGCCGCCGCGATGCCGGCCGGCCTTCCCGCCGGCCTCTTGTACTCCTTGATGGCCGCGCGGACTCTTGGCGCGATCTCCGCGATCTTCACGCGCACCTGCTCCATGGAGTCACGGAACCGGATGGTGACCGTCTGGTCTTCCTTGGTCTGGTAGTCCACCGTCACGCAGAACGGCGTTCCCACTTCGTCCTGCCGGCGGTAGCGGCGGCCGATGGCGCCGCTCTCGTCGTAGAAGGTGCGGAACTCCTCCGCCAGCTCGTCGGTCAGAGTCCGCGCCAGCTCCGCCAGCCCGTCCTTCTTCACCAGGGGGAAGACGCCGATGGTTGTCGGAGCGATCCGCGGGTGGAAGTGCATGACCACGCGCTTCTCCCCTTCCACGACCTCTTCGTCGTAGGCGTCAGCCAGCACGACGAGCACGGTCCGCGTCAGACCGGCGGAGGTCTCGATGATGTACGGGATGTAGCGCTCGTGCGTCACCTCGTCCAGGTAGGACAGGTCCTTGCCGGAGTACTCCGTGTGCCGCTTCAGGTCGTAGTCCGTGCGGTTGTGGATTCCCTCCAGCTCCTTCCAGCCGAAGGGGAACTCGTACTGGATGTCGAAGGCGACCTTGGCGTAGTGGGCCAGCTCGTCCGGGCCGTGCTGGTGCCAGCGAAGCTTCTCCGGCCTGATTCCCAGGTCGATGTAGTACTGGAACCTCTTCTCCCGCCAGAAGTCGAACCACGTCGCATCCTCCGACGGGTGGATGAAGTACTGCATCTCCATCTGCTCGAACTCGCACGTGCGGAAGATGAAGTTCTTCGTGGTGATCTCATTGCGGAACGCCTTGCCGACCTGCGCGATGCCGAACGGCACCTTCACGCGGCCGGTCTGCAGGACGTTCTTGTAGTTCACGTAGATGCCCTGGGCCGTTTCGGGACGCAGGTAGATGAGCCCGCCCTCATCTTCCACGGGGCCCATGTGCGTGGTGAACATGAGGTTGAACTTGCGCGCCTCGGTGAGCTGGTTTGCCCCGCAGTCCGGGCACTTGTGCGCCTTCAGGTTCTCCTCGGAGATCTGGTCGGCGCGGAACCGGTGCTTGCAGTTCCTGCAGTCGATGAGCGGGTCGGTGAAGTTCTCCACGTGACCGGAGGCTTCCCACACGCGCGGGTGCATCATGATGGCGGCGTCCAGCCCGACGATGTTGTCGTTGAGCTGCGTCATCTGCTTCCACCAGAACTCCTGGATGCGCTTCTTCAGCTCAACGCCCATGGGGCCGTAGTCCCACGCGGATGCGAGCCCGCCGTAGATCTCGCTCGACGGGAAGATGAAGCCCCGCCGCTTCGTCAGGGACACGAGAGTGTCCATGGTGACGTCTCTGACGTCTTCCGCCATCGTTCAGCTCCTTGTACCGTTCCTGGCGAGGATCTCGATGGCCTTCGCCGCGCGCGCGCGGGCCCGATCGATCCCCATTGCCTTGATGCTTCCGAAAAGGGGTGGAGAGACTTTCGCCCCGGTGACCGCGATGCGCAGGGGCATCAGCAGATCCCCGAGCTTCATCCCGAGCTCCTCCGCCAGGGCACGGAACCTGGTCTCTGCTTCCTCTCCAAAGTCCGAGATCTCCGCCAGCAGGGCATCCGACCTCCGCAGGGCTTCCAGCGCCTGCGCCGGCTCGGCCTTTTTCGGCACGAGATCTGCGGCGGCCGGCGGGGCGGGATCCTCGAAGATGAAGCGCACCATGCCGGGGACCTCGGAGAGGAGCTTGACCCTCTCCTGGATCAGCGGCGCGATGATCGCCAGCTGCGCCTCCGTGGGCGTGAACCCGGCGCCCTCGATGGCCGGGCGGATCAGCTTCGCAAAGCCCGCGGGAGTCTGCTTGCGGATGTAGCTGCCGTTGAACCATTCCAGCTTCTGATAGTCGAAGACGGCAGGGGACTTGTTGATCTTCTCCAGCGTGAACACGCGCTCAAGCTCCGCAAGGCTGAAGAATTCCGTGGAATCGTCATAGGACCACCCCACGAGCACGAGGTAGTTCAGGAGCGCCTCCGGCAGGTACCCGAGGTTTCGAAACTCCCTGACTCTCGTGGCGCCGTGGCGCTTGGAAAGCTTCTGCCCGTCCTTTCCCATCACCATGGGCAGGTGGCAGAGCTTCGGGGGCTCCCAGCCGAAGGCGCGATACAGGATCATGTGCAGGGGGGCCGAGGGGAGCCACTCCTGCGCGCGCATGATGTGAGAGATATCCATGGTGTGATCGTCGATCACGTTGGCCATGTGGTAGGTGGGAAATCCGTCGGACTTGATCAGAACGGGATCAGGGTTGATGTCGGAGTTCTCCACCGTGACGTCACCAAGCAGCGTGTCCGTGAACGTCGTGCTGCCCTCCAGGGGCACCTTGAGCCTGATCACCGACGGGGCGCGGGAGGCTTCCGCCTCACGCCGCGCGGCGTCGCTCAAAGACCGGCAGCGCCGATCGTAGCCCATGCCGGACTTGCCGGCAGCCTGCTCCTTGCGCAGCTGGTCCAGCCGCTCCGGCGTGCAGTAGCAGCGGTACGCGGCCCCCTTGGACAGGAGATGCTGGGCGTGGGATGCGTACAGCTCCAGGCGCTGGGACTGGAAGTACGGGCCGCGCGGCCCGCCCACGTCCGGGCCTTCATCCCAGCGGAACCCCAGCCACGCGAACGTGTCATAGATGTCCTGGAGCGCTTCCGGCTCATAGCGTTCCCTGTCCGTGTCCTCGATGCGCAGGACGAACGTCCCTCCCTGGGACCGCGCGAACAGGTAGTTGTACAGCGCCGTGCGGACGCCCCCGATGTGCTGAAAGCCGGTCGGGGACGGCGCGTAGCGCACGCGAACGCTCACAGCGTGGATTCCTCCGGTCGAAAGAGTTCCCTGAGTATAGTGACGCTGAAAGGGAGGGTCAACGACCGGCGTGAGCCAGAGCGTCCAGAACGATGCCGGGTGTGAGGATTTCCGGCAGGACGATCGGATCCGAAGAGCCGGCGCGATACAGGACGTACAGCGGCACACCTGCCCGGCCGAATCCGGCAAGGGCGCGCGCGATCGTATCGTTCCTGTCCGTCCAGTCTGCCCGCAGCGTTGCAGCCTGCAGCTCGCGGAAGCGCTCGCGGACGGCCGGGTTCTCCAGCGCGACGCGTTCGTTCACCTGGCACGTCAGGCACCACTGAGCGGAGAAATCCACAAACACGGGAACGCCCGTCGCCACGAGAGCCGCCTGGCGCTCCGGGCTCCAGGGCTCCCAGGAGGATCCGGAGGGATCGGGGACCTTGGCCTGCGCGGCCAGGGATATCGAGGCGGCAGTCGTCCCGCCGAACACGAGCACGGCGGCAAGCGCCCCCGCGATGACGCGGGACTTCACCGAGCGTGATATCGAGCCCCATTTTCCGTAGATCCACGCGCCGAGCCCCACCGCAAGAAGAGTGGAGAGAAGAACGGGCACCGCAGCGATGCCGGCAAGGGCCTGGAGCACCCAGACCGTCCAGACCACGGCCCCGAGCATCGGGAATGCGAGAACCTGCCGGAGCGTGTCCATCCACGGCCCGGGCTTCGGGATACGGACAATCAGTCCAGGGATCGCCGACAGCACGAGGTAGGGCGCCGCCATCCCGGCGCCGAGGGCGGTGAACACGCCGAGGCTGACCGCCGGCGGCTGGGAAAGCGCATATCCCAGCGCGCTGCCCATGAACGGCGCCGTGCAGGGCGTGGCGACCGCTGTCGCAAGAAGGCCGTTCAGGAACGAGCCCAGGGCGCCGCGTCTCTGGGCGAGCCCGCCGGCGGCCGCGGCGAACGGCGTTCTGATCTCGAAGACCCCAAGGAGGTTCAGGGCGATGACGAAGAAGAGGGTTGAGGTGACGGTGACGACAACGGGGCTCTGGAACTGGAAGCCCCACCCGATGAGCTGCCCGGCCGCGCGCAGCGCGATGAGGACCCCCGCGATCACCCAGAAGGACAGGACCACTCCTGCCGCGAAGAGCAGCGCGTGCCGAATCGCTGATGCCCTACCCTCCCCGGAGTTGCGCACGAACGAGAGCACCTTGAGCGAGACGACGGGGAGCACGCACGGCATGAGGTTCAGGATGATCCCACCCAGGAACGCGAGCGCGAGCGCGGCGAGAAAACCGAGGCCGCCGGCTGCGCCGCTCTGAGCCGGCAGGGGAGCAAGCCCGGCATCGATCTCGTACCCGCGCGAAGAGCCCGGTCCCTGGAGAAGGAGCACGCCCCGCAGCCGCTGAAGCGGCGGCGCGCCGTCGGAAGACGCCAGGCGAACGGTCACCTGGGAAGTTGTGACTTCGGAGGTCTGTTCAGCGGAATCCGAGATCATCCCCGAAGACTCCGGCAGAAAGAAGGCCCGGGACCCGGGTGCTGCCGGCAGCCCCGAGACGGTCAGAACGACCTTTCCCCCTGCTCGATCGGCCTTTGCGTTGCTCGCTGGAACGGAGAGTGGCAGGCGGTCCTGCGCATCCTTGAAGTCTGCGGCCCACCGCGAGTCAGGCCGCGAGGCCTGGCTGCGTACCGGCAGGCTCACGGAAAGGTCCGCCTTGCCGGGTGTGCATTCGATCCTGCACGCGAGCCAGCCGACGCGCGCGCGGAGCGTCAGCCGGGTTCCGGTTGGAAGGGCAGCCGGCGGCGTTATCTCGACCAGAAGGGAAACAGCGCCGGTGTAGCCGTACGACGCGGCGCCCTGCGAAACAAATCTCTGAGGCGACGGCCACTGGAGGGCACCGGCCTTGAATCCGGGGGGCAACTCCCATGCAACCGTCGTGGGCAGCCCGGTGTCACCCGGATTCTTCCAGTAGATGTGCCAGCCAGGGTCCATTCTGAAACGCACGCCAGCAAGGAACGGCTTCCCCGGCTGAATGGACTCGCCCTGAGTGATGAGGGTCGATTCAACGGTCCCCGCCCGGACAGCCTGAGAAAATGCGACTGACGGCAGTACGTGCAACAAGAGAACGGCACATGCGAGGGCGGCCCGAGGGACGGGGGCAGGCATTTGCCCTCGACCCGTCG
>DATKLM010000028.1:0-11394 GCA_035542415.1 Spirochaetia bacterium
TCCGACGGTTCCCCGGGTGATTGCCACGAGCTGGTCGAAGGTCATGGGAACCCCGGAAGAGTCCGTTCCAGCAGCCGGATAAATGGTGGCGTAGGAGGCCAGGCTGCGATCGATGAAGATCGGGATAGCGCCGTCGATGCCGAACGGGCAGACGCCCCCGGGCCCGAAGCCCGTCGCCGCGAGCGCTTCCTCCGCGCTCGCCATCCGGGACTTCACGCCGGTCGCTGCCTTGAGCTTCCGGGAGGACAGGCGCTTGTCCCCCGGGCAGACGACCAGGAAATGCTTTCCGTCTTTCCCGGTGAACAGGAGCGACTTCGCGATCTGCCCGACGGTCACGCCGAGTTGCTGCGCTGCCAGCACGGAGGTCGCTGTGCTTCCTGCCTCGAACTCGGCGGGCTTCAGGCCATGTTCATCCAGCACCTTGCGGACTTTGTCGGGAATCATTTCGATTGCTCCTTCTCTGGCGGCGAAACGTTGGCGCATCCGCACCCCTGGCGGGTGCGTATTTGACCTTGTATGCCCGACGGGCTACATTGGTCATCCAGGGGCCGGTTCTACGGAAAGGATTTGTACATGGGAAGCCTCATAGACACCACCTGCGACAAGAGAGTATCCAAAGAAGAGCTTCTCTCCAAGATGAAGGGAGTGCCTGACTTCGTCCTGGAGGACCACTACTGCAGGGGTGTCGGTCAGTACTGCGTTGATGACGAGCTGTGCGTGCAGCTCGTCGCAAAGGCTTCACTGCCCACGCGCATGGGAACTTTCATGCTCTACGGCTTCTTCGACAGCCGGGACGCCAAGGAACACACGGCGATTGTCCAGGGCGATGTGGAGGGCAGGGAGCGCGTTCCGCTGCGCGTGCACTCGGAATGCCACACGGGCGACGTCTGGGGTTCCCTTCGCTGTGACTGCCGGGACCAGCTGGAGGCAGCCACGCGCCACATCGCGAAGCAGCCCTTCGGCGCCGTCATCTATCTCAAGCAGGAAGGCCGCGGCATCGGCCTCCTCAATAAAATCAAGGCCTACCAGCTGCAGGACCTCGGCCTGGACACGGTGGAGGCGAACCAGTACCTGGAACTGCCGGTAGACGCTCGAGACTACAAGGTCGCGGCCAGGATCATCCAGCTGCTGAAGATCCGCTCTGTGGCCCTGCTGACCAACAATCCCGACAAGATCGAACAGCTCAAGGGAGAAGGAATCGACGTCGTGGACAGGATCCCGATTGTGATCCCCGCGAACCGCTACGACGAGGAATACCTGGACACGAAGAAGCACAAGATGGGGCACCTCATCTAGGGAGCGCGCGAAGCCGCGCTACACCGGCCTCGGCAGCTCTCCCGCAATCTTCTCGATTCTCGCAAGCGCCTCTTCCACTCTCTCCGTCCTGTTGAATGCGCTGATCCGGATGAAGCCCTCCCCGCACCGGCCGAAACCGCTGCCCGGAGTGATCACCACGGCCGCTTTGGCCAGCAGGAGATCGAAGAACTCCCACGAGTCGCAGCCGGTCTTCGCCCAGATGTAGGGAGAGTTCTCGCCGCCGACGCAGGCGAAGCCCAGGGCATCCATCTTCCGCCTGATGAGCCGCGCGTTCCGAAGGTAGGAGTCGGAGAGCTCCCGCGTCTCCTTCTGCCCCGCCGGCGTGTACACGGCGGCAGCCGCGCGCTGCACGGGGTAGGAAACGCCGTTGAACTTCGTCGCGGTCCGCCTGCTCCACATCGCGTGCAGGGAGTGGGGCTTGCCGGCGGCGTCGTACGCCATGCACGTTGTGGGAACCACGGTGAAGGCGCACCGGGTCCCGGTGAACCCCGCGGTCTTGGAGAAGCTTCGAAACTCGATGGCGCACTCCCGGGCGCCGGGGATCTCGTAGATCGAGCGCGGCAGGGTGTCGTCACGGATGAACGCCATGTAGGCGGCGTCATAGAGGATGATGGCCCGGGCTGCCCGGGCGTAGTCCACCCACGCGGTGAGGCGCGCGCGGTCGATAACGGCGCCGGTGGGGTTGTTGGGGAAGCAGAGGTAGATCAGGTCCACGCGGGATTTCGGAGGATCCGGGATGAAGGCGTTGTCCTCCGTGCAATCCAGGTAGATGAGCTGGCCGTAGCGCCCGTCGCGGAGCGGCCCGGTGCGGCCTGCCATCACGTTCGTGTCCACGTACACCGGGTACACCGGATCCGGGATTGCGATGCGGATGTCGGCGGCGAAGAGCTCCTGGATGTTCGCCGTGTCCGACTTGGCGCCGTCGCTGATGAAGATCTCCTCAGCGCTGACCTCCGCCCCGCGCGCCTTGAAGTCCGTCTCCGCGATCGCCGAGCGCAGGAAGTCGTACCCCAGCTCCGGCGGGTACCCGCGGAACGTCGCATCCCGACCCATCTCTTCCACCGCCGCGCGGAACGCCGCCACGACCGTCGGAGTGAGGGGCCGGGTCACGTCACCGATGCCGAGGGAGATCACCGCGGCGTCCGGACGGGAAGCCTTGAACGCGGCAACGCGCCGGGAGACCTCGCTGAACAGATAAGAGGAGGAGAGCTTTGCGTAGTTTTCGTTGATGCGGATCATCCCCCCTTATACCCGCCGGTTCCCCGGGGTGTCAAGTTTTTGTACCTTTTATTCATGGAGAATCTGCAGTATCCGATCGGACGATTCGTCTTCGATGCCCCTGTCACCCCGGAGAAAAGAGCGGCAGCGCTTCGTGACATCGAGGCGCTTCCCCGGGAGCTCCGCCGGGCGGTCTCGGGCCTTTCCGCCGCCCAGCTGGACACGCCCTACCGCGACGGAGGGTGGACGGTCCGCCAGCTCGCGCACCACCTCGCGGACAGCCACATGAACGCGTACATCCGCTGCAAGCTGGCGGTCACGGAAAAGCAGCCGCGGATCACCCCGTACGACCAGGACGAGTGGGTGAAGACGCCGGACGCCTTGACGCTGGACATCGAGCCGTCCCTTGCGCTGCTGGAGGGCCTGCACGCTCGATGGTCATCCCTGCTCGGCTCGCTCTCCCCCTCGGACTTCCAGCGCACGTTCGACCATCCGGAGGCCGGCGTGCAGACCATCGATCGGCAGGCCCAGCACTATGCGTGGCACTGCCGCCATCATGTCGCTCATATCGACTCCTTGAGAAAAAGAAAGGGTTGGAACTAGTTTCCCCTCATGAAATCACCGAAACAGATCGGGCTTGAAGCCCAGATACGGTCCCGGCTGGACGGCGTTGCGCTGACGGCTGCGGACATCCTCCTGGAAGACCAGGAGATCCAGCTGCTCCAGGAATACGCGAACGTCGTCTCCATCAAGCGGCTGGGGTACAACGACCACGGCCCCGTGCACATGCGCACAGTCGTGCTCAACGCTCTCGTTATGGCCCAGCTCATGCATGAGGCCGGCATTCCGCTGAGCCTGGAGAAAGACGATGTCGGCACCTACCGGGACAGCCTCGTGGGCCTGCTTCTGGCCGGGATGCTTCACGACGTCGGCATGACCGTGGGTCGGGCGGACCACGAGCACGCCGGTGCGTGGCTCGGCCTTCCCATCATGGACCGCGTGCTCCGGGAGGTGTACGGAAACGACCTCGGCAAGAGAGTCGTGGTGCGATCCCTCGCCGTGGAATGCATCGTCGGCCACATGGCGACACAGAGAATCCATTCCCTGGAGGCCGGCCTCCTCCTCATTGCAGACGGCTGCGACATGGAGAAGGGCCGCGCGCGCATTCCCATGATGATCGCAACGGAGTCCCGCGTGGGGGACATCCACAAGTACTCAGCCTCAGCCATCGAGGAGGTGCGCATCGAGAAGGGCTCGCAGAAGCCCATCCGCATCACCGTCCTCATGAAAGCCACGGTCGGCTTTTTCCAGGTGGAAGAGGTGCTCCTCCACAAGATCGACTGGAGCCCGGCCATGCCGTACCTTGAGCTGTATGCGGGCGTGATCGGCAGAAAGCTGAAGTGCTATCTCCCCGGCGGCAGCCATTCCAGCGACGCCGAGGGCGCGCGTGGCGGCACGAGCGTTGCCGGCAACGGCTCAGGGAAAACAGAACCGGTGGCCGCGCGCGGAAAGAGTCGATAACTCAAAGGCTTGCAATTTCCCCCCCGGGGGAACATCCTGTTCTCCTCCATGACAACGGAGCAGACATCTCCCGGCTCGACGCGCGCGAGGGCCCTTGCCGCCCTGACCGCCTGCGCTCTCCTGTGGAGCACCGGCGGGCTCCTCATCAAGCTCGTGGACTGGAGTCCCTTCGCGATTGCCGGCGTGCGCAGCCTGATTGGCGGGCTCCTCATCCTGGCCTTCGTGCGGCGGCCGCGCTTCACGTGGTCCCTTGCGCAGATCGCCGGGGGAGTGTGCTACGCCGGCTGCATGGTGCTCTTCGTGGCAGCGAACAAGCTCACCACGGCGGCGAATGCCATTGTGCTCCAGTACACCGCGCCGCTCTACGCGACGGTGCTGGGCTGGATCTACCTTCGGGAGAGGACGAGCGCGCTGGATTGGGCAGCCATCATCGTGGTGATGGGCGGCATGGTCCTGTTTTTCCTGGACAGGCTGGGACCGGGCGGGATGGCGGGAAACCTCCTGGCCATCGTGAGCGGAATGTTCTTCGCCGGCACGATGGTGTCCCTGCGCGGGCAGAAAGAAGGCTCACCGCTGGAGTCGATCCTCCTGAGCCATGGGATCACGTTCCTCGTGTCCATCCCGTTTCTCTGGCAGGGCCTGCCGCGGGCCGGCGCGTCTTTGCCAGGATTGAGTCGCCTCGGCGCGCCGCCGCTGGTCCTTGGCATCGCCGGTGTGCTGTGCCTGGGGATCTTCCAGATCGGGATTCCGTCGTTCCTGCTGACCTACGGCGTTCGCCGCGTGAGCGCCCTCCAGACGCTGCTCACCGCCGTGCTTGAGCCGATCTTCAATCCAGTCTGGGTGTTTCTGGCCATCGGGGAAGTGCCCGGACCCCGGGCTCTTGCCGGCGCGGCCATCATCATTGTCGCGGTGACGCTGCGCTCCGTGCTCACCCTTCGACGGGCGGTCCCGCAGGCTGCTGCCGGTTGACCAGCAGGACGCCGGCAAGGATCACCACGCCGCCGGCGACCTGGCTCCACACGATGGACTCTCCCAGGAGCGCCACGCCGCCGAGCACGCCCACCACGGGAATGAGATTCACGTAGGGGCTGACGGAAATGGGCCCGAGCCGGGACAGCGCGTACACGTAGAGGAAGTTCGACAGCGCCGAGCAGAAGACGGCGAGGTACGCGAGACTGAGCCCGGCGGGAAGCGTGATGGGAACCCACTGGCGGTATTCCAGCAGGCAGAACGGAATGAGAAAGGCCGTTCCCAACAGCGACTGGTACGCGGTGATGGCGATATCGGACAGCCGTGTATGCAGGTTCTTACTGAGGAGGATGTAGGCCACCCAGGAGGCGCAGGCGCCGAACATGAACAGGTCCCCGGCAATCGACACGGAGCCGGCCCGGGCGGCGCCGGGCCGGCCCACGACGAAGACCACGCCAATGACGGAGAGAACGATCCCCACGCCGATGAGCCAGGAGATCCGCGTCCGGAAGAAAAGAGCTTCGGCGGCAACCGTCACCACGGGAATGACGGCGATGATGAGCGAGGCGTGGGAGGCCGAGGTGAGCTTGATCCCGCGTGACTCGAAGAAGAAGTAGATCGTCACTCCACACAGCCCGCTTGCCAGGAGCGGCAGGACGTCCCGGCGGCGAAGCCGGGCCGCGGGATCCAGGCGGCGGAGGAAGACGTTGAGGATGACGGTGGCCACGATGAACCGGATGGTGACCATGGTCATCGGCGGCACGCCGGTGTTCAGGATGGTTTTCGATGCGACGAAGGACAGGCCCCAGAAGAGGACGGTGCCCCAGATGGCGAGCAGGGCGGGAGCACGGGACGGGGAACGAGCGCCGCCTTTTTTTTCCATGGTGATGAGCCACGCTACCAGAATCGTCCTGCTTCCGCAACGACACAAAGGGCGCCCGCGCGGTCTTGCAGCCGCGGGCGCCCTTTGCAAGAGGGAGAACGAACCGAGGCGCGGAATCAGGAGAAGATCCGCCGCAGGCCGGGCATGCTGCGGACGATTGCTGCCGCTGCCAGGCTGAGCGCAAACCCGATCGCGGCCGCCGCAAAAGCCTTGGCCAGGGGATACGCGGCCCAGCCCCGCAGGAGCAGGCTCGCGGTGACAAGCAGAGGAGCGTGAAGCGCATACACGCCGAAGCTCGTCCGCGAAAGGAATCCCGCGATCCGGGAAGGGCCGTTGACCTTCTCGCGGAACAGCGTGACCAGGCCGAGGCTCATCGACACGGCGAAGAATGCCTCCCAGAACGCGTAGCCGGCCGCCTGCCAGCGCAGCCCGCCGCTGAAAACGTCGAAGCCGCCGATGCCCGCTCCTCCGAGCCCCAGGAGCAGGAACCAGGCCGGCACTCCAACAGCGAGCGCCAGCCTCAGCCAGACCGTGCCGACAGCGGCGGGAAGCGCCTTCAGGAATCCGCTCCTGCCCGCCCAGAGGCCGGCAATGAACAGCACGACGTACTGGGTGAAGAAGCAGAGCTGCATGTTGAACCAGCTCGTTCCGATGGGCTGGACAAGCCGCACCAGGAACGAACCTGAGCCGATCAGAACCACGAGGCCGACCGCGGCCAGATGGATGGCTCGAGGCGTCAGCGCGCGCACCTCGGTCTGCCCGCCCGCGCGGGCCGGCCGTCCTGCGACGAGCCGTACCAACGCGTACACGATGGAAAAGACCAGCAGCGCAAGGGCAAACCACAGGGGGCCGGTCCGGTCCACGACGTGGCCGCTGCGGATCACGTCCAGCCAGCCCTGGAAAAACGCGGCGAGCGAGGGCCGCTGTCCGGAGAACAGCCGAATGATGAGCCGCGTGAGCGGATCCAGGACAAGCATGAAGACGAGGGTCGGCGCGCCCAGCCGGATGAGCCGGTCCAGGACGAACCTTCCGAAGCCCTTGCGGTCATAGGCGCCCGGTACGAACGTTCCCGCGAGGAAGAAGAGGAACCCCATGAAGAACGCCTGGGACAGCGACTCGTAGAAGGCGAACGTGAGCATGGACACCATGTCGAGCCGCACCGGCTCCTTGTAGAACCACGACCCGATGCCGCTGTAGGTGACCGACGCATGGATGAGGACGACCATGACGATGACCACCCACCGGATGTTGTCGACGAACGCCATGCGGTTCCCGGCATCGGGGACCGCGCGTGCTTTCACCAGCTCCATGACGTCCCCCTACCATTCCCACCGATCGGTGAACGTCCGCTCCAGCTCCTGGATCTGCTGTTCGGCGTCTGCCGGGATTTTCACGACCTGGCTCTCGGGGCGCACTGCCTCAGGCAGACGGACCTGCGCCGGCCGGCGCACTGACTCTCTCTTTTCCGCAACCGCGATCATTTCACTACCTCCTGTGCTCTGTACGATACTTACAATGCCGCGCAGCGCAGGAGCGCGCATCGGCCGCGGGATGCGTTTTCAATCAGCCCGGGGGCGGAAAGTGACCTAGGTCGAAAGACGGAGGGCGCCGGAGGAAAGCCCGCGGCTCACGCGAGCCCGCGCCGGGCGGCGAACAGCGCCGCCTGCGTGCGGTCCTGGAGGGACAGCTTGTCCAGGACGTTGCTGACATGGGTCTTCACCGTTTTTTCACTGATGAAAAGCTGCTCGCCGATTTCCCGGTTGGAGAGCCCGCGGCCGAGACACCGCAGGACCTCCAGCTCCCGCTCGGTGAGGATCTCCTCCAGCCGCTTCTCCGCGCCGCCGGCAATCCCGCTCACGAGGCGGCGGGCCACCTCGGGGGCAAGGCGGACCTCGCCCCGGGCCGCGGACCGGATGGTGTCCGCCAGCTCCTGGGGACCGACGTCCTTGAGAAGATAGGACACCGCCCCGGCGCGGATTGCCGGAAAGAGCTTGTCGTCCTCCGCGAAGCTCGTCAGGACGATGATGGCGATCTCCGGATGCTCGCCATGGAGCCGGCGCGTCGTTTCTATGCCGTCCATGCCGGGCATCACGAGGTCCATGAGCACGACCTGGGGCTTCACCGTGCCGGCCAGCGTAAGCGCTTCCGCGCCGCTGCCTGCTTCACCCACCACATCGATTCCCCCGGCCAATCCCAGGAAGTTGCGAAGGCCTTCCCGGACAATGGCGTGGTCGTCCACGATCATGACCCGGACAAGCTCGGCGGACTTTTTCGGCATTCCGCGCCTCCCTTCACCGCGACCATTGTGCGCGTTCCAGCGGCAGCTTCACGTCTACCTGCGTGCCCTTCCCCGGCTCCGAGCGGACCTCCGCGGAGCCGCCGAGCGCCTGGGCCCGCTCCTGCAGGCTGAGGAGCCCGAAGCTCTCCGGTCTGCGGTCCGCGGCCGGATCGAAGCCGCGTCCCGTGTCGCTCACCCGGATGGCCGCCTCCTCCGGACCGAAGCGCAGCTCGACCCGCGCGCTCGCCACCCCGGCGTGCTTCACCACGTTGCTCAGCGCCTCGCGGGCGCTGCGGAAAAGCTCCTCCCTCACGGCCGGGTCTCCGCTCTCCTCCCCTTCCACGCTGAGGCTGACGGTGAGCCCGTCCCGGCGCTGCCGAGCCTCCACGTGACGCTCCAGGGCGCGCACCAGGCCGATGTCCTTGATGGACTGCGGCCGAAGCTGGTCCACGAGGCTCCTCATCTCGGCAAGCGCGTCGCGGGCCAGCTCCTGGAGCCTCTCCAGCATGCCGGGCACGCGGTCCGGATCCCTCGTCAATGCCATCCTCGCGGCCTCCGCCGTGAGGTTCATGCTGAACACGGTCTGCGTCGCGGCGTCATGGAGGTCTCGCGCCAGGCGCGCCCTCTCCTGGGCCGCCGCGGCTTCCTCAGCCTCCTCCGCGTATCCCCGGAGCTGCCGGTTGGCCTCCTGGAGACGCGAGGCCAGCTCTTCGCTGCGCGCCCGCGCCTCCTCAGCCCTCCGAGAAGCCCAGGCGGTCATCCCGATGATGAGAGAGCCGGCGATATAACTCGGCGCATACGAGGCGGCTTCCCGAGGGCTGAAGGCCAGGGCGAGCCCGGCGCAGACGAGAAAACAGATCACGGCGAGCCACACGATGCTGGCGCGCCGGGGCAGCAAGCTGGAGGAGACGATGGCAAGGGCGATGAACAGGACCGCGTAGTAGTCCAGCCGCGGAACCGTGCGGAGGAGTGCAATGATGAGCCCGCACATGAGGGCGAGATGGATGTGGGTCCAGGGGGCCCATCGCCGGCTCAGGGGAACCTGGATCACGCTGAAGGCAAGGAAGACAGCAAGAAGACCGTAGGTGAAGGGGGCGACGCTCCCTTCCGCGGGCGAGCGCAGGAGCGCGCGCAGGATCACGGACAGATAGAAGAGGTAGTAGAGAGTGTAGGCGAGCGGAGAAGAGGGGCTGAAGATCGGCGCGCGGGCTGAGGACATTCCGCGTATTGTCTCAGCCGGCGCCTGCCTTTGCAAGCCTGCGACGGAGAGCCGCTATTCCAGCTTCAGCTTCCTCAGCTTCGGGGAGATCACCATGCGGCAATACCCGACGTTCGTGTGGGAATTGTAGTAGTTCTGGTGGTAGTCCTCGGCCTTCCAGAACGTGTCCAAAGGACGGATTTCCGTCACGATCGGGTCGTGGAAGTTCTTCTGCGCTTTCTTCCGGGAGCGCTCCGCCGATGACTTCTGCGCCTCGTTCACCGTGAGGATGATGGACCGGTACTGTGTCCCCACGTCGGCGCCCTGCCTGTTCAGGGTGGTCGGGTCGTGCATCTGCCAGAACAGGTCGAGCAGCTCGTCATAGGTAATCATTGACGGATCGAAAGCCACCTGGACAACTTCCGCGTGACCGGTCTCCCCGGTGCACACCTGTTCATAGGTCGGATGGGGAGTCGTGCCCGCGGCGTAGCCCGACGTCACCGACAGGACTCCTTCGATCCTCTGCAGCACGGCCTCCAGGCACCAGAAACACCCCCCTCCAAAGGTCGCCAGCTGGTGCGTGCCGTTACTCGTGTCTTCCATGCGGCCCTCCGACAAGAATCTACCAATTCCGGAAGGCCGTCGGACAGCGCCTCGCCGGGAGCGGGTCAGGCTCCGAACGCGCACACGGAGCTGCTTATCGTCCTGGTGTGGCGAACATGAAGCGCTTCACCTTGCGCGTTGACGTCTTGGGAAGCTCCACGTCCGAGACATCGAAGCTGTGAGGAATTTTGTAGACGGCCGCCCCGGCCATGCTCTTCTGGATCTCCGCGCGCACGAGCCGGCGCACCTCCTCCGGGTCCAGCGTCTTCCCGCCGGCGTCCTGCAGGGAGGCAAGGCGCTCGGGATCCGGGTAGACAACGGCGTGGGGGTACTCCCCTCCCTCGCTGTCGAGCTTCCCGATGACGACAACCTCGGAGATGAGAGGGCTCTGGAGGAGCAGGTTCTCGATCTCCTCGGGGTAGATGTTCTTCCCGCCCTTGGTCACGATGATGTTCTTCAGCCGGCCGGTGATGTACAGGTACCCGTCGTCATCCAGCTTCCCGATGTCCCCGGTGTGCAGCCAGCCCTCCGCGTCGATCACCTCTCGAGTCTTCTCCGGCATCCCGTAGTAGCCCAGCATGATGCCGGGGCCGCGGGCGAGGATCTCTCCGTTGCCGTTCTGGTCCGGGCTGTCGACGCGCACCTCCACGTTGGAAAGAGGCAGGCCGACCGAGCCGGGCTTGTTGTGCGCCGGGCACGTGGTGGAGATCACCGGGGAGGTCTCCGTCAGTCCGTAGCCCTGGAAGGTAACGAGCCCCAGCGCCTCCATCCCGTCGATCACGTCCTTGGCGATGGGACCGCCGCCGGACACGAAGAAGCGCAGCTTCTGGACGCCCAGCTCCCGCGCCACGGAGGCGAAGAGCACCTTCCCGATGCGCAGGCCGAATGCCTTGAAGAAGAAGCTGCTCACCGCGAGCATGACGCGAAAGAGAACGCGCACGGCGGGGGGCCGGGAGGCCACGTTGGACAGGACTCCCTTGTAGATCTTCTCGATGAGCAGCGGCATCGCCGGCACGCAAGTGGCCCCGGTGTCCCTCATGATGCCCACGAGGACGTTCGTTTTCATGGAGGGAACGCTGGTGATCCTCCCATAGCTCAGGAGCGGCGTGAAGATTCCCAACATGGTCGGATAGGTGTGGTGGAACGGCAGGACGATGATCCAGTTGTCTCCCGGTCCCAGGGGCGTGGTCATCTGCACGCCGTCCCCGTTCTCCACGAGGTTGCGATGGGACAGCATGACGCCCTTGGGAGTCCCCGTGGTGCCGGACGTGAAGATGAGCGCGGCCAGCTCATCCGGCTGCACACGCGCGGTGGCGTAGCGGTCCCGACCGGAGGCGACGGCGGCGCGTCCGGCGTCACGCAGCGCGGCAAACGAGGTAGCCGGCCAGCCCGGCGCTCCGGCCTCCG
>DATKLM010000029.1:0-16255 GCA_035542415.1 Spirochaetia bacterium
CGAGGAGGTGGACTACTGGAACGAGCTCGACCACCTCATGGACTGGAGCCGGACCAACGTCTGGGCCACCCTGCACATCTGCTGGGGAGCGCAGGCCGGCCTGTACCGTCACTTCGGCGTGAAGAAGTATCCGGTTCCCGCCAAGGTCTTCGGACTGTTCCACCACGCCGTGCTCGATCCGCATGAGCCCATCCTGAGAGGGTTCGACGAGGGGTTCCTGGCTCCTCATTCCCGGCACACCGAGGTCCGCCGGGAGGACATTGAGAAGGTGTCGCAGCTCAAGCTGCTCGCCGTCTCCCGTGAGGCGGGCGTCTACATGGCGTCATCCCGGGACGGGCGGATGGTCTTCGTCACGGGACATCCGGAGTACGATCGGCTCACGCTGAAGGCAGAGTACGACCGGGACGTTGCCAAGGGGCTCCCGATTGCCATCCCGGCGAACTACTACCCTGGTGACGACCCGAAGAAGGAACCGCTGATGACGTGGCGATCCCACGCCCACCTGCTCTACGCGAACTGGCTGAACTACTACGTCTACCAGGCGACACCGTTCGACCTGGCGCGCCTGCCCTCCACGGACACGCCGTTCGAAGAAGAATAGCAGCGGCCGGCACCGGCAGGATCGAGGCCTGGGTCAGCGGCACGATCACCGGCGGCTCATGATCCGGTCCACGAGCGGCTGAGGAAGCAGGTCCAGGATCGCAGCCGCCCCGGAGAGGTACCCGCAGCGGTACACCCGCCGGGGCCTCCTGGCGACAAGCGCTGCAAGCACTTTTTCTGCAACAACCGCAGGATCGCTCCTCTTCGCATCAAAGGCGGCCAGGCTCTCGGACTCCTTCTTCAGCGCCTGCTCGTACAGCGACCTGCGCGCATCGGGCCAGGCTGCCAGCGCCTGCTCCAGCTCCCGCGCGTTCTTTCCGGGCGCGGCAGTGTCGATTCCGCCGCATCGCACAAAGACACTCGGGATCCCCCAGGGTTTCAGCTCCAGCGCGAAGGTGCGCGTGATGCAATTGGCCGCGAAGTCGCACGCATGGATGCTGGCGACGAAAGGGATGGGAATCAGCGCGGGCGTAGCGATCCACACGAGCCGGCCCTCTGCCCGCCTCAAGGAAGGGAGCAAAGCCTGGGCCAGGGCCACCGGCCCCACGAGCCGCGCCTCCAGCTCTCCCCGGAACCCGTCCAGGTCCACGAGCTCGAGCGGCGCAACGGAGCCGCCCCCGCCGTTGTTGACGATGGCATACAGCCCCGGCTGTCCTCGGGATGCAAGCTCTCCCTCGACGGCCTTCACAAGCGGGGCAATATGCTCGCGGCGCCGCAGGTCGAACGGGCAGATCACGACAAGACCGGGCTTCCCCAGGGCCTCGAGGTCCTTCCTGTCCGAATCCCGGCGCACCGTGGAAAACACCGTGAATCCGTGATCTGCCAGGCCCAGAGCCACGGCCCTTCCGATCCCCGACGAACACCCGGTGACCAGCACCCCCCGGCCCCTGCCGGGCAACGCCTGCGCCCGTTGTTTCATGCCTCCAGCATACCGTGCCGGATTCGGAATGTCAATCATATGATTAAAACATTTGATTGACCAGCTGAAGGGACCGTTGCGGATCCTTCACTCGTGTGATTGAATCGACGGAGTGAAGAGGCGAGGGAGACAGGGAAAGACAGCCGCGGAAACGGCCGCGCAGAAGAAGATCGTGGAGGCAGCCATCGCGTGCATCGATCGTGACGGCCTGTCACGGGTCACCATCCGCGGCATCGCCCGTGAGGCGGGAGTGAACAGCGCTGCCATCAGCTACTACTTCCGCTCGAAGGAGCGGTTGATCGAAGAAGCGCTCAAGACCACCCTGGCAAACGCCTTCGGGGACTGGGAGGTGATGCTGGACGGCCGGGGTGAGGACCTGGAAAGCCGCCTGGGGGCCGTGCTTCGGGAAGCCCTTGAAGGCGCGCTTCGGTACCCCGGCATCGTCAAAGCGCACCTGTACGACACGTTTGTCAGCGGCGCCGCCAACACGCTTTTCATCCGAAGGTTCAGCGGATTCCTCTCTTTGCTCGCGCGGGAGCTTCAATCCCGGTTTCCGCGCAGGAGCGCGCGGGAGATCGGCGCGGACACGGTGCAGCTCATCTCCGCGGTGCTCCTGCCCGGCTTTCTGCCGCAGCTCTTTCGGAACGCGGGCGGATTCGATCTTGCTGATCACGGAGAGCGGGAACGCTACGTCGACGGAGTTCTGCGGCGTTTTCTCTCTCAGCCCACGAAGTGACAGGCCACGCGGTGGCCCGGCCTCACCTCGCGAAGCTCCGGCTTGACCGTACGGCATTTCTCCTGCTCCAGCGGACAGCGCCCGACAAAGGGGCAGCCCACCGGAGGCCGCGTGGGGTTGTAGGGCGCCCCGCCGGTTGACCCGCGCTCCGGCAGCTTCCCGTCCAGCCGGGGCATGGCGCCGTACAGAAGCTGCGTGTAGGGGTGCAGCGGGCTGCGCACCAGCTCCGCTGTCGGCGCCTCCTCCATCAGGCTGCCGCCGTAGAGGACGCCGATACGGTCCGACATGTAGGAGACAACGGTCAGGTCGTGGGCGATGAAAATGATGGTCAGGCTGAACTTCTGCTTGAGCTCGATGAGCAGGTTGAGGATCTGGCCCTGGATCGAGACGTCGAGAGCGCTCACCACCTCGTCACAAATGAGGACCCTCGGATCACTGATGAGGGCGCGGGCCAGGGAGATGCGCTGCCTCTGCCCGCCGGAGAACTCGGAGGGTCTGCGCTCCAGGTCGTCCTCCCGCAGCCCCACTGCCACCAGAACGTCACGTGCCCGCTCCACCAGCCGCGCGGATCCCGGTGATCGCTCCGCGTAGCGGAGGCCCGTGGTGAGAATCCGGCGCACCTCCATCCTTGGATCCAGGGAGGAGGACGGGTCCTGGAACACGTACTTGACGTCGGAACGGAACCTGCGGAGCAGGCGCGGATCGCTCTGCGTGATCTCCCACCGCTCGTTCCCCGTGAAGTACTCGATCCGGCCGGAGGTGTGCGGGAAGAGCTGGACGAGAGCCTTGGCCAGCGTCGTCTTTCCGGAGCCCGACTCTCCGACCAGTCCGTATGTCTCCCCGTGGCGGATCGCGATGCTGACGCCGTTGAGCGCCCAGACCCAGCGGCTCGCCGACGCAAAGATGCCCGCCTCCAGCTTGTAGACCTTGGCGAGATCGCTCACGCGGATGATGTCGCTCACGTCTTCACCCCGGGCAAAATGCAGCGATACGCTCCCGCGCGCGGGCCGGCGCCGGCCGCCTGGTCTTCGTCCCGCACCAGGGGCGGGATCGCGGCGCTGCAGCGCTCGGCAACAAGCGGGCAGCGAGGAGCGAAGGGACACCCGGGCTCGTGGCGCGTCGGGTCCGGCACTGATCCTGAGATCGTGCGGAGGCGTTCTTTCCCGTAGTGACTTCCCCACGACGGCAGCGCGTCCAGGAGCGCCCTGGTGTACGGGCTTCGGGGTTGGGAGAGCACGATCCCAGCGGGCCCCTCCTCCAGTACCAGCCCGGCGTACATGACGAGAATTCTGTCTGCGATCTGTCCCACCAGGGCCAGGTTGTGGGAGATGAAAAGGAGGGAAAGCCCGCGCCGGCTTCGCAGCTCGTCCAGCAGTCCGACGATCTCCGCCTGGATCGTGACATCCAGCGCCGTGGTCGGTTCGTCCGCGATCAGCAGATCGGGATCGTTGGCCAGCGCAAGGGCGATCATGATCCGCTGGAGCATCCCGCCGGAGAACTGGTGCGGGAAGTTCTTGAGGCGCTCCTCGGCGCGCGGGATGTGGACTTCCGACAGGAGACGGACCGCCGTTGCCTGGCATTCGGCCCGGCTCAGCGTTGGATCCTTGACCCGCAGCGTCTCCTGGAACGTTCTGCCGATGCTGTAGATCGGATCGAAGGACCGGCTGGGCTCCTGGAAGATCATGGAAGCGAAGGTCCCCCTCAGGGCACGAAGTTGAGCGGGGGCAAGACTCCGCGCGTCCCTTCCGTCAAGGAAGACGCTCCCGTCGATATGCGCGTCCCGACCGAGGAGCCCCAGCGCGGCAAGCGCGCTTACGCTCTTGCCGGAGCCGGACTCGCCCACAATCCCCAGGCACTCCCCGCGCCGCAGCGCAAAGTCCACCCCGCGGACCGCCCGGAGCATGCCGCCGCCGGTCGGGAAGCTGACAGTCAGGCCGCGCACGTCCAGCACCGTTTCAGACACCGCGGTCGTGGTCCCCTCCCTCTCGTCTGCCACGGCGGGTTTCCCTCCAGTTGGGATCCGCAACGTCCCGCAGCAGCTCGCCCAGGAAGTTGAACGCCAGCGCGATGGTGATAAGGAGCACGCCCGGAGCAAAGAGCCAGGGGAACTGCACGAGGTTCGTGATCGTCGTGGCGTCCCGGTTGATCATGCTTCCCCAGCTCACCGCGGGATCAACGATTCCCAGGCCCAGGTACGAAAGCGCCGTCTCCCCGAGGATGTAGCCGGGGATGCCCAGCGTGACGCTGATGATGAGGATGGAAGCCATCTGCGGGATGATGTGGCGGAAGAGGATGGCCCGGGCAGGCATGGACTCCAGCTCAGCGTTGGCAACGAAGTCGTTGCGCTTGATGGCGTGCACCATGCCGCGGATCATGCGCGCCGTGCCGGGCCATCCGACGGCTGACAGGATCACCGTGATGATGGCATACGACTGGCCGGAGGTAAGGTTGTTGCTCAGGATCGAACGGAGAAAGAGGATCAGGTAGAGGCCGGGAACGAGAATGATGAACTCCGCGAGCCTCATCACGATCCAGTCCCACAGCCCCCCGAAATAGCCGGCAAGCCCGCCCAGCAGGAGAGCGATGAACAGCGCCACTGCAACTGCCACAAACCCGATGGTCAGGGAAATCCGCGAACCGTACAGCAGCCTGCTGAGGATGTCCCGGCCCAGGTTGTCCGTCCCGAGAATGAAGACCGGCTCCGCGCCGGATGCCGGGTCAGAGTAGCGGGCCGTGCCGAACAGGTGATGTCGGAAAGGAACGAGCCCCCAGAGCTTCGCCTCAGGACCGACCGCGAACAGAGTGACCGGGGTATAGTGCCCCTCCAGGCCCGCGTACTCCCGCGTGAAGTCGTTGAGCAGCACGAGGGTCTGCACCTGGGGACGGAAACCCAGCGTGCGCGAATACAGCAGCAGGGACGGCGGCTGGTCGGAATGACCGGCAAACTGCTCATTCGGCCCGTAGGGTGCAATGAACTCGCAGAAGATCATCCCGACGTAGAGGACGACAAGGACGATGAACGAGACGAGTGCAATGGGCCGCCGCCTCATGGCGCTCCAGAACCGTTTCATGCGCGTGAGTACCTGATCCGCGGATCCACGAGGGCCAGGGCGACGTCGGAGATCAGCATGCCCACGAGGATCAGGAAGCTGATGAACATGATGTTCGTGAGCACGAGGTTGATGTCCTTCTGCATGACCGCCTCGTACATGAGCCTGCCGATCCCCGGATAGGAGAAGATGATCTCGAGAAACAGCGAGCCGGAGAAAAGATCGGCAAGAAGCGTGGAGGAGCCCGTGATGAACGGGTTCATCGTGTTACGGAACGCGTGGTTGAAGTAGATCCTGCGTTCGGGGATGCCACGGGAGCGCAGCGCGGTGATGTAGGGCTGGCCGAGCTGGTCGAGCATGGTCGCCCGGATGAGGCGCAGTGAACCTCCAATACTGCTGAGAAAGGCGCCGATGAGCGGCAGGACGATATGGTACAGGTAGGAGAACGCGAACCCGGCGGGATTTCCCTCGAAGCTGTCCGTCGGGTAGGCGGTGACCGGGAAGATGCCCGTTGCAGAAGCGAACATCTGCAGGAGGATGAGGAGGAGGATCCCCGGGAATGCGTTGAGGAACAGGCTGACGAAGGCGACGACCGGGTCGACCCGGGTGCCCGCCTTGGAGGAGAAGTAGATTCCCAGCGCGAACGAGATGAACGTGAGGAAGACGAGCTCGATCAGGTTGAGGACGATCGAGTTCAGCATCCTCGTGCCCACGAGGTAGAGCACGGGCGCGCGTGAAATGAGAGAGCGCCCCAGGTCGTGCTCCACGAAGATCTGGTACAGCCAATGCGCGTACTGGACATAGAAAGGCCGGTCCAGCCACAGGCGGTGCTTCGCCTCCTGGATCTGCGCGTCCGTCAGCGTGTTCGTATTCGACTGGAACCGACCCGTCTGCAGGAGAAGGCTCCGCGCGTAGTTGTCCACGATGTCCCCGGGGGAAAGGGACATCAGCCCGAACACGCCAAGGCCCAGGAGGAACAGCATCAGCACCATGGTGGTGACCCGCCCCGCAAGGAACGTGGCAAGGGGATGCTGCTGGCGGAGCCGCGAAAGGCTGAAGGGCGCCCGTGCGCCGGCGGGATCGGCTCCGGGCGGGTTCATTGGACCTTCTGGTAGAGATAGTTCGAGTCAGGCGCCCCGAGGGTGTCCACGCGGATGTTCGCCCACTTGTCGCGGTACGCGGCAAAGCCGACTTCATAGGCGATGTACATGACGGGGACCTGGTCGAGGATAATCCGCTGGTACTCGTCCCAGATCTTCTTTGCCTTCACCGGGTCACGCTCTGAGTATCCCTGCCAGTACAGCTCGTCCACCCTCGCCTCCCATGCCGTTGCCGGCTTGGGCTGAAGGGGGTTCCAGAGGTGGAGGTTCCCGGAGGAGAGCCACACGTTGTCGCCCTGGATGGGAAAATAGTTGGATCCCGTGGCGATCATGACGGACTGCCAGTCGTATCCCTTGGTCAGGCTCTCCACGATCTTCTGGAACTGGACAGGCTTCACGTTGAGCGTGATGCCAGCCTTCTTCAGCTCGTCCGCGTAGACGGTGGCGACGTCGATGGTGATGTTCGTCTCGATCGGAACCATGAGATCGTACGCGATCGGGTTGCCGTCCGCGTCCTGCATGATGCCCTTTGCATTCGGCGTGATATCGATCTCCGCAAGGAGCTTCTTCCCCCGCTCGGGGTCGTACGTGTACTGCTGCTTGATGGCAGGATCAAAATAGGGATTCGCCTTGGCGAAGAAGTACAGATCGGGCTCCGCGAGACCGCGGTAGACCTCCTTCACCACCCTGTCCCGGTTGAAGAAGCAGCTCATGGCCTGGCGGAACGTCGTGTTCGAGAACCACTTCACGTACATCGGTTTCAGGTTCCGGGGGTTCTGGTTCCAGGCGATGTACCGGGACCCCAGGCTCGGGCCGGCATAGTACACGGTGTAATCCTTGGGGCTCTTGGCCACCATGCCCTGCAGGTCTTCGGGCCTCAGGCTGTAGCCGTCCAGCTCCCCGGCAAGAAACTTCAGCCTCTCGGTCTCCTGGTTGGAAACGATCTTCGTCTCGTACTTCTGGATGTACGGGATCTTCTGACCGTAGTCGTCGGTCTTGAAGTAGCCCTGGTTGCGCGCGAGGGTGACCTGGATTCCCGGTCTGTTGGACTCGATGTAGTACGGGCCGAAGGACGGAATGGTCCGGGGGTCCGTGTTGATGGTCCAGAGGTTGAGAACGCCCTCGACCTTCTTGGCCTTCTTCACCGGCTCGAAGACGTAGCGCGGCCCGAAGTTCATGTTGCTGGAAAGCTCGGGCATGGCGATGATGCGCGGATAGTGCATCACGAAGCGTCGTTCGTCGATCTTGGCGATGTCGATGTGTTTCTTCTTGCCGTCCGGCATCTGGACGAACTGGCCGGCGTATGCCGAGTGCTGGAACGCCGGGTCCCCGACGACCTCGTTGTACCAGAAGACCACGTCATCCGAGGTTACCTTGACCCTGGTCTTCGGGTCGGCAAGCGTCGTCCAGTACAGGTCGTCCCGCAGGGTGAAGGTGACATCCATCGTGCCAGACGCCTCGTTCACGGCGACGTCGTACGAGGCAGCGAGCGGCTTCCACTGCTTCTTGTACGGGTCATAGTCGAGGAGACCCGCCGAAAGATTGTCCACGATCCCCGCGCTCTCAGCATCGTAGACGGCGACGACGGGGTTGAACGTTTTCAGATCATTGTTGAGGTTGTTCTGCCAGGTGCCTCCGCTCGTCCCCTTTTCATACGGGGCGGTGCTGCCGGGCCGGAACACGGTCTTCTGGAGCAGGTTGTCTTCCTGCTGCTTCTTCTGGAAATTGAGCTGGTCCTCCGAAATCTGCTTGACCCCGGGACCACAGGCCGCAAGGAAGGCGAGGGCCGCCGACATGATGGACAGAACCAGCGGAAGTCTTTTCAATTCTCGCACTCCTCTGTATGAACGTTTGCCGGCCCCACGCTGCGCGGGCCGGGCTACTATAAGATATCAAAAGCAGGTCTATCAATGATCGCTGGGTCGTGCCGGGGCTCGGGGTGAGGGCTTGACGGCTGGGAAAAAAGGGGATAGCTTCTTCTGAGATACCCCTCCCCACGGGGGGAGGGGTAGAAAGGGCGCCTGATGATGAAGATCGAAGAGCTGACGGTAACCGGGATGACCTGCGCATCCTGCGTGGCGCATGTAGAAAAGGCGGTCAACAAGCTTGACGGTGTTGCGTCGGCCAGCGTGAACCTGACAACCGAAAAGCTGAGCCTCCAGTACGATGAGAGCAAGCTCTCACTAGAAACCGTCCAGAAGGCTGTGGAAGACGCCGGCTATGGGCTGGAGCGCAAAACCGCCTCCACGCGCGTCATCGTCCCCGTCGAAGGGATGACGTGCGCATCATGCGTTTCGCATATCGAGAAGGCCGTGGGGGCGCTGAAAGGCGTGGAGGCGGTCTCCGTCAATCTGGCCACCGAGAAGGCGGACATCACCTATGAGCCCTCCCGGGTGCGCCTCTCATCCATCAAGAAAGCAATCACTGACGCCGGATACACGCCGCTGGAGATCGACGCCGCGGCTGACGCCGTAGACCACGATGCGGAACGGAAACAGAGAGAAACCCGCACGATGTGGACGAAGTTCATCGTCGCGGCCTCCGCGTCGGTTCCCCTTCTCTACCTTGCCCTCGGGCACATGATTCCGGGTGCGCGCATCCCGCTCCCGAGCTTCGTGGATCCCATGAGCTCGCCCCTGGGATACGCCCTTGCCCAGATCATCCTCGTGATCCCGGCGATCATCGCGGGCAACCGGTTCTACCGCGGCGGGATGAAGGCGCTCTGGCACCGCGCCCCGAACATGGACTCCCTGATCGCGATCGGCACGGCGGCAGCCGTCCTGTACAGCGTCTACAACACAGTTCGGATAGCGCTCGGTGACGTCGCGGCGGTTGCCAACCTCTACTTCGAGACAGCCGCGGTCATTCTCGCCCTGATCCTCCTGGGAAAGACACTGGAAGCGGTGTCGAAGGGCAAGACGTCGCAAGCCATCAAGAAGCTCATGGGGCTTGCGCCCAAGACTGCCACGGTCATTCATGACGGAAAGGAAACGGAGATCCCCATTTCCGAGGTCGAGGTGGGAGACATCGTTCGAGTGCGGCCCGGGGAGAAAGTACCCGTGGACGGCGAGGTGATCGAAGGCTATACGTCCGTGGACGAGTCGATGCTCACGGGCGAAAGCATACCGGTGGAGAAGAAGGTCGGAGACACGGTCACCGGCGCAAGCCTCAACAAGAACGGCGCCATCACCTTCCGGGCCACGCGGGTCGGAAGCAACACGGCGCTTGCCCAGATCATCAAGCTCGTGGAACAGGCGCAGGGCTCCAAGGCACCAATCGCCCAGCTTGCCGATATCGTCTCGGGGTACTTCGTTCCCATCGTCATCCTCATCGCCCTGCTCGCCGGTGCCGCGTGGCTCATCTCGGGCCAGAGTCTGGCGTTCAGCATGACCATCTTTACCGCAGTCCTCGTGATCGCGTGCCCCTACGCGCTCGGCCTTGCCACGCCGACGGCGATCATGGTCGGTACCGGCAAGGGCGCGGAGAACGGCATCCTGATCAAGGGCGGAGCGGCGCTGGAAGCAACGCATCGCGTCCAGACCATCGTGCTGGACAAGACAGGGACCGTCACGGAAGGGAAACCGGTGGTGACCGACGTGACGCTGGTCAACGGCCTGAGCGAGAACGCCCTCCTGCAGCTTGCAGCCTCCGCGGAAAAGGGCTCCGAGCATCCGCTGGGTGACGCTATCGTGCAGAGCGCTGAAGCCCGGGGGCTCGCTGCCCTGCCCCTTGAGAAGTTCCAGGCCATCCCGGGCCGGGGGATCGAAGCTCAGATCGAAGGAAAGGCCCTGCTGCTGGGCAACGGCAAGCTGATGGCCGAACGGGGCGTCGCGCTGGGCACCCTCGCCGAGGCGTCGGCAAAGCTGGCGGAGAACGGGAAAACGCCGATGTTCGTGGCGGTGAACGGAGCGCCGGCAGGAATCATCGCGGTGGCGGACGTGCCCAAGGAGTCGAGTGCTCCCGCCATCGCGAAGCTTCGCGGCATGGGGCTCGAAGTCGTCATGCTCACCGGTGACAACCAGAGGACCGCCCAGGCAGTGGCGCGGCAGGTCGGAGTGGACCGTGTGTTCGCGGAGGTTCTGCCCCAGGACAAGGCGGAGACCGTGAAGAAGATCCAGGCAGAAGGCCGGCGGGTGGCCATGGTGGGAGACGGAATCAACGATGCGGCGGCCCTTGCCCAGGCTGACATCGGCATCGCCATCGGAAGCGGCACGGACGTGGCCATCGAATCCGCGGATATCGTTCTCATGAAGAGCGACCTCGCGGACGTCGCGGGGGCCATCCAGCTCAGCAAGGGAACGATCAGGAACATCAAGCAGAACCTGTTCTGGGCGTTCTGCTACAACGTGCTGGGCATTCCCATTGCGGCCGGGCTTCTGCACCTCTTCGGCGGCCCGCTGCTGAGCCCGATCTTCGCCGCCGCCGCCATGTCGCTGAGCTCGGTATCCGTCGTGAGCAACGCGCTGCGCCTGCGCGGCTTCAGGATCCGGAGGTAGAGCATGCATCACGAAAGTCACGACAGCCAGAAAGCGATCGACCTTCTGAAGACCGCGCGCGGCCAGATCGACGCCATTCTGCGCATGGTGGAGGAAGACCGGTACTGCATCGACGTCTCCAAGCAGGTCCATGCCTCCATCGCCCTTCTGAAGAAGGCGAACATCGTCATCCTGAAACAGCACATGAACACGTGCGTGAAGGATGCCATCAGGACGAACAACGGAAGCGAAAAGATCGACGAGATCACGATGATCCTCGAGAAGTATCTCGAGAGATGAGGAGGAAGGTTCCATGAGTGCGGACACGACGCTGGTGAAGGACCTGGTGTGCGGGATGATGATCGATCCGAAGACCGCCGCGGCAACACGCGTCTACGAGGGAAAGACGTACTACTTCTGCGCGCAGGGGTGCGCGAAGTCCTTCGAAGCGGACCCCGGGAAGTACATCAAGGCATGAGGCCGATCACCTCTGTGAGAAAGCGCACGAAGGTCATCGAGGCGCTGCAGCCCTGCCGGCTCAATCCGCAAAGGAATATCCGGAACCGGCAAGCGTGAAGATCTTTCGCGCCCCGGGGGTCGCGTACACGCGGTGATGATCGTCCACCATGATGATGTCCAGGCCGAGCTTCTCCGCCAGCCGCATCCCGTCGACCTTCCCCATGCAGAGAAGCGCCGTGTCGAACGCGTCCGCGTCGATGGACTTGTCCGCAATGACAGTCACCGACAGCAGGCCATTCTCCACCGGGTAGCCCGTGCGAAGGTCCATGATGTGGTGATAGCGCTTCCCCTTCTTGATGAAGTAGTGCTCGTACACCCCCGCCGTGGTCACGGACCTGTTCGTCACCAGCGCGATCCCCAGGTACGCCCCGCGCTGACCCTCCGGATCCTGGACCCCGATCTTCCAGGGTGATCCGCTGGGGCCGTTGCCCATTGCGAAGATGTTTCCGCCCAGGTCAATGAGGGCGGACGTCACGCCGCGCGCGGAGAGAATGCGGACCATCTCATCAGCGGCATATCCCTTGAGAAAGCCTCCGAGGTCGAGCCTCATCGAGGACCGCTTCAGAAACACGGTCTTCTGCCGATCGTCCACGACGACATCGCGCCAGCTGACGAGGGAGAGCGCGGCCTTGATCCGCTCCTTCGACGGGATGTCAGGATCGTCCTTGTTCATCCGCCACACGTCGATCAGGGGGCCGACGGTCAGGTCGAAAAGACCATTCGTATCCCCAGCCACGACGAGCGCCTTCTTGATCAGCGCATACACGTCGTCAGTCACGTGCACGGGAGCCCGGCCGGCCGCCGAGGCCATCTGTTCCAGCTCCGACCCCGGCACGCCCGTACCGAATCGGGCCTGGATTTCGCGCAGCCGGGCGAAGGCCGCGTCCAGAGCTTCCTGCGATCCGTGGTCTTCCAGCGTGATGGCGCAGGTGGTCCACAGAACGAAATCCGTTCGGGAAAAGGGCGCCTCCGCCCACGACGCGGCCCTCGAAAGAAGAAGCATCGCAAGAAGTGCGAATGCTGCGGGAACTCTCCGAATCAAGACCGACCTCCACACTCCTCCGCCGGGGTCTGGAAGCACCGCGCGGATTCCACTACGGTAGTCACTGCTCAAGGTTGGGGCAATGGGGAAGATTGTCATCATCAAAACGGGCAGCACGCTGCCGGGTCTGAAAACGCGGCGCGGGGATTTCGAAGACTGGATCCGCGGGGGAATGAGACTCTCGCCACGCGACACGACGGTCGTTGACGTCGCGGCCGGGGAGGACCTCCCGCCGGCACGCGGCTGCCGCGGGATTGCGATTACGGGGTCCCACGACATGGTTTCCGAACGACTGGACTGGAGCGAGCGGACCGCGGAGTGGCTGCGCGACGCGGTCCGCCAAGGGGTGCCGACTCTCGGAATCTGCTACGGCCACCAGCTCCTGGCCCACGCGCTGGGCGGCATGGTGGATTACAATCCCCGAGGTCCCGAGAGGGGGACCACAGAGATCGACCTTCGGGATGCGGCGCGAACGGACACGCTCCTGGGCGGACTCCCCCGGACTTTGAAGGTCCATGCAAGCCACTCCCAGTCCGTGCTGACTCTCCCGCCGGGAGCGGTCCTGCTGGCTTCCAATCCGTGGGACGAAAACCAGGCGTTCCGCATCAACGAATGCGCGTGGGGGGTTCAGTTCCATCCCGAGTTCGACTCCGAAATCATGCGGGCTTACTGCGATCACGACGGCAGCGGTGCGTGTTCGGACATCGGTGAAACGCCGCAGGCGGCGGAGGTACTGAGGCGGTTCACGGCGATCGTCAATGCAGGGACAGGGACGGCAGGTAGAACTCCTTCATGATCCGCTTCATCTGCTCGAAGCCCTCGATCTTGGCCTCGCCGCGGGACAGCCTGTACAGGAGAGACGTCGTTCCACGCCATGTGAAGTGAAAATCGAACGTCTCGGTCTTCACGCCATTGGTGAGGATCGAGTATCTCAGTATTACTTCCTTGCCGTCGAAGCTCAGCGGCTCGATGGAGAACGTCGTGCTTGCGCCGCTGGGAAGAACAAGCTCGTGGAAGCTGACGTTGCGGAAGAAAGACCCCACGCTCTTGCCGGGGAAGTCGGAGACGCCGTCGCGCACCAGGAGAAGGGACGTCCAGAAGCCCTCCGGAATCTCGGGCTCGGCGAAGGACACAGCGGCCAGGCAGAGGAAAGCGAGAGCAAACGCAGAGAGCCGCGCCGCGGCGGGCAGCCCGAAGGCAGCTCGGCGCCGCACCATCCCTTCCATACAGTCTGGTAAGATACACAGAAATACGCGATCGTGAAAAGGTCAGCGCATGCCGGAGAAGGGCGAAATGCCGCTGCCCTGGCGGCACGGTGAGCCCCTCCATCGGCTGGAAGAACGAGGCTTCCATGATTTCCTGGAAGCTTCGCCCGTCGCCGCGCGCCATCGTGACGCCATCCGCGTCGGACCACTCGGCCCCATGGCGCCTCCCTTGTGCTTTGGATGAATCAAGGGCACTGTAGTGCAGACCCGTGAAGAAAATGTGAAGGAGGACGTCATGACGGAAGCATCACTGCGGGCCCTGGACCACCTTCGCGACTTTTCCATGATCAAGTGGTACGCAATCCCCCTGCTTGCGATCGTTCTCCTGGTCTATGCCTGGGAGATCCGTAAAGCGCGGGAGAGCGAAAACTGGGATGCCGTTGTCGCGGGCCTCACGCTGTTCGGCATGGACTTCTTCAACGAGACATGGAACGGCTGGGCGCTCAACATCTCGGGCCGCTCGGCATTCTGGACCACGCCCGGCGACACGGCGCTGAGGACCATGGTGGGGTGGAACATCGAGATCATGTTCATGTTCGCCATCGCGGGAATCGTCTTCTTCTACATGTGCTCCGATGACCGGGACGTCCGGATCCTGGGCCTTCCGGACCGCTGGTTCTGGGCCATCGCCTTTTCCGCGTTCTGCGTCCTGGTGGAATGCGTGCTGAACATCGGGGGCCAGCTCGTGTGGGAGTACCCGTTCTGGACGCGGTCCTGGGGCGGGATCTGGCTCATCTTCCTCGTGGGCTACTTCGAGTTCTTCGCGGCAATCAACATCGTGCTCGGCCTGCGCGGCGCGGCCCGCAAGGCGCGCGCGGTAACGCTTATTTACGCTGTCCCGATCGTCATGAATGTCGTCGGGTTCGGAATCCTGAAATGGAACTACTGAGCCCGGTTCAGGAGCCCTCGGGAGACCGGGAGGAGCGCCGCAGGCGCTTCTTCACGGAGCGGTAGTAGAACATCCGCGCCCCCTCCGCCGCCCGATACAGCGCAAAACGCGCCGGCAGGCAGGGAGCGTCCCACGTCCCCCACCGCTCCACGATCTTCTCGGAGAAGCCGGTCTTGAACTGGTAGAGGCCGTGCATGGCGTGGCCCTCATCAGGCTTCGGCGGGATCCCGTACAGGTCGTACTCCGTGCAGCCGGCGTGCTTCGCCATGCGGATCGCTTCCCACTGCAGCGCGTACGTCGGCATCAGGTTCCGCTTCCTGCCGCCGGATGCGCCGGTGAGGTAGACCGCGCGGCTCCTCCCGAAGATGCAGATGTTGCCGGCCAGGATCTCCCCTTCATGCCTCGCCAGGAGAAGACGCACCTGCGGCTTTTCCCCCGGGTATTCACGCGCCGCGGCGAGCAGCCCCCGGTAGTAGGCTGCCGAGTGAATGGCGATCCGGTCCCTCCGGCTGGTTTCCTGGTACAGGGCGTACCAGGCATCGAAGTCCTCCGGTGCTGCCTCCCGGACAGTGACGCCTTTCTTCTCCGCGAGCCTGATGTTGTACCGGGTCTTGCTCTTCATGGCGGAAAGGATGCCCTCCAGGGGAGGAGCAAGGTCGACGATCACCGTTGCCGGAGGCTGCATGTCGCTGGGAGACTTCAGCACCTTCGGCCCGGCGCCGCTCCACCGGGGTTCTTCACCCGACTTCTCCCACGGCAGGTCGAAGCGGACGAGCATCGTTCCCTTGGGAAGATGAGGGCGCACCGCCCGGGAGAGCGCGGAAAGAAGCTCGCCCCGGCCGCAGGCCGGATCGAACACGGGACCGAAGGGCACGTACGCCAGGACAAAGGTCCGGAGAAAAGTACGGGTGAGAACAAGAAGCTGGAATGAAGGCGTCGCGGCTCCGGCACGGACGGTAAAGGGACGGGCTCGCCATCCGTGCGCCTGCTTGAAGAAAGCCCAGAAGCCCGACTGGAGAAGCTCATCCGACGAATCGAGCGCGGCGAGGGAAACCGGTTCGACCGAGAGCTCGATTACTTCACCCTGCCCTTCGGCACCCGGGCGGTGGAGACGAGCCTGCCCGCGCATTCGAGCTGCCGATCTCCCACCATCACGCGGCCTTCATCCGCCACGATGGGCATGGAGAAGAACGTGTCGATGTCGATCACGCCGGGCTCGCCTGCCGCGGCCGCCCCCGTGAGCGTGACGCGCTCTCCCGGCTGTGCATGATCGACAAAGAGGACTTCGACGATCTTGCCGTCTGCCGGAGACGCCGCCAGGAGCATGCCGTTGCTCTCGACACCCCGGAGCTTTGCCGGCTTCAGGTTCGCCACCAGGACGATGGTGTGACCGAGAAGCTCTTCTTCCTTATAGAAGGGCACAAGGCCGGACACGATGGTGCGCTTCTCCGTCCCCAGGTCCACGGTCTCGATGTACAGCTTCTCCGCGTCGGGATGGCGCTTCACGTCTACGATCTTTGCGGCGCGGAGATCGACCGCAGAGCTGAAACGGGCGGCAATCTCCGCGGGAGTGGGAGCCGGCGGAGCTGCGGCTGCGGCTGCGCCGGCTGCGGCTTCAGCGGCCCGTTCCTTCTGCGTCCCGGAAAACCTGGTCCGCAGC
>DATKLM010000030.1:0-7864 GCA_035542415.1 Spirochaetia bacterium
CAAAAAGCTCGGCCTCAAGGTCCTGGTTGATTTCCACTACAGCGACTTCTGGGCGGATCCGGGTAAGCAGTTCGCCCCCAAGGCGTGGGCTGGCCTCGGCCTGGAGGATCTGAAGAAGGCGCTGTACGGCTTCACCGACAAGAGCCTGAAGGCGATGCGCGCCGCGGGCGCGATGCCCGACATGGTGCAGATCGGCAACGAGGTCGACAACGGGTTCATCTGGCCGGTCGGCAAACTCTATCCTTCAGACGATGAGAAGGTCGGCGGCATGGAGGCCTTCGTCGCCCTCCTCAGGGAAGCTTCACGAGCCGTGCGGGCCAATGACCCGGCCGCCCGGGCGAAGCCCGGGTCACCGGCCTTCGCCCGGCGGATCAAGATCATGATCCACCTCTCGTCGGGCGGAGACCAGGCGCTGTACCGCAAGACCTTCGATCCCATAGTCGCGGCAGGCGTGGATTTCGACGTCATCGGCCTTTCGTTCTACCCGTACTGGCACGGCAGGATGGCCGACCTCTCCGGCAACATGACGGTGCTTGCGTCCCGCTACAAGAAGGAGATGATCGTGGCGGAGATCGCCTATGCGTGGACGACGGACGACGCCGACGGCTTCCCCAACAGCTTCGGGCCCGGCCTCGACCGCAGGGGAGGCTACAAGGCCACGCCCCAGGGCCAGGCCAGCGCAATCGGAGACCTCATCGCCGCTGCCGCCGGGGAACCGGGAGGCAAGGGCATCGGCGTCTTCTACTGGGAGCCCGACTGGATCCCCTTCCCCGGCGTCGGCTGGAGAACGGGAGAGGGCAACAACTGGGAGAACCAGGCCCTGTTCGATTTTGCCGGCCGCGCTCTTCCCTCTCTCAAGGTTTTCAAGCTCGTCAGGTCAACGGGAGAGCCGCCTGACCTCACGGTCCTCTCCGTGGAGGAACCTCACCTGAAGATCCCGGCAGGCGGTGTCCTTGCGCTTCCGAAAACGCTTCTCGCAACTTTCTCCGACGATTCCTACAGGCCCGCGCTGGTACGATGGGACTCTCCAGACCCTTCCGCGCTGCAGCAGGTCGGGAGGGTAGAGATTTCCGGCGCCGTCTACGGCTTCAAGGATCCCGTGAAAGCCACGGTCGACATCGTTGCCAACGCCAACCTCATTCCTGACGCGAGCTTCGAGTCCGGGAAGCTCGACCCCGGCTGGGTTCTCTCGGGAGACGGGGCAAAGGCGGCTGCCCCGGTGGAGAAGAACCCCGGCAACTCCCATTCCGGCGAATGGTCGTTCAAGTACTGGCTCGACAAGCCCTTTCAGTTCACCCTGACAAGGCACTTCACCGGGCTCAAGGACGGAAAGTACTCCTTCCGAGCATGGGCGATGGGCGGCGGCGGGGAGAAGGACTATTTTCTTTTTGCCCGCGTCCCCGGCAGTCCCGGCCTGTCCGCGAAGATCGTGAACACGGGCTGGACCAAGTGGAAGCTCTACGAGATCACCGGCATTCCCGTCTCGGGCGGTGAGTGCGACATCGGCCTCTCCATCGACGCGGCGGCGGGCAACTGGGGCAACGTGGACGACGTGGAGTTCGTCCGTGACGAGGCTCAGTGAGCCCCGCTGAGGGGTGCGGCCCCCAGGATGCCGGTTGAGCGCAGCCAGGATTCCACGCGGCGCATGCCCTCATCCAACCCAACTCTCGGCTCGTATCCCAGCTCGCGGCGCGCCTTTTCAACAGGGAAGCCCAGGTCGGTGCCGAAGATTTCCACTGCCATTCTCGTGATAAGAGGCCGCGACTTGACGCCGAACAGACTGTAAACCTTTTCCATTGTCCAGCCCAGCGCGTATGCGGGCCGGTACGGGATGGTGGTCCGCGGATCGGGCACACCGACGATTTCCGCAAGCCGGCGCACATACTGCCGCCACGTGACATCGGAGCCGTCAGCGGCGTTGTATGCCTGACCGATGCTCTTTTCGCTGTCCGCCGCGAGCAGGATCAAGTCCACCACGTTGCCGACATACGCGAGGCCGGCCGGCTGGTCCCCCCTGCCCACGTGCATCATGCTGCCCTTCCTGAGGAGACTCACGATCTCCACCACGAACGAGGTCGAGCGCGGCCCATAGATGCTGTCAGGCCGGATGACCGTTACGGGCAGGCCCGAGCGGCGGGAGAAGTCCCATACGAGCCGCTCTCCGTCGATCTTGGTGTCCCCGTACGGCCAGCCCCTCTTGATATGCGGCGCGGTTTCATCGGCCGGACGATCGGGATAGCCGTACACGTCTGTGGTGCTGATATGGATGAGCCTGGCAACCGAGGCATCACGAGCGGCCTCGAGCACGTTGGCCACTCCCGTGACGTTGGCCGCGTGGAAGGCTTCCCAGGTTCCCCAGTCCGAGACGAGGCCGGCGCAGTGGTACACCCGATCCACCCCGCGCGCTGCCGACCTCAGAGACGCGGTGTCTCCGAGATCCCCGAGAACAAGCTCGACTCCGAGACCCTGGAGATGCGCGGTGTTGCTGGTGCGTCGGACCAGGGCCCGCACCTTTTCCCCTCGCCTGACAAGAGCCTCCGCGAGATGACCACCCAGGAAGCCGCTGGCTCCTGTCACGAGACTCGTCAGGGAATGCGCGCCCGCCATGGCCTTACCTGTGGTTAGTATACTGCAGCGGCCGCACCGCGTCTCTCAGAACGCGCTGCTCGGCCTCGCTGAGAGGAGGAGCGTCTGCGGCCCCGGCGTTTGCCTCCACCTGGGTTACGCTGCTGGCACCCGCCACCACCGCGGTTACCGCGGGATGGCTCAGTGCGAATCGAATGGCTGTCTGCGCCGCCGCTGTTTCGGACCCCGAGACTGCTCGAAGCGCGTCCTGGGCGGCGCGGACTTCGGAAGCCGTCAGCTCCAGGTACGGCGCGGCAGGCTTCCCTGATGGTGCCTGTCCCTTCGTGGTCTGACCTGCAAGGAGACCGCCGGCAACGGCTCCGCGCACCAGCACTCCGAACCCTGCCCTGCGGGCGGTTTCCAGGATCTCCTCCTCGGGCCTGCGGTCGAGGACGCTGTACTGCACCATCTCCGAGGTGAGCCCGGCCGCCCCGGCCTCTGCCATCGCCGCGAAGCGTCTGACCACGTTCGGCCGGATGGATGAGATTCCCCACGCGCGGATAATCCCGTCCTTCAGCAGGCGCTCGAACGCCCGGACCGTTTCCTCGGTGGGATCGTCGATGGTCCCTCCATGGAGCTGGTAGAGGTCGATGTAGTCGGTACCGAGCCTCCGCAGGCTCTCCTGCACCGCCTTCAGGATGTACTTCTCCGTGGGGTCCCAATCCAGCCCCGACTCGTCAGGACGCGGCCGATTCCCCACCTTTGTCGCGATGACCACCTTCTCCCGCACGTCACGGAGCGCCGCGCCGACAATCTCCTCGTTGACGCCGCGGTCATAGATGTCCGCCGTGTCGAACAGCGTCACGCCAAGGTCGAGTGCCCGGCGGAGAATGCGCTCGGCCCTTGCGCGGTCGACTCCCAGGGACATGCACCCCAGGGCAACGGATGAGACCTCGATCCCTGATTTCCCCAGCATGCGGTATTTCATGGAGAGCCCTCACACGGGGTAGTCCCGCCCGTTGAAAACGTCAAGCCCCGGCCGGATCTCGGACTATTCCGATTGCCTGTTCTGCCAGGCCGGCAGTCGCTCCATCATGGTCTTTGCTCCGAGGCGCGCCGCGTTTTCCTCCAATCCCTGTGTCCTGATGATGAAACGCGTCAAGGATTCCAGCTTCTCCGTGTAAGACTGCATTGTGCCATCCGGACGGGCGCAGTGGATGCAGTAGTCTTTGGTAACGTCACCCCGAGCGAAGTCTTCCGGTTTGCTCATGGGCATTCCGCACGCGATACAGGTTTTTGCTTCCATTGGATCACGCCTCCTTTACGAGGATTGAGCTGCTATCAAAGAGTAGAAGTGATCGACCAGCGTCGCTCCGTGCTGCTTCAGGACCAGGGAGCCGTCCGCGGAGAACAGATCGCCGTTCACGAGATAGTGGTGGACGAGCCCGATCCACGTATTGAAAAGCAGGTGGAGCGGCATCGGGCGGAGCAGGCCCGCCGAGGTCTCAGTCTCCACGGCGGCGCCGAGGTGGAGTGAGATGGCGGACTGGATCATGACGAAGCTCATCCGCGGCGTCCGGGGCAGCAGGCGACCCTCGGTGATCAGGCGCACATACAACTGCTCATGCTCCGCCAGTCCCTTCAGGTGCGCCCAGAGGATGTCCCTGACGCCATGGCCAGCCTCCGCCAGCAGGTGAAGGCGGTAGGCGACACGTTGTCCGAGCTCGTCTATCACGGAACACAGCAGGTCATCACGGCGTTGAAAATGGGCAAACACGGTCCCATGAGCCACGCCTGCAGCCTCAGCGATGTCTAGCGTTCTCGCGGAGAAAAGGCCGTCTCTTCCCATGATCCGAAAAGCGGCCTCGATGATGCGGCCGCGGGTGTGCTCCTTCTTTTCCTTCCGGTCCACCCTGGTTGAGCTCACGGAGCGTCGTACGCCGCGAGGGCCGACGGCAGAACCTGCGTCACCGCGTTTCCAGCAGCAGGCAGACCAACCAGAATGGCGCTGACGATCTCTGCACGGGAGACACCCCGGTCCCTGGCCGCCCTTACATGAAACGGGATTCCACTATCCATGCGCAAGGCCGCCAGGACGGCGATGTACGCAATTTCCCGGGTTTTCTGGTCCAGGGAGCACGCTTCGTCGAGTTCCTTCACCGCCGTCATCCAGGCGTTCGCGTGTCCAGGCGCCTGAGTGAGAAAAGCCTGAAAGGATGTGCTTACTCCCGAAAGAGCCTGTTCCATACGACACTCCCAATAATTGAGTTTATACTCATTGAGTATTTACTCATCCACTTGACTTGTCAAGCCCCAGCCTCCTTCATGACGCCTTGACAATTCTACGTCGTAGATTTATATTCTACGTTGTAGAACAAAAGGAGGATGTGGAATGCTTCACATCGAGGGACTGGCAAAGTCTTACGGTGAGCTGAGAGCCCTGCGGGGCGTGGATCTTCACGTGGCGCCGGGCGAGGTCTGCGGCCTGATCGGTCCCAACGGAGCCGGAAAAACCACGCTGGTCTCCATCGTGACTGGCCTTCGGGATGCGGACGCCGGGTCCGTTCGCGTCGCGGGCCTCGACGTCTCTGCCGGCGCCCGGGCGAATCGAAAGGCCGTCCGCCGCCTCATTGGCTGCGCGCCGCAGGAGTTGGGCCTCTATCCCACCATCAGTGTCCGGGCGAACATGGAATTCTTCGGCCGCTGGAATGGCGTCACGGGACACACGTTGCAGGAGAGAATCGGCGAAGTGGCGGATACGCTGGACCTTGCGGATCTGCTGAATCGCCGGGCGGGTGACCTCTCCGGCGGACAAAAACGGCGCCTCCATACGGGCCTTGCCTTGCTGCACTCGCCCCGCCTTCTTTTCCTGGATGAGCCAACGGTGGGAGCTGATGTCGTTGCCCGGATGAGGCTGCTGGAAGCCGTAAAGAAGATCGCGGCCCGGGGGTGCGCCGTCGTTTATGCAACCCACTACCTTGCGGAGATCGAATCCCTCGGCGCCTCTGTTGCGCTGCTCGAAGGCGGCGTGATCGTGGAGCGGGGCCCGCTGGCGGACGTCGTGAGCCGCCACGGGCAGGCACGTGCGGAACTGGAGTTCACCGGCGATGCTCCCCGCCTGGAAGGCTGGCAGCAGAAAGGGTCCCGTCTGCTGCTGATGACTCCCGACCCGGCCTCGGCGACGGCGGCCGCCATGACCCGGCTCAATGGTGACTCGGCACGGCTGCGGGGCGTGCGGATTGTACCCGCAAGCCTGGAAAGCGCCTACCTCTCCATCACCGGGCACGGTGTCGACAGCGCGGAAACAACGGAGGGCGACAATGCTCAGGCGTAGCCTTTCCCTTGCACGCAACACCATCAGGCTCTATCTTTCGGATCCCGCGCCGCTGATGGTGTTCATCTTCATGCCGCTTGGTCTCATGGCCTTCCTTGCCCCCGCGAGCAGGGCTCTCCTGGTTGCGCAGGGCTACGCGCACGCCGGGGGCGCGGAGCAGGCCGTGCCCGGAATGACGGTCATGTTCTCCTTTTTCGTGATCGGCGTCATCGGCATCCAGTTCTACCGGGAGCAGGGATGGGGCACGTGGGACAGGCTTCGAGTCGCCTCCGGAACTCTGGAGATTCTCGTCGGCAAAATCGTTCCGGGTTTCCTTCTGCTTTTCCTGCAGCTCGGGGTGGTGTTCGCAGCCGGCGCGCTTCTGTTTCGCCTCCACGTTGCGGGCTCACTGGCGGCGCTGGCGCTCATCGCCATGGGGTTTGCGCTCTGCATCATGGCCCTGACGATGGCGCTGATCGCGTGGTGCAGGACGCTGGACCAGCTCAACGTACTTGCCAACGTCTTCGCCATCGTGCTGTCGGGACTGGGGGGGTCCTTTGCCCCCGTGAGCGAGCTGCCCGGTTGGGCGCAGGCGGCGGCCCGCGCCTCCCCCGCGTATTGGGCCATGCAGGGCATGCGCCGCGTCATCCTGGACGGAGAAGGAATGCGCACGGCGCTTGCAACCTGTCTCGCCCTTGCGTGCTTTGCGGGGCTCTTTACGCTCCTGACCGTCGTGCGCTTCAATGTCGGGGAGGTCAAAAACTCGGAAACATGATCGGAACCGTGAAATGAAGACAACCGCCAGACGACGGCAGAAACCGCGCGGCCGGCCCGTTCGTGATTCTTCCGCGGCGCTAACACGGGAGAAAATTGTCACGGCCGCCCTGCAGATCCTGGACCGGGACGGACTGGCCGCACTCTCCATGAGGCGCCTCGGATCCCTTCTGGGCGTGGATCCCATGGCAATCTACTACCACCTCCCGAACAAGGCAGCCCTCTATGACGCAATCGTGGAGGCCGTGATGTCGGAGATCCCGCTCGCGCCCGCAGCGCAGGAAGGTCCGCCCATCGAGCAGCTTCGGCGAATGGCATGTGCATACCGCGATGCGCTCCTGGCTCATCCCAACGCGCTCGCCGTCGTGGTGACGCGGCCAGTCCGCACTCCAGCGTCCCTTCGCCCGATCGAGCGGATGCTCGCCGTCATCGCCAGTCTCGGATTCACACCGCAGGAATCAATTGCCTTCGTGGATGTCTGCGGCCACTACATCATGGGATGGGCCCAGACGTACGCCGCGCACCTGCAGGACTCGGAAGTCCATCAGCACGGTCCGATGCCGATGGACGAGCTGCCTCCCGAGGAGTTTCCCAATCTGCACCGCATCATGAAAGAGGCTCCTGACGGGAACCCGTTCGCCGTGGAGTTCGACCTGGGAATGGATGCCATTCTCAGCGGGCTCTTGAGACGGCCCAACCACCCGGCGGCAAGGGACTGAAGAAAGCGCTCGTTGCCTCCGCCGAGCCCGGCCTAGTATTCTATAGTCTGAATATAGGGAGGCGAAAATCAAGATACCGGTTCTCCTCCTCGGAACGTGTGTGGTCCTCCTGGGCATTGGCTGCGCGCAGAGCAGCAGCGGCACTCTCGACTCGGATGGAGACGGCATCCCGGACAGTCTCGAATCCAGCGGAGACACCGATGGTGACGGGCTGCCGAATTACCTGGACCGGGACTCGGATAACGACCTGCTTGCCGATGGCGTGGAAGATGGGAACCACAACGGCGTAGTGGATGCCGGGGAATCGAGCCCAATCAAGGCTGACACTGACGGTGATGGCGTCGGGGACATGCTTGAAACCGCCCTCCAGCCGGCCGGCCAGCACTGGGCGACCGACCCCACGAAGACGCCTGCCAAAGCGGGCATCTACTCCTTCGTGGTCCCCTACTCCTCCAACGGCAGCAAGGCGCCGATCCCCACGTCAAGCTTGGTC
>DATKLM010000031.1:0-3273 GCA_035542415.1 Spirochaetia bacterium
GAACTTCGGATCCGTGGACAGCTCGAAATACGTCGTGCGGGCGGCAATTGCCTCGGCTTCCGCGAGCGCCTCCCGCGAGGCGAGGCACATCCTCGAACCGTTGAGCGACCCGTTGCCGATGAAGGCAAACCTGTCGAGGGGCAGGTCAGGCAGGAGGCCGATGGCGAGCGCGTTTCCGACGTCCACGTAGTTGCCGAATCCGCCGGAGATGTAGACGCGCGCAACCTCGTCGAAGGAGCTTCCCACCCGGTCGAGAAGCGCTTCCGCCGCCGTGTAGATCGCGCCCTTGGACCGGATGAAGATGGCAAGGTCGTTTTCGCTCACGGTGATGGGCCTGCCGGTCGCCGTCTTGTCCGCGGGGACGAGGATGAACTCCGTCCCGTTTTCCCCGTCCCGCAGGTGGGAGTTTCCCATCTCTCGGACAAACCGACCTGCCTTGTCCAGGTACCCTGACTTGAAGAGCTCGGCAGCAAGGTCGATCAGTCCCGATCCGCAGATGCCGCGCGGCCGGGACTCCCCGATCACCTTGTAGGCGAGCTTTCCGGCCTGGTTGACCGCGACCCGCTCGATGGCCCCGTCCGTTGCCCGGATGCCGCACTTCAGCCCGCCGCCCTCGAAGGCGGGGCCCGCCGACGCGGAGCAGCAGATGAGCCAGTCGGAGTTGCCCAGGACGACCTCCCCGTTGGTGCCCAGGTCGAAAAGGAGGGAGAGCTCCGGGCTTTGGTTCATGCCTGCTGATATCACGTCAGCCGTGACGTCGCTGCCGACAAAGGGGCCGACACCGGGCAGGCAGCACAGAAGGCCTCGACCGTTGATCGACAGGCCAGCCTCCGCCGCCCGGATCACCGGCACGGAGCTCGCCACGGGTATATAGGGCTCCTTCCGGATGCGGCCGATCTCCAGGCCGAGCAGGATGTGGATCATGGTCGTGTTGCCCGCCGCCACGACGTAGGTGACGTCATGGAGACTGGTCCCGCTCTCTTCAACCATCGCGTTGATGAGATCGTTGACGTCCTTCACGACACTGTCATGGAGCTTCTCCAGGCCGTCTGGCTCATCCTCAGCGAACAGGATCCGCGTGATCACGTCCTCTCCGAAGCGGATCTGTGAGTTGTAGGTCGCCTGGCGGCTTCGCACCTCCCCTGTTCCGAGGTCCACCAGGTTGGCGACGATCGTCGTCGTCCCGATGTCCACGGCAACGCCGTAGTTGCGCTCCGAGGTGTTCCCCCGCTCGAACTGCACCACCTCCACCGTCTTGCCGCGCTGGCCGAGGGTGGCGGTGATCGCGAAATCGCTTTCCCGCAGAAGCCCGCTCAGCATCCGGATCGTGAAAAGGCCGGACTGCATCACGGGATCCGATCGCTGCCGGGCGATCTCCCGGTAGACCCGGTCCAGGTCGCTCAGGTTGTCCTCCATGCCGGCAGGGGGGAGGGTAAGAAACATCTTGCGCGAGAGGGGATCGAAGGCATAGACCCTGCCTCCGCGCTGAGGGGAGACCCTGCCGAACCGCAGGGCTTCCTCCCCGGTGAAGGCCGGCCGCCCGGTGAGCCGGGTCTCCGGCGGGATCTCGACGCGCAGGTTGCCCAGGACCTGGCTCTCGCAGGCAAGGACGTACCCCTGGCGGATCTCGTCCCGATCGAGAAGAGCCGTGGGCCGGGACTTGACCTCGCCATCCCGTACGATGAGCCGGCATTTCCCGCAGAGGCCGTCCCCGCCACACACGCTGTTGACGTACACGCCTGCCGTTTCCGCGGCCTCCAGCAGCGTCACGCCCGGCTGGACGCGAGCCTCTTTCTCGTCCGGGAGGAACCGGACAACGCAGTCCTTCATCAAGCGCTCGTCACGACGGCAGGGATTTCAGGAACTTGCCGAGCCCCGAGGACTCCCGGGGCCCCACGAGAACCTCCCAGCCCGAGGCGTCCTTCAGCTTGGCTGCCATGGCAGCGACGAGGCCGGGGATGATCACTTTCTTGTGCGAGACCTTGGAAGAAACACCGGACGCATCCTTGAGCATTGCCGTCACCTTGTCCGCGTTCAGCTTGTCGGAGGCAAACGCGGTGAGAACCGACGTGCCCTCCGTGTCGACGACCACGATGTACGAGGGCACACGACTGGCTTCCACGTCTCCGGCGACGTTGTAATACGTGAGGGAGAAGTTCGTGGTCACCAGGACGGGTGATTTCCCGTTCGCCTCGCCGATCGCGTACAGGCCCGGCTTCACCTGGATCGGTTTCTGGGGGTCCGTGTAGATGTTCTGCCGCACCGTCAGGATGGGGAGGATCTCGGCCGGGCTCCTGCCTCGCACGACCACGATTCCTGCGTACTTTGCGACGTAGGTGGCCGCGGCGGCTGCTTCAGCGAACGGATCCGGGTTGCTTGCAACTACCGCCAGGGGATAGCCCAGGGCCCGGAAGGCCTTCTTGAGGGCGGCCCGCCGGCAGATGGTCATGTCCTGGAGGTTGCGGGCCAGCGTGCGGCCTTCGAAGCCCAGGACGATATCGGCTACCCCGGAAGCGGCGATCCTGGGAGTCAGCTCCGCAAGAGCGTCCGGGCTTTCCGCGGTGACCGCCAACGGGGCTTCATTCGCCTTCGCCAGCGCGGCCATTGGATCCAGCGTGTCTTTATCCGCGGCAAAGATGAGGGGCTTTTCTCCTTTCAGCAGCGCAAGCGCCGGCTCCAGCACCTGGGGCTTTCTGCTCATCAGGATGAACGGCAGCCCCGCGGCGGCCTTGAGAGCTTTCACAACAGACGCGAAGCGCTCAGGATTTCCGCTTTCCGCCCGCACTGCCACCAGGTTCACGCCGATGATCATTCCCACGCGCTCGAAGGACAACTTTCGGATTTCTTCCGCTGCCTTCGCGAAGGCGCCGTCATCAAGGGTGTCCGAGACCTCGACCGCAATGCCCGTCGGATGAAAGAACGTCTGCTCGTGACGGAACATCACCGTCTCGCTCCCGATCTCCAGCTTGCGCTCTCCTGTGCCAATAGTGACGAGGCGGATGGGCGGAGCGGAAGCCCCCTCCAGGGCGGCCTTGCCTTCCTCGCTCACGTAGGGGCAATCGGAAAGGCTCGCTTTCTTCTGCGCCAGCGCCATTGCGAAAGCAAGGCAGGTCGGGAACTTGCATTCCTTGCAATTCGTCTTGGGGAGGTGTTTGTAGATCTCCAAAGCGGTCAACGCCATGGCGTCCTCCTCACATCAGGGGCGGCAGGGAAAGAACGGGATGCTGCACCTTTTCCAGGTGCGGCATGATCTCCTCGATTGAGCTTCCCACC
>DATKLM010000032.1:0-27612 GCA_035542415.1 Spirochaetia bacterium
CTTGCCTCCCTCACCACTCTCGCCGCCGGGGTGGCCCACGAGATCAAGAATCCCCTGGGATCCATGGGAATTCACCTCCAGCTCATCCAGAAGAAGGTCGCCGGCAAGGACTGCATCGATCAGAAGGAGATAGCCCAGCACCTGGACGTGATCGGAGAGGAAGTGGACCGGCTGAACCGGATCGTCGTGGACTTCCTGTTCGCGGTGAAGCCCATGGACACGCGGCTGGAGGACGGGGACATCAACGCCGTCATCACGGAGCTCCTCGAGTTCGTGCGTCCCGAGCTTGACCAGGCGGGCGTGCAGATCGAGATGAATCTTTCCCCGGCGGTCCCGAGGCTCAGGATCGACCCCCGCTTCATCAAGCAGGCGCTCCTGAACCTCGTGAAGAACGCCGTTGCGGCGATGCCCGACGGCGGTATCCTGAGAGTGGAGAGCGCGCGGTCGGGGAACGAGGTCGTCATTCGCATCTCGGATACGGGCAGCGGGATCCCCGAACAGATCATGGACAAGATATTCGAGCCGTACTTCACGACCAAGCCCTTCGGCACCGGCCTTGGGCTTACGATCGTGTTCAAGATCGTCAAGGAGCACTTCGGAGATATCTCCGTGACGTCCCGCGAAGGGGAGGGCACCACCGTCAGCATCTCGCTCCCCGTTCCGCAGAAAGAAAAAATCCTCATTGACTACAAGGGAGAGGCGCAATGAAGCTCACCGTCCTTGTCGCTGATGACGAGAAGAACATCCGCGAGGGGCTTCGCGAGGCGCTGGCCCTTGACGGCTACGAAGTGATTCTCGCGGCGGACGGGAAGGAGGCCCTGGACGCGGTGACCCGGGGAGACGTCGACCTGGTCATCACGGACCTCAAGATGCCGCATCTCTCGGGGGAGGAGCTGCTCAAGAGCATGTCCTCCCAGTATCCCACCGTGCCCGTCATCATCCTCACCGGTCACGGCACCATTGAGTCCGCTGTCCAGGCCATGCACGACGGCGCCTACGACTTCCTGACCAAGCCCGTGAACCTCGACCGGCTGTCCCTCATGGTCAAGCGCGCGCTCTCCAACCGGGAGCTTGCCCTGCAGAACCGCGCCATGCAGGAGGAGCTGGAGCGGAGAAGCCAGTTCGCAAGCATCATCGGGAAGAGCGTTGAGATGAAGCAGGTCTTCGAGATGGTGCGTCAGGTGGCCCCTTCCCGGTCGTCCGTGCTCATCACCGGGGAAAGCGGATCCGGCAAGGAGATGATCGCGGAGGCCCTGCACTACAACTCACCGCGGAAGGACAAGCCCTTCATCAAAGTGCACTGCGCCGCCCTTACCGAGACGCTCCTGGAGAGCGAGCTTTTCGGTCACGAAAAAGGGGCGTTCACCGGCGCCATCACGCGCAAGCGCGGGAGGTTCGAGCTGGCCCATCTCGGGACCCTTTTCCTGGACGAGATCGGAGAGATCAACCAGAACGTCCAGATCAAGCTCCTGCGGGTTCTGGAAGAGAAGAAGTTCGAAAGGGTCGGCGGTGAAGAGACGATCGAAGTGGACGTGCGGCTGATCGCCGCAACGAACCGCGACCTGAAGGAGGCCATTGCGAAGGGCCACTTCCGCGAGGACCTGTACTACCGCCTGAACGTCGTGAACATCCATCTTCCTCCGCTGAGAGAGCGGAAGGAGGACATTCCTCTCCTTGCCGCCGCGTTTCTCCGGGAGTTCGCCCAGGAGAACGGCAAGGACATCGAGGGCATCGATCCGAAGGCCCGCCTCGCGCTGTACAACTACTCATGGCCGGGAAACGTGCGGCAGCTTCGCAACTCCATCGAGAGCGCGGTGGTCATGTGCAAGGGGACCATGATTTCCCTGGAGGACCTGCCCCCGAACATCCGGGGAGACTCGGGCTCCGACGACTACCTGCGGCTGCCGGTGGGAACGACGCTCGCCGACGTGGAAAAGGAAGTGATTCGGACCACGCTCGGGCGCCTCGGCGGGAACAAGAGCAGAACTGCCGAAATTCTCGGTATCGGGCGAAAAACGCTCCATCGCAAGATCGAGGAATACGGCCTATGAAGAGAGTGATCATGCAGAAGATGGTCGGCGTCTCGGTGCTCCTTCTGGTCACCGTCGGCCTGCTCGCGGTCTGCTTCGCGGTGCGCACGCGCTCGGACGAGATGGCCGCCGCGGACACGGCGGCGCTGACCCGGATCAGCGGCCTCGTCAACGCCGTTTCTCTCAACGTCAGCATGCTCGCGTTCGGAGACCAGACAGGCTCGACCGCACAGCGGACCGCGGTTGTTGCCGCCCGGGCCGACATCGACCGGCTTCTGGACGCCGTGCTGTCCTCGGCCGGCAGCTCGCCGTTTTTCCCGGCTTCCGTGAAGGAAACGGTCGCCGGGCTGGGAGTCACCATTCGTGGCGCCTGGCGGGTTGCCCTCGAGGCTGTCCTGAGCGCCGTGCCGGCTGGGACGACGCCCCCGGGCGCCCCCGAATCGATTCGGCTCCCGCAGAGCTACGCGACGTACGTGCTCGCGGCGGAGGAGGTGTCCTCCTCAATCGAAAGGATCCAGGCGCAGATCGAGGAGTCCCGCCTGTCCATCGGCCGGACGCTTCTGGTCCTCTTTGGCTCGTGGGCCGTTGTCGGGGTCTGTGCCGTCTTTTTCTTCACGTTCTGGGTCCTCTTCATGATCCGGCGGGACCTTCTTCGGCTTGCGGACTTTTCGCGGCGTTTGTCATTGGTGGATTCTCCCTCCCTCCCCGATGTCGCCCGCAGCGGGGAGATTGGAAACCTGGCAGGTCTTCTGAAAACGGTGGCGGAGGTGCAGGCCACGTTCGAGCGTCTGCGCGGCGTTTCCCAGAGGATCCTGGCGGAGTATCTGCCGGTCGCGGACGGGATCGGGGCCGGGCACGATTCCCTGGAGAACCAGGTGGGGATCGTGCAGCGGGCGAGCCGGGGACTTGCCGGGATCTCGCAATCCATCCGGAAGGTGGCTGAGAGCGCAAAGAGCGGAGCAAAAGCCGCGCAGGAGAGCGAGCGAACCGTGGACAGGTCCCTTGAAACGATCAGGAAGGAACTGGACACCACGCGCGTGCTTGAAGAGCGAATGTCCCGGATCGAGGAGGTCGTCGCCGCCATCGGAGACATGGCGGATCAGACGGAGCTCCTTGCACTGAACGCATCCATCGAAGCGGCCCGGGCCGGGGAAGCGGGCAGGGGATTCACGGTGGTGGCCCAGCAGGTACGGAAGCTGGCGGACCGCAGCGCCCGCGCGGCGTCGGAGATTGCGGACCTCACCCAGGCCACCCTGACGGCAGTCAGGGGTATTTCCGGGGACGCAAAGGAGTCTTTCGAGACCATGGGGGCTTTCAGCAGTGGACTCCAGCGGCTCTCCACCGCTGTGCGGGAGATTGCCGACCTGGCTTCCAGCGTCGTCCAGGGCACGGGCGAGGCTGAGTCAGCCCTTTCCTCCGCGTTGGAAGCGGGCGCGGCCTCGTCACGGAATGCAGCCGCGGTGACCAGCGCCAACCACGGCCTCAAGGAAGCCATGGACGAGCTTGCATCGATTCTCGCCCTCCTCCCCGAGCGCCGGAGCGTCGAGCAGGTCGGCCCAACCGAAGGTGGCGCAGCGGGGCTGATTGCCGTGGACGGAGAGGCGCGCCCCGCGGGCAGTCTGCCGAAGGCGATACCGGACCTGGCCCCCCCTGAAGATCTAGCTCCCGTTGAAGAGCTGACCGCGGCAGAGGAGCTGGCACCGATAGAAGATCTGGCCGCCGTAGAAGAGCTGCCGCCCGCCCAAGAGCCGGTTCCGCTGAAAGCGCCGGCTCCGGGAGAGGAGCCGCTCTCCGCGGAAACTGCCGCGAACCAGCGGACGGAGGCGCCGTTGGAATCTCAGCATCGTATCATCCCGGCGCGGCCCGCGGTTGTCGATGACGGCGCGGACGTCGGGACCCTGGAGGAGCTTCCTCCCGCGGACGACGACAGGACGGGGAAGTCCGAGCCTGAGCCGGCGGAAGCTCATGCGCCCGCGACGGTCAAGACGCCGGTACCGTTCACGCCCGCAGCAGTGAAAGCACCCCTGGCTGCAAAGACGGCAGCGGTCAAGGCGCCGGCCTCCGGCAAAAAGCTCGTCGCGGCGAGGGCGCCCGTCACACCGGCTGGGGCAGCCAGGGCTCCGGAGGCAGGCAAGGCAGCACCGAAGCCGGTTCAGAAGTCCGTCAAGGCTCCTCTGAAAAAACCGGCGCTGGCCCCGACCTCGGCCGCACGGCCCGCACAGTCAGCGCCGGCCTCGTCCGAAGCCACCCGCGCTCAGACTACCGAAGAGCCGATCGAGCTCGTGGCCGCTGAGGACATCATCGTTTCCGAGGACATCGAAGAGCTGGCTCCCGGGGAGGATGAACCCCGCGGCTGACAGCTATTGGCGCGCCAGAGGCGCCTGGAGTGCTTTTCTTTTCTGCTTGATCCCGTTGAGGATTGCGTAGCCAAGGATTGCCGTGGCCCACACGACGGCCAGAAGAATCAGCGCGTGCATCCGTGGGAGGAACAGCGAGGCGATGCTGCCCGCGGCGAGATACAGACACAGGGCGTAGATGATGACGAGGATCGAGGTATCCTTCAGCCCCAGGGCGAGCAGCTTGTGGTGGATGTGCTCCTTGTCGGGAGAGTAGATTGCGCGTTTCTCCCGCACGCGCCGCACGATGGCGGTCACCATGTCAAGAATCGGCACCGCGAGGACCGTGGCAGGCGCCAGCATGTCGCCCAGCGCGACGCCGCCCGACGTCTTCACCAGGGGGATCACGGCGAGCGTGAATCCGAGCAGCAGGCTGCCCGAGTCTCCCATGAAGATCCGCGCCGGCGGGTAGTTGAAGAGAAGGAATCCCAGGGTCGCGCCGAGGAGCGCAAAAGCCATGACCGCGGGAGTGCCGTTGCCGACGAGGTAGGCGGAGACGCCCATGGCGAGCGCCGCAATGGCGGCGATTCCGCCGGCCAGGCCGTCGATGCCGTCCACGAAGTTCACCGCGTTGCTGATGGCGATGATCCACAGCAGCGTGATGGGCCACGCGCCGATGCCAAGGGAGAAAGTCCCGACGGAAGGAATGTTCACCTCGGAAATCGTGAACCCGCCAAGCACAACCAGCGCGGCGGCCACGATCTGGAGGGAAAACTTCAGCAGCGCATGGAGGTTGCGGAAGTCGTCCAGGAGGCCGAGGAGGTGGATCAGGCCGAACGCCAGGAAGACCGGCACGAAGCGAAGGCTGTACTCCGCGGGCCACGGCCCCGGCGCAATCACCGGCAGGAGCAGCGGAACGGCAAGGGCGGATATCACGAACGCGAAGAATATGCCGATCCCGCCGAGACGAGGGATGGGGCTCGTGTGGATCTTGCGCTCGTTCGGCATGTCGAACCAGCGGCGCCTGTGGGAAACTCTGATGACAACGGGTGTCAGGATCGTGGCAATGAGGAGGGCGATGATCCCCGCCCCCGTCATGGCGATTACCATTTCCATTCCAGCCGCAGGATACGGGGGATCGTCATCGGTGTCAACTCGATTCCGGTGTTCCGCGCCGTTGCGCGAGCGTGCTCTCAGCCGCCGTGTTCGTGCCGTGAGCGGATTCGCTCGAAGGACTCGTTGATTTTCTTGGAGATCTCGAGCGCGATCTTCTGCTTTTCCGGGCTGCCGGCGTGTTTGTCCGGGTGGTACTTCATCATGAGCCGCTTGTAGGAAGCGCGCACCTTCTCCATGTCGGAGCCGAAGGGAACTTCGAGATTCGCGTAGTCGTGCCGCAGGGATTCGTCCGGAGGACGCGAGGGACGCCCGCCGCCGCGCTCACTGCCGCGGCGCCCCCCTTCCTCACGGGAGCCGCGAGCGCTGCTGGAGCCGGTGCGCATGTACTCGTCCAGCTCCTCCCATGCTTCCTGGAAGTCCCGGTCCCCCGGATACCGCCGCGTCCCCGCGCCGCCGTGCCCCGGGTCCTCCGGGCCTCGTGCGCTGCTGTCTTCACTGCCGAACAGCGATCTCCAGAGCTCTGCAAGCCGGTCTATGAATCCATCCATGCCGCGTCTCTCACGCTCTACTCTTTCGACGGTTCCTCGTAGTCGTACGTGCCGGTGAACACGTAGGATGCCGGGCCGGTGAGCCAGAGCCGGTTGTCCGCCTCCTCCCACTGAAGGAAGACGTCCCCGCCGCGGAGGTGGACAAAAACCTCGCGGTCCGTGAAACCGTTCACGACGGACGCCACCACGGCAGCCGCGGCACATCCGCACTCGTCCGCTTCAGCGCCGGCTTCTCCTTCCCATGCCCGCAGGCGTATCTCGTCCCTGCTGTAGACCTGGACGAAGCCGATTCCCGTCAGGGCGGGGAAGTCCGGCTGCTCGGCGATGCGGCGCGCCGTCCGCGCGACGGGAAAGGAGAAGTCCGGGACGAAGATCATGGCGTAGGACCTGCCAAGAGAAATCGGGGTGTAGGAGAGGCTCTTCCCGCCGACGAGGATGCTCCTCACGAACGATTCGATGGGGGTCTCCCGGATGACGGCGCCTCTCTCGCTGGCCATCGGGACTCCCATGTCCACCCGCACGTTGCTGCTGTCGATGATCTGGACTCTGACCGCGCCGCCGGCTGTCTCCATGACAAAGGCCGACGGATCCGAGGCACCGGAGTCCGCCGCGTACCGCGCCGCGCATCGGGCCGCATGGCAGGTGAGGCCGGATTCTTCACCGCCGGCGTCAAAGCTGCGAACGTGCAGCGCCCCGCTCTCCGCGCGGCCCAGGACGAGGAGCGCGTTGCCGCCGACGCCGAAGCCGCGGTCCAGCATCCGCCGCGCAATTCCGGGGAGACGTGATCCGGCCAGGGGAGGAAGCCGCGCGGCATTCAGGAGGATCGAGTCATCTCCGCATCCCTGCATCTTGAGGAACTCGATCTCCATGTTCCACCGGTCAGGTCTTGAAGAACTCCGCGTGCAGCCGTCTGACGAGGTCCTCCGTGCTTTCCGCCGCAACCACGAGGGACAGGTTGATGTCCGAGGCGCCCAGGGAAATCATGCGCACCGGGATCTCACGGGCCACGGAAAAGACCCGGGTGATGAACGAGGTGTCCTTCCACAGGTCCTGGCCGACGAGACAGATGATGGCCTTGTCGGTTTCCACGCCGACCGTCCCGATCTCCGACAGGTCCCGCGCGATATTGTTGACCGCCGCGGCGTTGTCGATGGTCACCGACACGGACACTTCCGATGTGCCGATCAGGTCCACCGCGGTCTGGTACTTCTCGAAAATCTCGAAGATGCGCCGCAGGAAGCCGTACGCAAGAAGCATGCGTGAGGAGTTGATGCTGACGAGCGTGATGCCTTTCTTGCAGGCAATGGCCTTGAGGCCGGTGTCCGGGATGCTCGTGATGATCCGCGTCCCCTCGTCCTCGGGCCTGAACGTGTTCTTCACGAGCACGGGTATGCCCAGGTTGACCGCAGGCTGAATCGTCGAAGGGTGGATGACCTTTGCGCCGAAGTAGGCGAGCTCCGCGGCCTCGCGGTAGCTGAGCTCGTCGATGGTCCGGGCGTCTTTGACGATGCGGGGATCGGAGGTCATGATCCCGGTAACATCCGTCCAGATCTGGACCTCCTCCGCTCGGAGCGCTGCCCCGACGATGGTGGCCGTGTAGTCCGACCCTCCGCGTCCGAGGGTGGTTGTCGCGCCGGCGGTGGTGGAGCCGATGAAGCCCTGGAGAACGGCCAGCCTGCCGGGCGCTGCCGCCACGTGGGAGGCGATGAGCCGCGCCGTGAGGTCCTCAATCGGCGCCGCCTGCGTGAAGTTGTCATCCGTCTTGACGAGGTCCCGGGAGTCATAGAGATCCGCGTGCATTCCGCGCTCCCGCGCCCTCCAGGCGAGCACGATCGTGGAGAGCCGCTCCCCGAAGGACAGGATGGCGTCATTGCTCCGCCTGGACCATTCCTTCAGCATGGACAGCGCCTTGACGAACGCGGAGAGCTCCGCGAAGACCGCGGCAAGGTCCGCTTCACAACCGCTGAGGTTCTTCTTCGTGAGAAACGACCTCGCGGTGGACAGGTGCCTCTCCTCGATGGACGTCAGGATGGCGACCGCCTCGGCCTCCTTGCCCGTTCCCACAAGCCGCGCGATCTCCTGGAGCTGATCTGTCACCTTTGCCATGGCGGAGGAAACGAGGACCGGCCCTCGCTCGATCTGGCGCTCGGCGATCCCGAGCGTCACGTCCATCATCTCCGCATTCTGAACCGATGTCCCGCCGAACTTCAGCACGATCATGAGGCGCTGGTCCCTCTTTTCACCATGCGCCGACAGCTACCATTTTTGCGGTCTTCTGTCAACGATTGCGGTGTGCCGGAACGCCGGCATTCCCTTGATCTTTTCCTCCGCTCCCGGATAATCGCAGGCGGGTGTCCATGAAAACCACCATCGTCGGACCGGGCGCGGTCGGAACATTGATCGGCGGGCTCCTGCGGCTGGACGGTCACGAGGTCACCCTTGTGGGCAGGAACGCGGGCGGGCCGCGGGAGAGGCGCGTGCGCATCAGTCACCCCGCCGGCTGGCTCGTCGCTGACGGCGTGAAGCGCGTCGGCGCGGGCGCAGGCGCCCCGGAGTCTGACGCCTGGATCGTGACGCTCGGCCGGCATCACCTGCACACCGTGCGGCGGCCGGATTTCGCCCGGCTCACGTCCGCCGGCAGCGGGCCGGTGTTTTTTTTCAACTGCGACCCGGCAGAGCCGGAGAGGCTCGCCGTGCCCCGCGAGCGTCGGCGGCTCGGCCTGACGCTCCTCAACGCGGTCAGGCTGCAGGATGATGACGTGGAGCTGTGCGGGAGCGAGCCGGCAGTGGTGGTGGAGCGGGCGCCCGGCGGCGACGAGCTGTTCGGCGGTATGGGCCGCTGCGGCGTGCGCGTCGTTGTCGTTGACGATGCGCTTCCCTTCATGAACTCCTTCTTCATCTGGCAGCTGCTCTTTCTTCCGGTGGCACTGTGCAACCTGACACTCCCCGCGTTCCTGGCACATCCCGACGGCAGGGCGCTTGCGCGGAGTATCATGGAAGAGGGGTTCCAGACCATGGAGAAGGCGGCGCAGCCGCTTGCGCCGCTTCCCGCCATGGATCCCCGGTCGCTCGCGCAGAGAATCGAGAAGAAGCCGGGCAGCTTCGAACAGGCGCGGGAGACGCCGGATCGTTCCTACAATCCGGTCCTCCAGGCCTACCTGACCGATCGTCCCCTCGAGGCCTCGTTCTTCAATCGAAGGCTTGTCGAGATGGCTTCTTCCGCGGGCCTGCACCTCACGTGGAACTGGCGCGTCATGCAGAAGGCGGGACGGGTGGGGAGCGTCGGTTTCTATCGAGAGCCGGCAGATCTCCTGCGGTCTCTCGAATAGGAGGACACGATGGACGCCGGTTTCACCCCGAAGCTCGACGCCGCGTGGAAGTCGATCTCCGCGCATCACGGCAGGCGGCCCTCAATCGGCATCGTGCTGGGCTCCGGACTCGGGGCCTTCGCGGAGAAGGTCTCGGGAGATCCGGTTCCGTTCGGTGCGATCCGGGGATTCCCCACGCCGACGGTCGCCGGGCACGCCGGGCTTCTCAGGATCGGCGACTCCGTGGCCGTCATGGCCGGCAGGATTCACTACTACGAGGGTCACTCCCTGGATGACGTGGTTCTTCCCGTGTTTCTCCTCCACCGGTTCGGGGTGCGTACGTTGATCGTCACGAACGCCGCGGGCGGCGTGAACAGGGAATACTCTCCCGGTGAGCTTGTTCTCATCAGGGACCACGTGAACCTCCAGGGCGCCAATCCGCTTCGGGGCCCGGATCCCGGGCTCGGCCCGCGGTTTCCGGACATGAGCTCGGTCTACACACCGGAGCTGCGCGACATGGCACGGTCCCTGTCAACGCCGCCCCTGCGGGAAGGGGTCTACGCGGCGTTCGCCGGGCCGACGTACGAGACGCCCGCGGAGATCCGCATGCTTGCCGCCATCGGGGTGGACATGGTCGGGATGTCCACCGTGCCGGAGGTCATTGCCGCCGGCTATCTCGGAATGAGGGTGCTCGGCGTTTCCTGCATCACGAACATGGCTGCCGGCATTCTCCCGCAGCCCCTGGATCACCAGGAGGTCATCCGAGCCGGGAAAGAAGCGGCGCCCCGGTTCACCGGCCTGCTGGAAAAGATGATCGCCGGGCTCGGAGGCCGGCTGGGTTGACCCCCGCGCAGAGATTCACGCCGCGCGTGATCGAGGAGATCCGCGAGGCCATCGCGGACGCAGACGGGAACGAGGTGTTCCTGGTCGGAAGACGGGGCAGCGGCGGCCTGGTGGAGTCGGTGACGGTCGGGGCGCGGGGAAACGAGGAGGCCGTTCCCGTGCTTTCTCCCCACCTCGCCGGCGGGGACGTGATCATCCACAATCATCCCTCGGGGGGAACACGGCCGAGCTCAGCGGACCTGTCCATTGCGGCGCGCCTGGGAAACGAAGGAATCGGTTTTTACATCGTCGACAACGCGCTGGAAAGCGTGTATGTCGTGGCGGAACCCGTCACGGAGCGGGAAGCCGTTCCCCTGGACGAGGAACATCTGGCCGCGCACCTCGAACCCGGCGGAAGTCTGAGCCGTCTCTATCCGTTGTACGAGGAAAGACGCAGCCAGGTCGACATGCTGAGGCTCGCCTGCCGTGCGTTCAACGGCGATGAGCTGTGCGCGGCCGAAGCGGGAACCGGCGTCGGCAAATCCCTGGCGTACCTCCTTCCTGCCCTCGCCTGGGCTCTCTCCAACAACGAGCGCGTGATCGTGTCCACCAATACGATCAATCTCCAGCAGCAGATCATGGAAAAGGACATCCCCCTGGTGAAACGCCTTCTCGGGGAGGATCCCAAGGTCGTGCTCGTCAAAGGGAGACGGAACTACCTCTGCCTGCACCGACTCCACGAGGCCGTCGACGAGATGAGCCTTTTCGACGAGACAGACGAGGACCTTCTTGCCATCCGGGAATGGTCGCGGACAACGGAGACGGGAAGCCGGACCGATCTCTCCTTCTATCCGAAGGAGGAGACCTGGTCACGGGTCTGCTCCGAGGCGGATGCGTGCCTCGGCCTGCGATGCAGTCACCGCGAGGGCTGCTTCGTGCTCAAGGCGCGCCGGGAGGCCGCCTCCGCCCGTGTCCTCGTCGCGAACCACCACCTGCTCTTCTCTGACCTCGCGTTCCGTCTTGCGGGATCCGGCTTTGACGATCCCGCCGTGCTGCCGCCGTTTCGCCGCGTCGTTTTCGACGAAGCGCACAATATCGAGAAAGCGGCGACATCCTTCTTCTCCCAGAGCTTCTCCCGGTTTGCCGTGCTGAGATTCGTCGGCAGGCTGTATCGGCGGAGAGCCGCCCGCGGAAGCTCGCGGCCTCGCACAACAGGCGCTCTTGTGACGCTGGCGAGACTTGCCGGGAAGGGTGCGGTGGCCCGGGAGGTGTCACGGCTCGTGGCCGACATCCAGGCCGGCTCGGAAGCGCTGGACTCGATCTGCCTGCAGCGGCTCGGGGATGAGAGCTCCCTGCTCCTGGATTCGGAGAGCTTCCCCTCTTTTGCCGCGGAAGCAGGAGAGGCCCTTGGAACGCTGTCTCGGGCAGTCCGTGCCCTCGCGGATGCCTGCCAGGAGCTCTTCGAAAAGACCAAGAACACCGCGCCCGCACGGGGCGCGGAAGTGGAAAACGTGGTGTGGGACTGCAAGGTCCAGCTCTCCCGCCTGTCGGGGATCGCCGACATGTGCGACAGGTTTCGAACCGGAGAAGCGGGGAAGAACGACATCTTCTGGATCGAGATGGTGAAGGGGCGTGCGGATCGGGGAAGAGACGAAGAGAAGTCCCGCAGCGTGCGCTTCGTGATCACGCCGCTGGACATCGGTCCCCTCATGCGCGAAGCGGTGTACGAGCAGATCAAGACGGCTTTCTTCACCTCGGCGACTTTGACGGTCTCCGACAGCTTCTCCTTCTGGGCCGGGAGGATCGGGCTGGACAGACCGGGCGCGCGTGAACCCCTTTTCAGGACTTTTCCTTCCCCATTCAATTATCGCGAGAATGTCCTCCTGGGCGTGCCGACGGACGCACCGCCCCCGGATTCGCCCGGGTACCGGTCCTTTGTGGCGAGGTTCGCCGGGGAGGTTCTGAAGTCGTCCCGAGGAGCGGGCCTCGTTCTTTTCACGTCGTATGCACTGCTTCGGGACACGTACGCGGAGGTTCAACCCGTTCTCGCGGAGGCGGGAATCCGGATTTTGAAACAGGGGGATGACGACCGGGCGAGGCTCCTGGACGCATTCCGGACGGAGACATCGAGCGTGCTTTTCGCCACGGACTCTTTCTGGGAAGGTGTAGACGCCCCGGGGGAGACGCTGCAAGCCGTGATCCTGTGCCGGCTCCCCTTCCGCGTGCCCTCAGAGCCCGTCCTGAGGGCGCGGATGGCGGCCATCGAGGCAAGGGGAGGGAACCCCTTCGCCGAGCTCTCGCTTCCAGACGCAGTGGTTCGGCTCCGGCAGGGGTTCGGGAGGCTGATGAGGCGGCACGACGATATCGGAGTCGTGGTCATGCTGGATTCCCGGATCGTCTCGCGCCAGTACGGATCGGTCTTCCTGGAGAGCCTGCCGTCCACCCAAAGAGCCATCGCGCCGTCCGGCGAGGTCCTGAAGTCCGTTGCCGGCTTCTTCGGACAAAAAAAAGAGAGGGAAGTTCATTCCCCCTCTCACTCGGAGACCTGACGGAGATTCAGGATTCTACTTTCGCAAGAACGTCCGAGGCCTTGAGAATCAGCTGCTCTTCCCCGCCAACTTTGATGGTTGTTCCCGCGTACTTGTCGTAGATCACACGGTCCTTTGCCTTCACCTTGATGCTCTCGTCATCCCCGACAGCCAGCACGACCCCTTCCTGGGTCTTTTCCTGGGCGGTCTGGGGGATCAGGATCCCACCCGCGGTCTTGGTCTCCATCTCCACCATCTTCACGAGAATGCGATCTCCGAGCGGTGTAACCTTCATTTTCAGTCGTCCTCCCTTAACAGTAGTGGTTGCCGCGAATCACACTGGGTGACAGTGATTTTGACCAGAATATATCCAAAGGCGGCGATCGTCGTCAAGGTTCTCTCCCTTGCGGGCCGTTTCGTTCTTGCCGAGCCGGCCGGGCCGCTGTACCTTACTGGTGAATGGCGTCTTCGCACTGGAGCATGTACTTCGACCGCGGGATCCGCTCTCTGGCACGGCACAATCCGTCCGGCGCCATTCATTTTCTCCAGATGGCGCTGGAAAAGTGCCCCGCCTCCAGCTCCCGGGACCTGTATCGCATCTGCCTTTTTCTCGGTGTTGCCCTCAAGCGCATGGGCTTCTCCCAGTCGGCAATCAAGAGCTGGATCTCCTGCCAGAGGCTCAACAAGCGCGGCCATACGCGCAAAATGCTTGCCCGGCTGACGAACAGCTACGGCATGGAACGCCGGGCGAGCGCGGAAGAGGACGACTGTCAGGCATTTTCTTCCGTGCAGATTGCGCGCTACCTCATGAGCAAGAACAAGAGGACCTTCTCCACCCTGGCGGAGAAGGACATGATCACGGACCTGATTCGTGATTCATGGGAAAGCCTCCAGGCTGCCGGCGGCCTCAATGGGAAGTCCACGTGCGAGAAGATGGAAAACTTCCGGCGGGTCATGATCGTGTTCCCCACGAGCCTGCACACCGAGCCCTCCGTGAACGGGCCGGTGATCGGAGTGAACTTCCAGACCAAGAAGAAGCTGGAGCTCGAAGAACGATGTCCGTGCGGCTCGGGATTGCCTTTCATGCTGTGCTGCGGTCGGACCCCGGCAAACGAGGAGCTCTTGAGTGGTATATTTTGATTCATAATTTTCTGTTATTCGCCATACTGTGTCATATTGACTCATTGTTAATGATTCATAACAGCCGATCTGCGGGCGGCATTCTAACTCATTAGCCGGTAAATAGTTGTGATCTGGCTCTTGAGACCCATTGGCACGTTCTTTGCTTGACAATGGGCACGAGGTTGAAAAATGAGCGCAGCAACAGCAATAGTCGATAGAGAAAAGAAGACTTCACGAGGGGATGAAAACATCCTCTCTCTCTACCTGAAGGAAATCAACAAGATCCCTCTGCTCACCCGGGAAGAGGAGGAGAAGCTCGCTCGCCGCGCCGCCAGGAACGACCAGCTCGCCAAGGAGAAGCTCATCCGCGCGAACCTGAGGTTCGTGGTCAACGTCGCCAAGAAATACCAGAACCAGGGACTTCCTCTTGCCGACCTGATCAGTGAGGGCAATATCGGGCTGATGAACGCCATCGAGCGGTTCGACGTTGAGAAGGGATACCACTTCATCTCCTACGCGGTGTGGTGGATCCGCCAGGCAATCCTGAAGGCGATCTGTGAAAAGTCCCGGATGATCCGGCTTCCCCTGAACCGCGCCAACGAGCTGGTCCAGATCGAGAAGGTCCGCAAGGACCTTCAGGGAGAGCAGTTCCTCGTGTCGGAGACCGACATGATCGCCAAGAAGCTCGAGATCGACCGCGAGCACGTCTCGGACCTGCTCAACATTTCGCGGGAGCTCATTTCCCTCGATACGCCGGTGTACTCGGAGAAGGATTCGTCCCTTCTCGGGGACTTTGTCGAAGACAAGAACCATGTGACCCCGGATGACACGGCGATTGAGAACTCACTGCGCCGCGACATCAACGGCGTGCTCATGTCGCTGTCGCAGAAGGAGTCGGAGATCATCCAGTACCGCTTCGGCCTCAACGGCAAGCGGCCCATGTCCCTGAAGGAGATCGGGAGCATGTACAAGCTCACCAAGGAAAGGATCCGCCAGATCGAGAAGAAGGCCATCAAGAGGCTCCAGCATCCTTCCCGGAGCTACCTCCTCAGGGCATACATGTAACGGGCCGGCGCACCGCCGGCTGTTGCAGAACAGGCCGCCCCCTCCGTGATACCCCGCGGAGGCGGGCGGCTTTCTTTTTTCCCTTGTCAATTCCCGGTAATCTTTTTCCACGCGGAGGCGAAGTCCGGAGTGTACTGCTCCTGCTGCTCGTCCATTCTGATGCAGGCGGCGGGAAGCTCCTCAAGGAACGGTGACGGGAACGCTTCCACGGGCTTCCCCAGCTTCCGTCGGGAGGAGCACCAGGAGAGAAAGAGCCTCCGCTCCGCCCGGGTCAGCGCGACGTAGAACAGGCGGCGCTCCTCCTCCACGTTCGTGTCCGCTTCCTCAACCGAGCGGGCATGCGGGATGATGTCCTGTTCCACGCCGGCAACGAAAACGACCGGGAACTCCAGCCCCTTGGCCGCGTGGATCGTCATGAGGTTGACCCTGCCGCCCTCGTCCTTCTCGGCGAGATCGTCCCTGCTGGCGAGGGTCACCCGGGCCAGGTAGTCATAGAGGCTCGGGTTGACCGCGTCCTGGTCCTCCTCGAAATCCGCCAGGGAGCCGATGAGGGACTCGACGTTGCCGAACTTCCACTTCACGACGTCCTTGTCCCGCGCGTCCCGGTTCTCGGACACGAGATGACCCCAGTAGTCGATCTCCTCCACCATCTCCCGCAGTCCGGCTGCCATTCCTTTGCGCGTGAAGAGCCTCGAGCGGAACCGCTCCACCAGGTCCACGAATTCCGCCGCGGCCGAGCGGGCCTTCTCCTCCAGTCCGAGCTCCGATTTCGAGGCAAGGGCTGCCAGGGCCGAAAACAGTGAGCAGCGCTGCTCCGCCGCGTGCGCGGCCGCGTGCTCAACCAGCCTCCGACCCATCCCCCGGCGGGGCGTATTGATGATCCTCAGAAGGCTCGTATCGTCGTCATGGTTGGCAATGAGCTTCAGGTAGGCGAGCATGTCGCGGACTTCCTGGCGCTCGAAGAAGCTCATGCCGCCGGACACGGAGTAGGGGATGTTTTCCTTCCGGAAGCCCTCCTCCAGGGCGCGCGTCAGGTGGTTCGCCCGCACGAGCACTCCAAAGTCCTGGAAGCTCAGCGACTCTCGGATCATGAGCGTCCGGATCCGCGAGCAGACGAACTCCGCCTCTTCCTGCTCGGTATCGGCGTTGAAAAGCTCGATGGGCTCGCCCTCCGGGAGGCCGGTCCAGAGCGCCTTCGGCTTGCGGCCCTTGTTGTTTGCGATGAGCGCATTGGCGGCCTTGAGGATCGTGCCGGTGGACCGGTAGTTCTGCTCGAGCTTGATTTCCCGTGCGTCCGGAAAATCCCGCTCGAATCGCCGGATGTTCTCGAAGCTCGCGCCGCGCCACGAGTAGATCGACTGGTCGTCGTCTCCAACGACGCAGACGTTCCTTTCCTCCCCGACGAGCAGCCGCAGCAGGTCGTACTGTCCCGTTGAAGTGTCCTGGAACTCATCCACGAGAATGAAGCGGTATCTTCGCGACAGTTCCTCCCGCACGTCGGTGCTATCGTGGAGAAGCTGCGTCGGCAGGACAATGAGATCGTCGAAATCGACGGCGTTGTAGATTTTCAGATTCCTCTGATACTCCGTGAAGAGCCCCGTGAGGTGCCGGTTCTCTCCCGTCCACTGCGCGCGGCCCGTTTTCACGGCGGAGATCACCTGCGCGGCAACGCGAAGGTCCAGCGCATCACCCTTCATGCCGAGCTCATTCGCGGTGTCCTTCAGCAGGGTCGCCTGATCCTGGGAATCATAGATCGTGAAGTTCGGGCGATAGCCCAGAAGATGGCCTTTTTCACGCAGAATCTGGGCTCCGAAGGCGTGAAAGGTGGAAACGGTCAGCCGGGAGAGCTTGCCGGGCACCATGCTGCGGATCCTCTGCGCCATCTCGCGGGCGGCCTTGTTCGTGAATGTCACCGCCAGGATCGCCGACTGGGGAATCCCCCGGGAGATCAGCCGGGCAATCCGCCAGGTGATGACGCGGGTCTTTCCGGAGCCCGCACCGGCCAGGATGAGAAGCGGTCCGCTGGCCGATTCGACGGCTTCGATCTGCCTCTCGTTGAGGAGAGCGGAGTAATCCCGGGTCACGATCCCTCCGGAACTGTCACGCCAGGCAAAACCGTCATTACGGCGTTTGACACGGGCCTGTTTGACAGAGCGCCGGTTCCTGCCCTACAATACCATTCATGCAACTGTTTTCGCCCTTCTGCCCGAGTTGCAGGGTGAACCTTGCGCGCAACGGCGACTCGTTCACCTGCTCTCGATGCGGAAGGGTGTATCCCCTGAAGAACGGAATCGTGGATTTTCTCACGTCTCTTCCTCTCACCGATACCCAACAGGTCGTTCAAAGGACCTTCGATTCCCAGTCCGCGACGTACGACAACGCCATCGTGAGGCTCGTGGAAAGCCTTTCCTGCCCGTGGAGCACCTACACGGCAAGGCTGGAGGCCTTCATGAGGGCTGCCGGCGGAAAAATCATTCTCGACATGGGGTGCGGGACCTCGTTTCCGGTGGGCTCCTTTCTCCCCCAGACATCGATCTACCTGGGCATGGACATTTCCCTCGAGATGCTGGGCCATGCGAAGTCCCTCCTTGGTGAAAACCTGAACTCGGCGCTGTGGAACATCGACGCAGACCGCGTGCCGCTCCCCGACAATTGCGTGGACGTCTGTCTGGGGCTCATGGCTTTCAACGTTTTCCCGAATCCAGAAAAGGCGGCGCGGGAAATGCAGAGGGTCATCAAGAAGGACGGAAGCGTGTTCGGAACGACGTTCGTGCAGGTTCCCCCTGAAGAGATTCCGGGTGAGAGTCCCGTTGAACCACACGCCGTGCGGGAAATCCTCTCCGCGTTCGACCCGGGATCCTGGGAAGTGACGTTTGAGACGCAGGGGGGAATCCTGTTCTTCTACGTCGTTCGGCGGCCGCAGGACTGAAGGTTCCCCGGCCGGAAGATCGTCATCATCCCCGCTACCTCGTGACCGTCACTTTCCGAAGCCCCCGGGGGGAATCAGCCTCCAGGCCTTTTGCGAGAGCCAGGTTGAGTCCCAGGAGCTGGCCGGGAATGACGGAGAGGATCGGGGTCAACCACTCCGGGGCGCCGTCAGCTACGGGAAGGCGCGTGTGTCCCAGGGAGAGAATCGACGGTGCGTCGCTGATGGCGATGATTTCCGCCTTTCTTTCCTGGAGCTGGTGCCCGAAATCCTCCAGGTGCGCAAGGAGGGTTCCTTTCGGAGCGATGAGGATGACGGGAAACCCTGGCTCGATCATTGCCATGGGACCGTGGAGAAAGTCAGCGGAAGAGTAGGGTTCCGCGGTGATATACGTGAGCTCCTTGAGCTTGAGCGCAACCTCCATCGCGATCCCGTAGGAGAATCCGCGGCTGATGACGACGCACCGGTCCATGTAGCGGTATCTCTCCGCCCTCGTCCGTGCCGCCTCCTGTGCCCCCTCGATGGTGCGTGATGCCAGCGCCGGCAGCTCCCGCAGGCGGGAGAGACGCTCCTGGCTCTGTTCCAGCGATGCCGAGATGCCGGCGAGCACGGCCAGGGACGCGGTGAAGGTCTTTGTGGCCGCGACCGCCTTTTCTGTCCCCGTGGCGAGCACGAGCGGGTGGTCCGCGGTCTTTGCCATGGGGGATGACGGGTCCGCCGTGACCACGGCGGTGATCGCTCCCTGGGACTTCGCGTTCGCCAATACCTCGAGGATGTCCTCCGACTGTCCCGACTGGGAGATGCCCAGCACGAGCGCATTCCGGAGCTTCGGCGGCTTGTGATAGAACGTGTACAGGGACGGCGTGCTGAGAACCACGGGGAGGCCGTTGAATGCCGACAGGAGGTACTTCGCGTAGATCCCGGCGTTGTCGGAACTGCCCCGCGCCGCGATCATGACGAAGGAGATGTCCCTCCGGCGAACCTCGGCACAGAGCTTTTCCACCGCCGGCCCGCAGGAATCGAGGGTCCGGGACAGGGAATCAGGCTGTTCGCCGATTTCCTTCTCGAGGAGCGTTTGCGCATGTCCCATGATGTCAAGCATAGTGCAGATTCGCCCTTCCCATGTCAATTCGCGACAGCTATACTGCGCGGGCAATCATGCGATTCACCGCGGTGCTTTTCGATCTGGATGGGACGCTTCTCAACACGCTGGACGACCTGGCGGACTCCATGAACGCCGTGCTTGCCTCCCGCGGATATCAAACGCATCCGACGGAGGAGTATCGGTGGTTCGTCGGAGACGGCGTGGAGCTCCTCGTGCGCCGCACGCTCCCGCGAACCCTGCAGGACGATGAGCCGGTTGTCGAGTCCTGCCGCTCGCAGATGCGGGATGAATACGGCCGGCGCTGGAAGAATCGCAGCCGACCGTACCCGGGGGTGCCGGCGCTCCTGGACGGGCTCGCCGAACGCGCCGTGCGCATGGCAATCCTTTCGAACAAGCCGGACGCTTTTGTCGGCGAAATCGCGCGACACTTTTTCGGTTCGTGGACGTTCGCCGCGGCATGGGGCGCGCGTCCGGAGATACCGCGAAAGCCAGACCCGACGGCGGCCCTCGCCATCGCCCATGAGGTCGGTGCTGAACCCGGCTCTTTCCTCTACGTGGGTGACACGAACACGGACATGGAGACAGCGCTTGCCGCCGGCATGTTCCCCGTGGGAGCACTGTGGGGATTCAGGGACGAGAGGGAGCTTCGGGAGGCGGGCGCCAGGGTCCTGGCGGCCAGGCCGGCGGACGTGCTCGATCTACTCTGAGCGCAGCGCGACGATTGCGTCCATCTCCACGGAGGCGCCGCCGGGGAGGTCCGCGCCAACGGTCGTCCGCGCCGGGTACGGCTTCGGGAAGCAGCGAACGTAGACCTCGTTGAACTCCCCGAACTTCGCCATGTCCTTCAGGTAGGCGTTCACCCGCACAACGTCCGCCATCGTGGCTCCAGCCTTCTCGATGATCGCCCTGATGTTCTCCAGGCACCGTTCGGTCTGGGACCGGATGTCGGGTTTCATCTCCCCGGTGACCGGATCCTTGGCCGTCTGGCCAGAAACGAAGAGAAAGCGGCCGCTGGCGATGATCCCCTGGGAATAGGGACCAATGGGCGCCGGGGCGCCGTCTGTCTTGACTTCCTTTTTCATCAGTCTGCCCTCCGCTGCTGGTCGATGAGCTTGCCGATGTCGCTGGAAGGGTCGATCTGGTACCCGGATTCGAGCGCCGCCTTGGCGGAGGAGGCATCCCCGAGGCCTTTCTGGCAGTAGAAGGTGAGCAGCCAGGCGGCCTGCGCGGTCTCTCCGGCAGAATGCTCGGTAAGGGGCCGCAGCGCCTCCAGCGCGCCGCTGAAGTCAGCCGCGTCCACCAGGACCTGGGCCTTCAGGAGCACGTAGTGCTCGTACCAGGGAGCATCGAGGTTTGCGGAGACCCGGGAGAGGGCGCGCCAGGCCTTTGCCGGTTCCCCGGCGCCGTACCACGCGGCGGCGGTGAGATACCGGTATTCCTGCTCATCCTGCGCGGATGCCTGCCCGTTCATCGCGGTGTCCAGCACCTTCACGGCATCGAGGAACTTCTTCTGCGCAAAGAGGGAGGCTACCTCGCTCCGTGTTTCGTCGCTCTCCTCGACCCAGTTCACGGAGGCCTGGGAACCCTGGTCCGCGGCCCGCACGCCTCCGACGGCCGTGCCGGCCGGCTTGGTGGTCGTGAGGGACTGCACCTTCTGGGAGATGACACCGGCGCCGCTCGCCGCTCCGCTCCTCTCGGAAGCCTTTGCCAGGGCAGCGAGGTCATACGTCCCGTCCCGGATGATGGTGATGCGCGCCGTTCCCCGGTTCAGCTCGAGGGATCCGCCCTGGGAGACACGGACGCTGGCCGCGGGAGGGACGAGGTCGCCCACGGAGAGAGCTGTCCACCCTTTGGAGGACTTCATTTCCGCCGTTCCGTCGACGTACCGCACCGACCAGGTCTGCGCGTGGGCCGCCGCGCAAAAGACGAGGATCGCGAGAGACGTGATCACGAGAGTTTTCTTCATGATTCGTTCCCCCTGGCTCAAAGATGAACTATACCACGGCCGTCGGTGGGCAGCAAACAGTCCGCCGCCGATGTCCTGGCCGCGAAGCGAGCCCCCTAGTTGTTCTGCGGGTCCGCGGGCTCCCCGGGCACGGCCCTGAGCACGACCCTCTCCGAGCGTCGGATGACGACGAGGGGAGAGGAGTGGCCGATGCGGTCATCCGTCAGGACCTTGTGAAGATCGTCGATCGTCGCAATGTTCTGGCTGTCGAACTCCACGATCACATCGTGCTCGCGCATCCCGGCCGTCTCCGCGGGGCTGCCGGGCTCAACGGAGATCACGAGAACGCCTGCCTCGGACCGCAGGCCGAGAACGTGTGCCGCGTGAGGCGGGATCTTGATATTCTGGCCGCCGATGCCCAGCCATCCTCGTCGGATTCTCCCGTCCCGGATCAGGCGCGGCAGGACGTAATGGGCCGTGTTGATCGGCGTTGCGAAGCACAGCCCCTGCGCGCCCAGGATGATCGCCGTGTTCACGCCAATAACTTCTCCCCGTGAGGTGACGAGAGGCCCTCCTGAGTTTCCCGGATTCAGGGCAGCGTCGGTCTGGATAACGTTGTCAATGAGCCTTCCTGACTGGGAGCGAAGGGAGCGGCCAAGACCGCTGACCACGCCGGCCGTGACCGTTGTCTGGAACCCGAGCGGGTTCCCGATGGCAATGACAAGCTGGCCGACCCGCAGGGCGTCCGAGTCTCCCAGCGCGGCGGCAGGGAGCCCGGATTCGAAGACGCGCACCACGGCGAGGTCCGTGTCCGGATCGTCTCCCACGAGCTTTGCCGGCAGTCGCCGCCCGTCGGACAGGATTACCTCCATCGCGGACATGCCGTGAACGACATGGCTGTTGGTCAGGATGAATCCATCAGGCGCGAAGATGAAACCGGAACCCGTTCCACGCGCTTCCTCGGGTCCGACACCCGCGCGTGGGCCCCAGCGCATGCCGCGCCGCGCGCCGCCGCTCACCTCGATGTGGACCACCGAGGGGCTCGCCTTTTCAACTCCCTCCACGACCGCGCGGGAGTACGCATCAAGCAGGGCAGTGTCAGCCGCACGAGATCCGTTCGCCATGTGAAAAAGATATGGCAGGGCGATGAGGAAGGGCAAATCCTGAAAGACTGGTAAAACGGGGAGCTATCCCAGCGGATCGCTGAAGAGCTCCACGTCGCGGCCGGCCAGCTTCGCGATCCGTGCCCTCTTTGCCGCCTCTGTCCGGGTGAGATCCGCGGCCTTTTCCGCGAGCGCAGAGCGCGCGGCGTCGAGATTGAGGTTGCCGGGAGCTCCGATGGACGTTCTGCGCCCGATCGCTTCCACCGGGTCCCGGCCCTCCAGGGCGGACAGGTTGCGGCCCACGTCGCGGTAGGCCTCCCGGAACGGGGTGCCGTCAGCCGCTATTTCCAGCGCGCGGTCCGCCGCGAATATCTCCGGGGTGAACGCCGCTTTCAGGCGCTCGACGTTGACCGTCAGCTTTTCAATCGTCAGGTCCATGATCCTGACGATGGAGAGCCCAGTCTCGCACCCTCGGAAGAACGGCCCTTTCGTTTCCTGGAGGTCCCGGTTGTATCCGCTGGGCAGCGCGTGGAGCACCCCGGTCACGGCAAGCAGGTCCCCGGCAATCGCCGCGCTCCTTGCCCGCACGAGCTCCAGCCCGTCGGGATTGCGCTTCTGGGGCATTATGCTCGACCCCGAGCAGAGCTCCTGGGGAAGGGTGAAGTAGCCGAACTCCGGCAGGGAGAAAAGAATGAGGTCCTGCGCGAGCCTGCCCAGCGTCAGCGCCGCCTGCTGGACGGCTGACAGGACGATGGACTCGTATTTTCCGCGGCTGTTATTGGCGTACAGCACGTTGTTCTGGACCCGCGCGAAACCCAGCAGGCTCGCCGTCTGTTCGCGGTCGAGGGGAAGCGGAACGCCGTAACTTGCCGCGGCGCCGAGGGGACAGCAGTCCACCAGGTCGAACGCGGACTTCGCGGCCGCCGCATCATCCAGGAGCTCTTCAGCGTAGGCTGCTGCCCACAGGCCGACGGAGGACGGCATCGCGGTCTGTAAGTGCGTGCGCCCGGGCATCGGCGTCTTTTGATGTGCGTGGGCGGCGTCCAGGAGCCGCTCCACGAGACGCAGGCATGACTTCTGCAAGGAGAAAAGGAAGCCGCGCATCCAGAGGCGAAGCGCGGTGAGAACCTGGTCGTTCCTGGAGCGCCCGGTATGAATCCGCTTCCCGGCGTCACCAAGGGCGCGCACGAGATGGTTCTCGATGGCCGTGTGGACGTCCTCATCGGAGCGCTGGATGACGAACCGGCGCTCCTCGTTGAGGGAGATGATTGCGCCGAGCTCTTTCAGGAGGGCATCGCGGTCCGATGGGGAGAGGATGCCGATGGAGGCGAGCATCGTCGCGTGCGCCATGCTTGCCACGCAGTCCGCGTTGACGAGACGGGCGTCCAGGATGGGATCGTTCGCGACCGTGAACGCCTCCACGAGCGCGTCAAGGCTGTACGTCTTCTCCCAGAGCTTCCCCATGGGATCCTCCCGCGAACTTCGGATTACTGCCCGCAATGACGACGGTGACTTCTCCCCGGGCCTTCCAGTCCTGGAAGCGCGCGCACAGCTCTCCGAGGCTCCCGCGCTCCGTCCGTTCGAACTGCTTCGTCAGCTCGATGCTTACCGATGCGCGCCTGTCTCCCAGGACGGCGAGGGCATCGGTCAGGAGAGTATGGAGCCGGAAGGGGGACTCATAGAAGACCAGCGTGTGCGGCTGATCCTTCTCCATTTCCAGGAACCGCCGGCGGCCTCCCGGCTTTCGCGGGGGAAATCCCTTGAACGTGAAGCTCGACGTGGGGAGCCCGGAGGAAAGCAGCGCGGGCTCTATGGCGCCGGCGCCGGGGATCACCTCCACGTTGATTCCCTCCGCAAGAGCCTGCGTGATGACCCGGTACCCCGCGTCGCTGATGCCCGGGTACCCGGCGTCCGAGCAGACCCCGACGGAGAGCCCTTCTCGAAGCAGTCCCATGATCCGCGAGGCTCCCTGCTGCTCGTTTGCCTCCCGGTAGGAGAAAATGGTGCGTGGACTGCGGATGCCGTGCTTTTCGAAGAGGATCCTTGTGCGGCGCGTGTCTTCGCAGGCCAGAGCGTCCAGCTCCCCCAGCACGCGCAGCGCGCGCAGGGAAATGTCCTCGAGGTTTCCGATGGGAGTGGCGATGATGGAGAGCTTCCCCATACCTCCCGGGAATCAGTACACGAACCGCACGGCGCTATAGACCATTCCCGCGCTCGCGGGGCAGAGAACCACGTCATGCCCCCGCTTCAGACGGCCTTCCTTCAGAGCCATGTCCATCCCCATGGGGATGCTCGCCGACACGACGTTCCCGTACGCGGGGAACACCTTGGCGTACATCTTCTCCTCCGGAACGGCCGCGTCGCGGCTGGCGCTGAGATAGGCGGCGTCCGAGGCCGCGTGGGGGAAGTAGATATCCGGCTCGTCGAAGTCCGGCACCAGTTCTCTCACGACGGGTACAAGGTAGCGACGCGCGGCGTCGAACAGCTCCTTGCCGTAGGAAACGAAGTTGTAGACGCCGTTCTTCCCGATGCGCTTGTTCGGGTCCACGAAGTTTTCATAGCCGTCAAGGGGAATGGTGCAAAGGTCAGCCAGCGCCGGCACGGACTTGTAGGCGAACTTCCATTCGCTGTCCGATGCGCTGAGGATGGTGGCCGTCGCCGCTTCGCCGATGGTGTAGGTAGGGAACGTGTACTCGATCTGGCGGAGGTTCTGGATCTTGAAGTTGTCGGGGAAGCCGTGCTGGATGTTGAACTCCCCGTTCAGGATCATGACGTGCCTGTAGCGGCCGCTCCTGAAGAACTCATAGGATACCTCGAGCGCCCGGATCCAGCTCATGCAGGCATCCACGATATCGAAGCAGGAGCAGCTCATGCCCATCTTCTGGGCGTAGAAGTACGCGTTTGCCGGCTCCAGGAAGCCCTTTCCGACTCCGCAGTAGATCAGGAGGTCGATGTCCTGCGGCCTGAGGTTCGCCTTCTCCAGCGCCCCCTCCACCGCCATGATGATGAAATCCGCCGCTTTTTCGTCTTTGTCGGTGTCCCTGATGTAGCGGATGTCCGAGCCCGCCATCGTGAACAGGCCCTTGACCATTCTCTGGTACGTCTTGAGGATCAGCGGCGAAATGCCGTTGCTTTTCTCTTCCAGGAGCCGCAGGATGTCTTCATTTGTTATCTTTCTGGTGGGCACGCTGACGCCGATGGATTCGATTCTCATGTTTGCTCCATGAAGAGTTTTTGGAGATGGAGTTGACCGGGCGGCCTGGTTCGGATACGACTACAATACATCAGATTGTAGTATAGCCCTTTCTTCCGCTTATGGATAGTGCGGCTGAGACACGCGAGGCCCTATGAAAGTGACCGTGCTGGCGGTCGGATCCCAGGGGGATGTGCAGCCCTACGTGGCCCTTGGCGGCGGGCTTGCGCGGGCGGGCTTCTCCGTCAGGCTCGCAAGCCATGGGAACTTCCGGGACATGGCGCGCCGGGCCGGGCTCGATTTCGCTCTCATTGCGGGAAACCCGGTCGACATCGTCAACGGCCCCAAGGGCATGGCGTGGCTCAGCTCCACGAACAGCTACGTGAAATTTCTCTCCCGGGCGCGCGCCCTTGCGCGGAACCTCATCGGGGACATGTCCCGGGACGCCCTGAAAGCTGCTGAAGGCAGCGATGCACTGGTTTTCAGCCTTCCCCTTTCCATACCGGGATTCTCCGTGGCGGACTCGCTGCGCATCCCGGCAATTCCGGCCGCGCTGTATCCGCTCCATCCGACCCCTGCCTTCCCGTCCATCATGACGCCGGACCTGGCGCTCGGCGCGGCCGGAAACTGGCTGAGCGGGGTCGCCGTTGAACAGCTGTACTGGCAGCTCTTGAGGTCCCTGAACAGGAGCTGGCGCAGAGAGCTCGGGATCCCTCCGCTGCCTTTTCTCTCGCCGGTCAGACGCCTGGAAAGAGCGGGGATTCCGTTCCTGTACGGCTACAGTCCGTCCGTGATCCCCACTCCTCCTGGATGGCCCCCCCAGCGGACCGTGTGCGGCTACTGGTTCCTGGAGGACCAGCAGGACTGGAAACCTGCCAGGCAGCTCAGCGATTTTCTTGCCGCGGGACCGGCTCCGATCTACATCGGCTTTGGCAGCATGACCAGCGCGGACTCGACTCTCATGACTCAGAACATCCTGGAGGCAGTCCGTCGAACCGGGCAGCGCGCCATTCTCTCCACCGGATGGGGTGGATTCCAGACAAAGGACCTGCCGGATACGATTCTGCCGGTTGGATTCGTTTCCCACTCATGGCTGTTTCCGCGTGTCTCACTTGCCATCCATCATGGCGGCGCCGGCACCACGGCGGCAATTCTCAGAGCCGGGGTTCCTTCCATTGTCGTTCCTTTTTTCGCGGACCAGTTCTTCTGGGGGAGGCGGGTCAGGGAACTGGGAGTCGGCGCGGGCCCCATCCCGCGCAGACTGCTGACCGCGGACCGCATGGAGTCTGCCATCCGGAAGATCCTGGAAGACAGGGACATCACGGAGAGAAGTCGCCGGCTGGGCAACGCCATCCGGGGGGAAGATGGAATCTCCGTCGCGATGTCAGTGGTGCAGGACTACCTGCGGAGCACGACGCCCCGGAGAAGGGTTTGACGAAGTGACATCGGCATGAGGGGCACAAGGCGGCCGAGGAGGCGTGAGTCCCAGCCAACCGTATAGCGCTTTCTCATACGGGTCGCCGTCAGAGCTTTTTCCACGGTGCGGGCCACTCGTGACGGAGATATTCCCCCCCGGCTGAGGCTTTCGGCGTATTTCCTGAAGGACAGGATCATCTCGCGGTACGGATCCCATCGAGGATGCGAGAAATCCCCTGCCATCTCGAAGGCGCTTGCCTCGGACTTCTCCCAGATCGGAGTTGCGATGCTTCCCGGCTCAATGATTGTCACTGCTATTCCCCTGCCGTGGAGCTCCATGGAGAGGGAGTCCGCCATCGCCTCGAGGGCGAACTTCGCGCACGAGTATGCCGCCAGGCAGGGCAGGGAGAAACGTCCCAGGATCGAGCCCATGATGACGATGCGTCCGCTTCCCGCCTGCCCGCGCGAAGCCGGCCGGCCCGCCGCCCGGAGGAGCGGAATGAACGCCTGGGTGACCGCCAGCTGACCTACGACATTCACCTCGATCTGCTTCCGAAACGCGTCCAGGGGCAGCATTTCCAGCGGTCCGGCAACGGAAACTCCCGCGTTGTTCACCAGGCCGCGCAGAGAAGCGCCAAAAGGAGAGGCGCGCACAAGCTCCACGGCCCGGGAGATGGAGGCGGAATCCGTAACGTCCACCATGACCGGCGTGAGGCCCCCGCGCGTTTCGCTCTTCAACCGGTCAGCGTCTGCCTGTTTCCGAACCCCTGCGAAGACATGGAATCCCCGCTGCGTGAGCCTGGCGGCGCAGGCGTGGCCGATCCCTGAGGAAGCTCCCGTGATGAAAATCGCATTCGACGTCTGCATTCAGCGCCACAGTATCGGATCGAAAGAGCGCCTTTCAATAGGTGAAAGACAGTCCGATGCCGATGTAGTGATTGACCGCGTCGTTGCCGCCCACGGGTCCAGTCCCCGAAATCGAGCCGTTGAGCACGAGCTCGAGGGTGTAGGAGATGTAGGGCTGAAGCTCTCCCAGGGACGTGTCGAGG
>DATKLM010000033.1:0-20672 GCA_035542415.1 Spirochaetia bacterium
CGCTCGTGGTGGGCCTCATCACGGGCATCGGCCGTATTTCGCGCATCACCATCGTCAACCGGATCGCCACCATTTACGTCGAGATCATCCGCGGGATCCCCCTGCTCGTGCAGATCTTCTATATCTACTACGCCCTGGGGAAGATCGTGCAGGTACCGGACATCATGGCAGCCGTCATTGCCATGACGGTCTGCTATGGCGCCTACCTCGGGGAGATCTTCCGCGCCGGCATTCAGTCCATCCACCGGGGACAGATGGAGGCTGCCATCGCGCTCGGGCTGACCCGGGGCCAGGCGCTGCGGCACGTGATCCTTCCCCAGACGGTGCGCGTGGTCCTTCCTCCGCTGGGAAACGAGTTCATCGCCCTTCTCAAGGATTCCTCCCTTGTTTCGATTCTCGCCGTCTCGGACCTGCTGAGACGGGGGCGTGAATTCGCCTCCAAGACCTTCTACTATTTCGAGGCCCTGACCGTCGTGGCGCTCGTCTATCTGGTCATGACGCTGTTTTTCTCCCGCCTTGTGGCGCTCATGGAAGAAAGGATGTCCCGTCGTGGCAGATAGGGTGCGTATCGTCAACGCGTGCAAGAACTTCGGGAAGGTCGTGGCGCTGAAGAACGCAAACGTGTCGGTGAAGACAGGGGAAGTCGTTCTTGTCATCGGGCCTTCGGGAAGCGGGAAAAGCACTATGCTGCGCTGCATCAACAGGCTTGAGAACCTGACCTCGGGCGAGATCTGGATCGATGACGACCAGGTCACAGACCACGCCTCGGACATCCGCAAGATCCGCGAAGAAGTCGGCATGGTCTTCCAGTCCTTCAACCTTTTTCCTCATCTGACGGCGCTGGAAAACATCACCCTCGCCCCCCGGTTCGTCAAGAGGATCCCCGATGCGCAGGCCAAGGATGCCGGCCGCGGTCTCCTGGCCCGGGTCGGCCTCCTGGAAAAAGAGAAGTCCTTCCCCGAGCAGCTTTCCGGCGGTCAGCAGCAGAGGGTGGCCATTGCCCGCGCCCTGGCAATGAATCCGAAGGTCATGCTCTTCGACGAGCCCACATCGGCCCTGGATCCCGAGATGATCAAAGAGGTGCTGGACGTCATGGTGGAGCTCGCCCGGGAGGGAATGACCATGCTCGTGGTCTCCCACGAGATGGGCTTCGCCCGGGCAGCGGCTCACACGGTGGTCTTCATGGACAACGGGGAGATCATCGAGCGGGGAACCCCGGACCAGGTGTTCAACTCTCCGAAGGAGGAGCGCACGCAGCGCTTCCTCAAGCACATTCTGTAGACAGGGAAAGAGAAGCGCCCCCACAAAAACGAAAGCCCCCGCACGGGGGCTTTTTTCAGTAACTCTTCATCTGCGAAACTTTGCGTGCCCTCTTCAGGCGCTTTCGCTCGAGTGCCTTCTTTTTGCGATTGAGAATGGCCGAGGGCTTCTCAAAGAACTCCCTCTTCTTCCACTCCCTGATGATCCCCTCCTTCTCTACCTGGCGCTTGAAGCGCTTGATAGCCTTCTCCAGGGGTTCATCATCGCTTACTTCGATGTAGGCTATGTCACTCACCTCCCTTCGGGTCTTTGGCCGTCCCAATGTCGCCGAAATCCGCGTCCCTGTCAAGGATCGGACCGGAAGCGAGTGCGACAGGATCGATAGGTACGCCCAGGGCCTGGATCTCCCAGTGCAGGTGAGGCCCCGTGGCAAGGCCGGTCATCCCGACCTTTCCGATGATGTCCCCCTCGGCCACGACGTCCCCCGGCCTGACGGTGATCTCCGACAAGTGGAAGTAGATCGAGAAGAGGCCCGGCAGATGCTCGATGATGACCGTGTTTCCCGTCATGATCCGGGATCCGGCAAGCACGACCTTCCCCCGCCCGCACGCGGGGACCGGTGTCCCGGCGGGAGACGCGATGTCCAGCCCCTCATGCACGGAGTAGTCCGCGCTGTTGTCCGCGTAGACGTACTTGCGACGGTCGCCGTACCCGGAGGTCCTTCGCGCACCGGCAAGCGGAACGAGGATCGTGCCTTCCTCAAAGATCGCATCCGCGTGAGGAGTAGTCAGAACGCGTGCCATCTCTTTCGCCTCGGCTGTCTTCCGAGGGTCCTTTTCCGTCCGCAGCGTGGTCAGGTCCGTGTTCAGCGGGATGCGTTCGAAACGAAAAAGGCGCTCGACAACGGAAACGGGAGAGAGAAACATGACGCTGCGCGCCCCTGCCTGCGCCGTCACGCGGAGGGAGTACTCTCCCTTCGGAATCTCTGAGGAGATGCCGACCAGGACGACCCAGTGCCCGGGCGAGGCGCTCTCCGGCCGGAATCCCACTCCCTGGAACATCACGTGCTGTCGGGAATCGAGGATCTGGGCGGAGAGAGAGTCGAGCTCCTCGTCTTCCGTGACGAGGACTCGAACCAGGTCTCCCGGTCCGGCTGAGCGCGGCGCGTGAACAACGGGGGCAAGCGCGGGAAGGCCGGGAGGCGAGAAGGAGAAAAGGCCGGTCTGAGGTCTGAGGGTCCCCCACGTGTACTCGAATACCGCGTCCTCCGAGGTCACGCAGACGGCAGGCTCTGGGTTCGTCACGAGCAGGGTCGCCGAAAAGGCAGCAGGAGCCAGCCACGTGATGATGGCGGCCAGGGCCGGCAGAAATGCGCGGCGTCCTGTTCGAGAGCGCATCCCGAGGTCCATCACTTGTGAAGGTCGAGGACGGTGAGCTGCAGGTTCTCGCTGCCGCCGTACGTGTTTCGTCCCACGCGATAGACGATATCCACGGTGTCTCCGATGGTGAACTCGCCGGGGAATTTCGCAGCGGCGTTCCAGAACACGGCGGGCCACCGGGTCCGCCCGGCCTCGAACAGGAGCTTGAGGTGGCTGAGCTCCTTTCGCCCGATCAGCTCGCAGCTGACGATCTTGACCCCCCGGGTCAGAAATGAGAGCGGCTTGTTTCCCTCCCCGTACGGCTCGAACAGGTCGACGGTCCGAACGATGTCCGGCGTCAGGTGCGCAATGGGGATCTCCGCATCGATGGCAATTGCCTCCTCGCCCTGCGCGGGAAGCTCGATCTCCCCGATCCGGGAGAAAAACGAATCGAGGAAAGATGACAGGCGGCTGCTCTCCAGGCTGAAGCCCGCGGCGAAGTCGTGCCCTCCGTACGTGAGAAAGTCTCCGGCGTGCCGGGAAAAGAATTCCGCGATCATGTTTTCCCGGTTGCACCTGATCGATCCAACTGCCGTCTGTTCGCCCTCCGCAATGACGATGGCGGGTGCCTTGAAAAAGCCCTGCAGCCGTGAAGCCATGATCCCCGTGATTCCGCGCTGGATCCGCGCATCATGGACCAGGACGCACCGCCCGCCGCTTCGCTCCAGCGAATCCTTGGCCGGCCCGAGCACGAGGGACCAGGTCGCCTCCCCCATGGCGCGCCGCTGAGAATCCAGGGCGAACAACTGGTCAACGAGCGGCTCCTCACCATCCGCGGCGGCCGAAAGAAGGAGCTTCGTGGCAGCCCCCGGCTCCCCCATCCGTCCTGCCGAGTTCAGGAGGGGGGCGATCTGCCAGGCGATCTCCGTGGTCCCCACCCGCTTTCCCAGCAGGTCCTTTCTCTTGAACAACTGCCGCAGGCCGCCGCGCTCGGGAGCGCGCAAGGCTGCGATTCCGCAGCGCACGAGGATGCGGTTCTCATCAGCGAGAGGCATGAGGTCCGCGAGCGTTCCCAGCGTCACCAGATCCAGCCGCTCGCGCCAGGGAGCGAGGCGCGCTTCTTCACGCGCCAGGACCAGGGCCCGGAAACTCTCCGCGAGAGTGTCGATTTCCGACAGTGTCCCGGATGAGTAGCGTGCGGCCCGTGATTCCTGCTGGATCCCCAGGAGGCTGCGCCCCGCGCGGCCCGGCAGGAATTGCGAGAGCAGCGGCGCAAGGTCCGACAGGGACACGGAAACGTCCGGACCGAAGGCCTTCTGGAGAAGGCGGACCTGGGTGGGAGCGTCCAGTACGAGCACCTCGTCCCGCGATGCGAAGTCGGCAAACCTCGACTTCTCGAAGGGAATGAGGCCGGGGATGATGTTCTCCTGCATGCGCGACGTCTCGACGAGGTTCGTCATGCGGATGGCCTCGAGACGGATGGCCTCGTTCATCGGCCGGGCGTTGAAGAGGCACATCGAAATGCCGAAGAACGGCGACCGGGAAAAGCGCAGCGCCCACTCCAGCTTCGATGCCACGGCGCACCCGCACAGGTCGCGAAACGGGTAGCCGGGCAGCTTGGGATTGACTACGGCGACGGCAGGCGGCAGGTCGGGAGGAGGATTGTGGTGATCCACGACGACCGTGTCGATCCCCTTGTCGGCTGCCAGGGCTATCTCCTGGATGTTGGAGACGCCGCAGTCCACCGTGACGAGAAGCCCAACGCCGTCGGCCTGCGCCTTGTCGATGGCCCGTGGGGAGAGACCGTACGAATCCTCTCCTTCCGGGAGCATCCACTGAACCTCGGCGCCGAGCCCGGCGAGCGCTTCGAACAGGAGGACCGTTGCCGTGATCCCGTCCACGTCCCGGTCTCCGAAAATGAGGATCTTTTCCCCGCTTTCGATGGCGGCGTTGATCCTCTCCACGGCGTCAGCCATGGCAGGCATGAGAAACGGGTTGTGCAGGAACCCCAGGTCACTCTCGACAAAGTACAGGAGCGCCTCCGGCGACGTGATCCCGCGCCGGGACAGGATTGCGGCGGGGAGCAGGTCCAGGCCGTAGCGCCGGGCCATCTCCTTGACCGCCGCGGAGTCGAGGGGGCTCTTGTTCCAGGTCATTCGGCGGAGATCTCCTGCAGAACAAGCGGCCCGCGGGACACGGGGCGGTCACCGTACTCCCATGCAGACTCGAGAAGCGTGACCGCTTCCTCTACTTTGCCCTCGTCCTCCCCGAGCACGCGGCACACCTCGTCTCCCCGGTCCGCCTGCTCACCGCAGACCCTCGAGAGAAGGATACCCACGCCGGGAAATACCTTGTCTTCCTTGCGGGAGCGCCCGGCCCCCAGGATGACCGACGCCACCCCCACCTTGTAGGCGTCCACCCGCGTCACATACCCGGCCCGAGGCGCGGTCACGGACTTTGAGAGCCGCGCGCGCGGACCTTTTTCCGGCCTGATGACGCACGCCACGTCGCCGCCCTGGAACTCGACGTTCTTCAGGAACAGCTTCCACGCCGACCCGTCTGACAGCCGCCGCCGCGCCTCGCGCTCCCCGGCGCCCGCGTCCGCCGCTTTTCCTCCGAGGACCAGCATCCAGCCGGCAAGACGGCAGGTGAGGTCAGTGATGTCGGAGGGCCCTTTCCCCTGGAGGCACGCCGCGGATTCTTCCACCTCGAGGAAGTTGCCCACCGCGCGCCCCAGGGGCTGATCCATGTCGGTAATGACCGCAGCCACCTTCCTTCCCAGCCCCGCTCCGGTGCTGACGAGGGACCGCGCAAGCGCGCGCGCTTCATCGGGATTCTTCATGAAGGCGCCGGACCCGCACTTCACGTCGAAGACGAGCGCGTCTGCTCCCTCCGCGAATTTCTTGGACATGATGCTCGCCGTGATCAGGGGAACAGACTCCACGGTCCCCGTGACATCCCGCAGGGCATACATCCGCCGGTCCGCGGGCACCACCATTTCACTCTGGCCGATCATCCCGAAGCCGACTTCGCGCAGCGCCTGCGCAAAGCGCTCCACGGGCAGGTCGGTGCGGTATCCGGGGATGGATTCCAGCTTGTCCAGGGTCCCGCCCGTGTGCCCGAGGGACCGTCCGCTCATCATGGGCACACGCAGCCCGCACGCCGCCGCAACCGGGGCCAGAACGAGCGAGATCTTGTCACCGACTCCGCCGGTGGAGTGCTTGTCCACGAGAGGGCCCGGAACGCCCGCAAGGTCGATCACTTCCCCCGACCTGATCATTGCCTCCGTGAGCCGCGCGGTTTCCGCGGGACTCATCCCCCGCAGGACAATGGCCATGAGGAGCGAGGAAAACTGGTAGTCCGGAATGTCGCCGCGGGTAAACCCGTCCACAAGGAAGTCGATTTCCTGCGGCTCGAGGCTGCCGCCATCGCGCTTCTTCACGATCAGGTCGACCGCTCTCATTCCGATCCTCCCTCGAAGGCGATCCTCTTCAGCGGGACGTAGCGCGCGCCTTCCCGGCCCAGAACCGACTCGAACAGAACGCATTCACCGAGGAAGAAAGGGAACTCCGGCACGTCAATTCCCTCCATCCAGCGCCCGTCCACGGGAGAATTGCCCGCCCGGGCAATCGTCACATGCGGAGCGAACCCCCGCTTGTCCGACTGCCAGCCCAGCGGGGCAACGACGGATTCAAATGTCTTCCAATAGTCATGAAGCGGGCTGCCGTCAACCGTCAGCCCGATCCACAGGACGCGCGGGCTGCCGCGGGGAGGGAACTGTCCCAGGTCCGCGAAGCGCGCCGGCACCGCGGCACGCACCAGCCGCGGGTCCTCAAAAACCCGGTACAGGTCGGCAAGCGGCTGGCCGTCGACCTCGCCGAAGAAGTGCAAAGTGAGGTGGAAGGCGTCAGGGGAAACCCACCGGGCCCGCGGCGCGCGGACGCGAAGGCGCTCCACGATGCCTGATAGCGACTCCACTGCCTTGCCGGGAAGGGGAAGCGCGGCAAAGACCCTCACGACGCCGCCCCGGCCTGCCGCAGGGTGACGAGCTCCCCTTCGAGGACCGCCTGTGCCATCAGCGGAAGACCGCGCCGTAGGGCACGAAGACCGGCGGGCTCGAGGGTGATTTCCACGGCGTTGTCGAACGCCGCCCGGCTGCTCGCCGCGAGGTAGCGCAGCGCTCCCGGGGGGAGACGGTTCTCCCCCGAGGGATCGCAGCCGGCGCAGACAAATGCGTTGTCCGTGGCCAGGTAGCCGGCGGTCCGCTCCGCGAGCGCGGCGCCGCACCTGCCGCAGGATTCGAGGTCAGGCTGGTACCCGGCAAGAGCGAGAAAGCGCCAGAGGAACTGGATCGTCACGTACGGCTCGCTCCGAGCGTCCACGCGGTCCAGCGCGCGCAGCGACTCGAGGAAGAGCTTGAAGAGCCGGTCCGACGTCTCCCCGGCGCCGTAGGACTTGAGCACGACCTCGGCCCAGAGGGAGGCCGCCGTGATGCGGGAGAGCTCCCCCGTGAGGGAACCGAAGGTTTCCCGGATTTCCAGCTCCATCACCTTGAAGCTCTGCTTGACCGGATTGTTGTACAGGCGGGCAAGAGAGAACGTGAACGGCTCGCTGCCCAGGCGCAGGCGGCTGTGCGTCTTGTACGCCCCGTACGCGGTGGCATACACGAGCCCGCGGTCCTCCGTGAGAAGGGCGAGGCTCTTGTGGAACTCGCCGAGCCTTTCCCGTCGAAGGACGATTGCCTGGGTGCAGACGCTGCGGTACATGCCGGTGAGATCCCCGGCACGATCATAGTTGAGATCGCCGGCAGTGGCAAGAAGCTCGACAGGCTTGACCCGTGCCTCGAGGGGCCGTACTTTATCAGCAAACGGAGACATTCCAATGAGTGACCATCCTGTCGTACCTGCCGATCAGATTCTGCCCGCGAGGCTCTTCCTCATCCCGCTCCACGGCAAGCCGATCTTCCCGGGAATCCTCACCCCCCTGATGCTTCCGTCAGCGGCGGAGACGGACACCGTGGAGAAGGCCATCGCGGCGGACAGCTTCATCGGCCTCGTTCTCACGAAATCGGAGGAGGCAGAGAATCCCGGACCGGATGACCTGTTCACCATCGGCACGGCAGCGAAAATCGTCAGGCGCATCAACCTTCCGGACGGCGGGGTGAACATCTTCATCTCCACGCTGAAGCGTTTCCAGATCAAGCGCGTCCTCCAGTCCGCCTCCCCTCTCTCGGTGGTCGTCCAGTACGTCGAGGATGAGAACGTCGACAGCGCCGAGGTGAAGGCTCTTACCCGCGCCCTCATCAGCGAGATGAAGCAGGTCTCGGAAAACAATCCCCTGTTCTCGGAGGAGATGCGGCTCTCCATGGTGAACATCGACCATCCGGGAAAGATCGCGGACTTCATCACCTCCATCCTCAACATCGACCGCGCCGAGCAGCAGAGGATCCTCGAGATGACGAACGTCCAGGAGCGCATGGAGCACGTGCTCATCTTCATCAAGAAGGAGCAGGAGCTGCTCAAGATCCAGAAAAAGATCCAGGAGCAGCTCAGCGAGAAAATCTCCAAGAGCCAGCGGGAGTACTTCCTCAAGGAAGAGATGAAGGCGATCAAGGCCGAGCTGGGAATGGCCGTGGACGCCAAGACGAGCGAATACAACCGCTTCAAGGAGGCCGTGGAGAAGCTCGGGCTCCAGGGCGAGGTGAAAGAGCAGGTCGAGCAGGAGCTGGAAAAGTTCTCCCTCCTGGACGCAAATTCTCCGGAGTTCACCGTCTCCCGCAATTACCTGGAGACGATCATCGCCCTTCCCTGGAACGACGATTCGCGGGAAACCATCGACATGGAAAAGGCGCGGGAGATCCTCGACGCGGACCACTACGGCCTGGAGGACGTCAAGGAGAGGATCATCGAGTACCTGGCCGTCCGCAAGCTCAAGGAGGATTCCAAGGGATCCATCATCTGCCTGGTTGGTCCCCCGGGGGTCGGAAAGACCTCCGTCGGCAAGTCCATTGCCCGCGCGCTGCAGCGCAAGTTCTTCCGGTTCTCCGTGGGCGGAATGCGTGACGAGGCGGAGATCAAGGGACATCGCCGCACGTACATCGGCGCCATGCCGGGGAAGATCATCCAGGGCCTCAAGATCGTGAAGACGCGGAACCCGGTGTACATGATCGATGAGATCGACAAGCTCGGCGCCTCGTTCCAGGGAGATCCCTCCTCGGCGCTCCTGGAGGTGCTGGACCCGGAGCAGAACGTCGCCTTCCGCGATCATTACCTCGACCTGCCCTTCGATATTTCGCACATCCTGTTCATCACCACGGCCAACACGCTGGACACGATTCCCGCCCCTCTTCTCGACCGCATGGAAGTCATCCGGCTGTCCGGATACATCGACAGCGAGAAGACCGCCATTGCCCGCAAGTACCTCATCCCGAAGTCGCTGGACGCGGCCGGCCTGGCAAAAGGTTCCGTCAAGTACGACAACGCGGCGCTCCTGGCGATCGCGGACGGCTACGCGCGGGAGGCGGGGCTGCGGAACTTCGAGAAGGCGCTGGACAAGGTCCATCGGAAGATCGCTCGGAAGAGCATCCTGGGGGAGCTGACCTTGCCCGTCTCCATCAAGAAAGAAACGCTCGCTGAGTACCTCGGCAAACCGGTCTTCCTGGACGAGGAAATGGCGGAGATCACGAAGCCGGGCATGGCTATCGGTCTTGCCTGGACACCGCTGGGCGGGGCGGTGCTCGCCATCGAGGCGGTGGCGAACCCGGGCAAGGAGGGGTTCAAGCTGACCGGAAAGCTCGGTGAGGTGATGCAGGAGTCGGCGAGCATCGCCTACTCCTATGTTCGCCATATCTCGGCAGGCCAGGGTGTTGAGCCGGACTTCTGGGAGAAGAACCTCATCCACCTCCATGTCCCCGCGGGCGCGACGCCCAAGGACGGTCCTTCGGCGGGGATCACTCTCGCCTCGGCCCTGCTTTCCCTGGCGTCGGGGAAAAGGCTCCGAAAGTCATTGGCGATGACGGGAGAGCTCTCCCTCGTCGGAAGGGTCCTCCCCATCGGCGGACTCAAGGAGAAAGTCATTGCCGCGCGCCGCAACAGGATCAAGCAGGTCGTGTTCCCTGCGCAGAACCAGAGAGACCTCGATGAGATTCCGGAGCACATTCGGGAGGGGATCACGTTCCATCCGGTTTCCACGATGGAAGAGGTGATCGAGAAGGTATTCTAGAGAAGATCCTCTCCGGGCAGCACCAGAGCACCCTGGCGCAGCACACGGCAGGGACGGACAGAAGCGTCCACCAGCGTGGACGGCCGGCCGGAGAGCGGTCCTCCGTCCAGGACGAGATCGACGTCTTTCTCGAAGCCGCGCCTTATCTCGTCCATCGTATTCACGGGAGCCTCGCCGGACCGGTTGACGCTTGTCGAATAGAGCGGTCGATCGAGCTCCGCAAGGAGTCTGCGGAGGAAGGGGGAATCCGGCACGCGCAGTGCAACGGTCCCGCCTGCCCGGGCAGGAAGGACGATGGTCAGGGGCCCGGGCCAATGGCGTGAGAGCGACAGCGGCGCCTCCACGGCTGACAGTCTCCCGACCCAGGACGCTTCCGCAATCAGCTGGAGAAAGGGCTTGTCGTCTCCTCTTCCCTTGACGGCGCGGATGGCCTGCTCGGTCGAAGGGGCAATGCCGACGATCCCGTAGATCGTGTCGCAGGGGATGATTGCGATGCCGCCGCCGGAGAGGGTCCGTACGAGCAGCGGAAAGGCTTCAGGATCAGCGGCCGGGAGAACCATGAGCCTTCCTCCGGGAGGCCCGGCCCATGATGATCGCGAATGCTGCCAGTACGGCCGACACGCCGATTCCCGCCGCCTTGAACACGGCGTTCCGCGTGGTCCCGTCCCGCTTGAGCCGCAGGAGGTCTCCCACCTCGTACATGCGCGCGGAGGAAGAAAGGCCTTCGAGCCGGACCACTTCGTCTCCCGGCCGGTACAGCCCGAGACCGCGAGCCATGACGAGGTTGCGCTCGGGGCTCTTCTGGAGAGCCGCGAGCTCCTGCTGAAGGGCGAGGCTCCTCGCCTGCAGCTTCTCGACGTTCGCCGCCAGCTTCCGTCGGTAGGAGTCGAGCCGGGCATATGCCACCACGCCGGAGTCGCCGAACAGGCAGATCAGGAGGGAGACCACGGAGAAACCAAGCACGAGAATGGGGAGAACGCGGCGCATAGACTCCTGTCCTGATGAACGGCGGCTGCCCGCAAAAAGATGAGGAGAAAGGGAGGGCGGCTCGCCGTCCATGGCCAGGGGCTCGCTATCCTACATCCCTGTACTCGCTCGCCCTCGCCATCCCTGCCTAGGATTGACAACGGCAAAACCGACGGTTTACATTTTGCTGTTGATATTTGCGTGAAAGAGAACCTGCCGTTTTGCCGACAATGAGGAGAGCGCCAACGCTTCCTCAGGAGATGATCATGGGAAGGGAAACACAGGGCAGCCCCGCGGGGGAGAAGAAGCTCGAGCGGTACGGGGTCTGGGTCAAGGTCGAGCCTCGTGAGGTCGACGAGGCGTCCGAATCGGAGAGCTCTTTCGAGCTCACGGACCTTGAATCGTCACGAGGCGCGGCTTCCCGCGAATCAGCCGGGGACGGCACGCTGACCGTGGAAGAAGAAAAACTCCTTGACGAGCTCGACACCGAGCTCGGTCCTTCGGAGGGAGCCTCCGATCTCTCGATCCCCGACGAGGAGCCTCTCCTCGCGGATGAGGAGGAGCTTCCCGATATCTCCGCGGCGGAATCCCCCCGGGCGGCGGCGGAAGAAGAGCTTCCCGAGCTGGAAGTCGAAGATGAGCCTGCCCGGCCGCGCGGCCGCAAGGGGCGCGCTGCGGAGGCGGGCGAGGTTGAAGTGCCTCTTTCCGAGTCAACGTCGCAGGAGCGCTTTGAGGACCTGGACGCCCTCGAGGATGAGCTTGCCACCGCGGCCTCGGCTGCCCGGGGGCCCCGGGGGGCTTCATCAGAGATCCTGGCCCGCATCGAAGAAGAGCTTCGCTCCATCAGGGCTGACCTTACGCAGCTGCGCGGAGAGTTGACCGGTCTCCGCAAGGCCCGCGCAGAGGCCGCCGTGGAGTCGCCTCGGGCCGGTGCGGAGGCGCAGAGCGGCTTCTTCGACGAGGATGAGGACGAAACTATCGCCTTGACTGGTGACGAGCTGGACAACATTCTGAACACGGCGGAGATCACCGAAGAATCGGCCGAATCTCCGAACGTCGAAAGCCCCGATCTGGGCCTCGAAGGCCTGGACGAGGAAACCCCCGCCGCTGACGTGCTGACGCTGGATACGCCCCTCGCTGAAGAAGAAATCAGCGCGGCTGCCGAGCCTGCGGGGGAAGCGGAGGAGCTTCCCGCGGAGCTGGAGCTCGAGGATCTGTCTGCTGAAGCTTCCGCGGCGCCGTCGCAGGACCTGGAAGGACTGCCCGAGCTGGACCTCGAAGGAGTGCCGGAGATCGATTCGGCAGCCCAAGCGGAAGGCGGGCCGGGTGAGGGGAAGCCGGAGGATCTCGAGACGCTGGAGCTCGAAGAGGCCCCGGAGGACCTGGAGGCGCTTCCTGAAGCTGCGTCGGACCTCGAGCTCGCGGAGGAGGCTCCTGCGGCGCAGGCGGAGGTGCCTGAGCTTGGCGGTGACGTGGACCTCGAGGCCCTGGCCGCCGAGGCCGAGGCGCTGGGAGGAGAAGCCGGGCCCGCGCCCGTTGAAGACCTCGAGCTCGGAGAGCTGGAATCCGTTTCCGAAGACCTTCCGGCTGCCCCTGCCGCAGAAGCCATCGAGATCGAGCTTGACAGCACGGGAGGAGCGCAGGCCGGCACCTCCGCGGAGGAAGCGCTCCTGGAGCCGGTGGAAGACCTGGAGGCAGCCGAGGAGGCTCCCGCCGCGGCGGCCCCGAGCGCCACGGCGCGAGAAGGGGCGGGAGCCATCCCTGAGGATCTGAAAGACGAGATCCGGACGGTGCTCCGATACATGGACCACCTCCTTGAAGCGCTCCCGGATGAGAAGATCCAGGAGTTCGCAAACTCAGAATACTTCGTGACCTACAAGAAGCTCTTCGAGGACCTGGGTCTAGGGGAATAAATGGGCCTTCTGCGGAAGGCGGCCGGTACAGGCGCCCGCGGTCCCACGAAAGATTCCTCCCACGAAGAGGCATCCACGGGCCGGGACCGTCAGTCCTCAGGCGGCCGGACACGGGACGGTCGGGGCCGGGGGGGCGGCCTCCTCAACAGGACGCTCCAGGCTCTTGCCTCAGGACGATTTATCGGCGAGACGGCGGCACCCGCTGCGCCCTTCCCCGGTCTGGAAGCCCCGCGGGCTCCCGTGCCCTCGGGGGAAGCTTTTCTCCAGGCTGATGAAGCGGCGCAGCGAATCACTTCCGAGGTTTCCTCCCTGGGTGACGGTGTCGAACTTCCTTCCAGCCTCTTTACGGCGCTCAAGAAGAATCTCTCCATCCTGAAGGGTGCGTTGCTGCTCTATGATCCCGCCCGGCTGGAATACGCTCCCTGGGCGAGCGTCGGGTACGACCAGACCACGCTCCATCGCCTGCGGATCTCCCTGGGAGCAAACGAAACTTTCAACGCGCTGGCCAACGGGAAGCCACTGATCGTCACCGAAGAGGAGAAGAAGAAGTTCCAGCCCTTCTTTTCCTCGCGGGAGTTTTCCCTGGCGAACCGGATCGTTCTCAGCCCGTTCATCTCGGAAGAGACGCTGTCCGGCGTTCTCCTCGTCACGAGCACGAAGCAGCTCTTCAAGGACGACGAGCAGATGCTGCAATGCCTCGAACAGGTGTCGGCAGCTGCATCACCGCTTGTTCACAAGGCCCGGGGAAAGCTCGCCCGGCCAACGGGTGTCCGCGCAGTCCGCCCCGCAGCAGATACGGCGGCCAGCCAGATCACGCAGCTCGTCAATTCCCTCGCCGCTCGCGGGCGGAAGCTCCTCTTTGCGTCGGTATCCATCGCCGGCTTCCGCGAGCGCATTCTCTCTTCCCACGAGGACCTGGAGCCGTTCCGCCTGACGGAAGACGTGCGCTACTTCCTCGACTGCTTCCTCGCGGACCAGGGGTCGGCCGTGACGCTGGGCGCAGATCTCTTCCTCGTCTGCCTGCAGGATTTTCCGCGGGCGAACCTGGACCTTTTCGCTCATCAACTGGGCCTGTATCTCGGGTCGCTCTTCGAATCCGATGCGGGGACCTTTCCGGCCGCGGGCGTCGCGGTGAAGACGTCCCGGCTCTGGCCGGACGAGGGATCGGACGTCGGCGAGCTGCTTGCTTTCCTCTCCTCCTGATCCTTGATGCTCGAGGTCTTTGCCTCCCGTGCCGGTCCTCCCTCCCTGAAGATCGACGGTCGCGCGTATCACTCCGCCTTCGACCCGGTGCGCGAAGCGGAACGCTACCTGGAAACCGCCCTGGGTGCGGGCGATGCGTCGACGGTCGTGGTGCTGGGGGAAGGGCTGGGCTACATCAGCCGGGCCGTCCGGGATCGGCTTCCGGCCGCGCGCGTCATATCCATCCAGTATTCGCGCGACCTTCCCGCTCCGCCCGCAGAGCGCGCCGACACGTGGCGCCCGGGCGCAGAAGAAGTATCAGACTTCCTTCGGGCCCGCCTCGGGGAGCTTGACGTGGAAGGCCTGCGGGTCATCGAATGGCCGCCCGGGGCACGGATCTTCCCCGAGGAGTCCCGGCGCGTTCAGACCTCCCTGCAGCAGGTTCTGAGAGAGCTCACCGGCAGCTTCGTCACCACGGTTGCCGCCGGAAAGCTGTGGCTGCGCAATTGCATCGCGAACTTCCTGGCGATGGACTCCGCGCTCCAGGGCGACCTGTGCTCCCGCACGCGCCCCATCATCATCGCCGCCCCGGGCCCGAGCCTGGAGACCGCGGCGCCTCTTCTTCTCGAGCTGCGCGCCAAGGCAGACCTGTGGGCGCTGCCCTCCAGCGCTCCTTTCCTCAAGGCCGCAGGCCTGACGCCTGACCTGCTCGTCATCACCGATCCGGGGTACTACGCCGTCACCCACCTGCAGTTCGATGCGCCGCAGTGCCCCGTTGCCATGCCGCTCTCCGCCGCCCGGGGACTCTGGCGCCTTCGGCGGCCCGGAGTCACCTCGCCTGGCGGCACGTTCGGTCCTCTCCTGCTCTCACAACCGGGGCTCATCGAGGAGACGTTTCTGAAGCAGGCTGGACTTCAGGCTCCGCGCATAGCCCCCCACGGGACTGTTTCCGCCACAGCCCTCAATCTGGCCCTGGCATCCACAACCGGGCCCGTCATATTTGCGGGCCTGGACATGTGCACCCGCGATCTTTCCTCCCACGCGCGACCCAACGCATTCGAGCTCTTCCTCCTCCTCAAAGCGACGAGAGTCGAGCCATTTCACGGCCTGAGCTATCGCCGGAACGCTGACCAGGACGCGCTGCCCCCCGAAGGAAACCGAGCCGTACGAGCCTCCCGGGCTCTTCGAACTTATGCGGGATGGTTCGCAACAGCGTCCGCAGATGGCCGCGCCTACCGGCTTTTTCCATCCGCGGTCGATCTGCCGCGCCTGGCCGGCCTGGATGAAAAAGGCGTCCGCCGGATGCTGAGTGAATGCACGCCTTCTGATCCAGGAAACCACCTGACGCCGGATCCTCGATTCCCGTCCCGAGAGAAGCGACGGAGGATCGTTGCCGGAATTCTCGATGGGTGGGTCGGAATCATATCCGCGGGGCTCGAAGCGGCCCGGGGCGCGGAGGGCTTCACGGCCCTTGGCCGCCGCCCTTCCCTTCTCGAGCTTGCCTACTCCCTGGAGGCCCGGCTTCTCCTGGAGACCAAGCGCAAGGCGCGCCTCGGCGATGCGTCAAGCGCCCGCGATTCAGCGGTGATTCTCCTCGAAACCTGCAAAGGGTTCCTGGAGACCGTCGGCGCGAAGGCGCTCCATGCTGCCTGACGGGGAAAAGCTCTTCCGAGAGAACCTCGGGTGCCTTGCCGCCGCTGATCCAGGGCTTGCCGCCCGAATAGCCCAGGTCCGGCCGGCTCCTCACCTGGAATTTGTTGAGGCGCGAAGCGGCGCCCTGGTGCCCTGCGCAAAGCGCGCAGGCGGCAGCGTTGCTCTCCATTCGCTTTTTGATCCGCAGAGGGAAGCACGACGCCTCTACGCGGCAACTCGGGGATCAGGCTACCTGGCGTGTCTGGGACTGGGAGCGGGGTTCGTTCCCGCACTCTTCGTCGAGGACCCCGAGCCCACGGGACTTCTCATCATAGAAAAGGATCCGCAAGTCCTCCACGCGCTCTTTCGCGCTCTCTCCTTCTGCCCCGTCCTGTCCGATCCGCGCGTCCGTCTTGTGGCGGGCACGGGAGACATCCGTGCCTCCCTTGCTTCCTCGTTCCTTCCCGCCATATCCCGGGACCTGCGCACGGTTCTCCTTAAACCCTGGTGCGACGAGGAGCGGGAGTTCTTTTCCCGGGCGGCAGATGAGGTCCGCGCCGCGGTAGCGGACATACGATCCGATTTCAGCGTCCAGGCGCACTTCGGGAAGCGATGGTTCGCAAACACGCTTCTCAACATCGCCTCTGCGCCCGAGACATTTCCTGTCCTTCCGCAATGCAGTGAAGCGCACATCACGGCGGCCGGACCTTCTCTGGAGCAGGGCATCCCCCTGCTCGCGCGCAGAAGTCCCGCTTCCTTTCTTCTTGCCACGGACACGTCACTGCCAGCGCTCGTTCAACAGGGTGTTCGACCGGATGCCGTCGTCTCCCTGGACTGCCAGATCCACAGCTATCGCCATTTCCTGGCCGCAATGCCCCGCGATATTCTCTACTTTTTCGACCTGGCTTCTCCCGCGTTCCTGCCGCGCCGGGCGGGTGCCCGGTGCCTGTTCTACGCAAGCGCTCATCCTTTCTCGCAGTTTGCCTCAATCCACTGGATGAGACTGCCGCGCGTCGATTCAACGGGGGGAAGCGTCACCCACGCGGCATTTTCCCTTGCCCGGGCGCTTGGCGCGCGGACCATCCACGTATACGGCGCGGACTTCTCCTATCCCGCTGGCAAGGCGTACGCCCGCGGAACGTACCAGTACGACTACTTCCGCGGCGGAGAATCCCGCCTGCTCCCGCTGGAGAGCTCGTTCTTCAGTTTCATCAGGCGCTCCGCCCTGGTGCGCGAGGTTCAGAACGGCGTTCCCTGCTACACCACGTCACTCCTCCTCCACTACAAGGCCCGGTTCGAGAAGCTTCAGGCGAACCCCGGCCCGGAGCTCTTCCACGGGGGAAAGCAGCCGTCGACAGCGGAGATGCATATGCGGGAGTTCCTGCCCGGCTACCGCCAGTTGCTGCAAAACCTGCCGGCACCGTCCCCGCCCATGGGACGCTACATCATGAGCTTGACCGCCGACCAGCGAGGTCTCCTTTCGACGATTCTTCCGATTGCCGCGTCGGTGATCAGAGAGACTCCGGACGCCGCAGCCGGCGCGGCCGCGCTCGAGACGGCCCGTCAATGGGCCCTGGGTCGCCTCTGGCGCCTCACGGCCGGTTCGGCTCAGATCCGTCAGGACTGATACAGGATCCCGGCATACCCGACGAACGACTCTGCCGGATGAATGTCGTAGCTCGTGGAGTAGTCCAGAAGAGACCCTTCTCGAACTCCCTTTTCACTCGCGAAAGTCAGCGCGGCAAGAGCGCCGCCCGCCGAGCACGCTGATCTCTCCTTGAGGGCGCGTTGAAGGGCGGCATCGAAGTCAAGCGCCAGGAGCGCCTCGATGAACCTGCGGTCGTTCTGTTCCCGCACCCAGGCAACGGCCCGCGCTCCCTCCCCCGCCGGCTGAAAGCCGTAGTTCATTCCGTAGTGGGTGAGGTCCGTGGATCCGACAACACAGATGCGCCGGTTCAGTCTTTCCTCCACCCGGGCGATCGCTTCCCCGAGCTTCCGGGCATCTTCTGAAGGCGCGGCGCGCATCCCCAGCACCCGGGCCGAGGGGAACAGGTGCCGAACGAAGGGCAGCTGGACTTCCACGGTGTTGTCGGCCGCGCGGTCCTCCCGGATGACGATGGCGCCGCGAAGCTCCTCCAGAAGCTCGAGATCAGCTGCCACCGTTCCGAGAGGTGTTTCGTAGGCCTCCTCCGCGGCGCTCACAATTCCGTCAGCAGGACCAAGATGACCGCCGATAATAACGATGGTATCGATGCTGCGAGACAGGGACGAGAAGACTTCCAACGCCAGCCGCCCCGAGAACTCCCACCCGGCATGGGGGACGACGCCCGCGATCCCCTGCCCCGTCGGCGCCGGCGCTCCGCGCGACAGCCGCCCGATCATCTCGCGGGTCCGCTCCGCGGTATCGGGATACCACCCGGGAGGCAGGAATCTCCTTCTGATCCGCATCTCTGGCTCCTCTCTCCCGCCAGTCTGGAGGAACGGCGCGGCCGGCCTTCTCCGCGGCCACCCCGCTGATTATACTCCACCGTCAATCGGGAGAGGAGCATGAGCAAAGGCATCTCCTATTTTTTCCTCGCCGTCAGTCTGGCGTTCTTCCTGTTCGTCGTCGGGTTGACGGGATACCGGATCGAGACGCTGCGGGGACACAACGCAGCGGAGGTTCGCGACAGGATGACGGCAATCACCGCCCGTGTAACGTCTGCCGCCTCCGCCCCTGATGCCTTTTCGTCTCCCGGCTTTCGGAGGGACATGCGCGCCCTGTTCGACGCGGAGCCCCGCCTCCTCCTGGCAGCCGTTCATTCCCCGGACGAAGGACTCCTGTATCTTGTAACGCGAAACCGGGCCTACCTCGAAGAGCCCGCCTCCCCCAGCCCTCAGTGGCGGGGAACACCCGTCTACCGGATCACCCGGGGTTATGAGCTTGCGCTGAGCAGCACGCTGGGAGACGGGCCGGCAGCGAGGACGCTGGACGGGGTGTTCGTCATCATGGGCAGGGAGGATCTCTATCCAATCGTCCGTGACGATCTCTACCTGTTCCTGGCGTTCCTGCTCATCAGCGGCGTTCTCATTCTTATCGTGACGAGTGTCTCCCAGGACGTGCCGCCCTCGCATCCCAGCGGTCCTCCGGGCGGGGGATGGCGTCCCAGCGCCAGTTCCGGCTCCCCGCCGCCACGGGAGACCCCTTCGGGTCCTGCCCCCCCGCCATCGTCTGGCTTTGCTTCCGGCCCTCCGTCCGGCCTTCCCGCCGGCCAGGGCCTGACGTCACCCAGAACCGGACTTGTCTGGGCTGAACATCTCGATGCCCGGCTCAGCGCCGAGCTGGAGCGGGCATCGGCGTCTGACCAGGATCTGGGAGTGGCCCGGATCCATCTCGATGAGAGGTTCCCGGATTCGGCGCTTTCGATCGTCTATGGGGAGATCGCGCGGATTCTGCGGGAGATGTATCCGCTGCCCGACTGCATCTTCGAGTCCGGAAGCGAATCCTACTCGATCCTCCTGCCGGAAAACGACATCGACACGGCCGTGAAGTCCCTGAATGCCCTCCGCGTGAGGCTTTCCCACGAGCAGATCGCCGGAAAGCCGCGCTCCGTTTCGATCGGCGTGACCTCCCGCGGTGGAAGGCTCCTGGACGGAAGGGACCTTCTCGAGGAAGCAGACATTGCAGTTGCCAAGGCGTCCCGCGAGGGAGGCAACAGGGTGGTCGGCTTTCGCGCTGACCCTGCGCGCTTCCGCGAGGCCCTCAGCGGCTCGCGCTCGTAGCCAACCGCTTGCATTTGCAGGCAACTCCGCATGTGGCCCAACGATCCATCTGCACAGCGATTGATGGCCGCACGGTGCGTCACCCCGGCTCTTGGGTGAGCCGACGAGCGCGCAAACGGGTTGAGGAGATTTTCGGTTGGATGAAGACTGTCGGGGCATGTCGCAAGACTCGATTCCGTGGGCTGGAAGGCCGACAAACAAGAGAATCCGATGACGCGGGGGAACCACGGGAGAGACCAGGCAGCCCTTCGGCGACCCCTCTTTCAGCTGTTAGAGGCCGAGGGACCTGCGCAGCTCGGCTACGGCCTCCTCCTTCATGGTGAAGGTGTGCTCTTCCGCGGGGAAGGACTTCCTCTGGACGTCTTCAATGTACTTCCTGACAGCTTCGAGCTGAATCGAATAAACGTCCGCGTACACCTTTACGAACTTGGGGGTAAACCGGCGGAACAGCCCGACCAGGTCGTGCAGCACGAGCACCTGGCCGTCGCAGTCCAGGCCGCCGCCGATGCCGATGGTGGGGATGCCGACCTTTTCCGTAATGATGGCGGCAAGCTGCCGGGGGATGGCCTCCAGCACGATGGCGAACACGCCGGCCTGTTCGAGTGCGACGGCGTCGTCCACCACCTTCTTCGCCTGGTCGATCGACTTGCCCTGCACCTTGAATCCGCCCAGGAGGTTCGCCGTTTGAGGCGTCAGGCCGATGTGCCCGAACACCGGGATGCCCGCCTTCACGATCGCTTCCACGACGGGGGCCATGTCCAGGCCTCCCTCGAGCTTCACGGAATCCGCCCCGCCGTCCTTGTAGAGGATCCCGGCGTTCGCCACGGCCTGCTCGCGCGAGATGTTGTACGACATGAAGGGCATGTCCCCGACAACATGAGCGCGCTTGACGCCGCGGACCACCGCCTTCGTGTGGCTGAGCATCTCCTCCATGGTGACCGGCACCGTGTCGCGGTAGCCCAGCTCCACCATGCCCAGGCTGTCTCCGACGAGGATGATGTCGATTCCCGCTTCGTCCACGATCAGGCCCTGGGGATAGGAATAGGCCGTTATCATCGTGATCTTCTTCCCTTCCCGTTTCATGGCCAGGAGGTCCGGGATCATGATCTTCTTCGCTTCGCTCACGGTGTGTGCTCCTTCGTCCGATCCGGATTTGCGGAAACTGTAGCTGAAAAGAAAAGGGAGGACAAGCTGAGCCAGGGTTGACGACGGAGTCGAAATGAAAGGGGGCCGCTTTCGCGGCCCCCTTTGCTTCTTCGAGCGCGACGCCGCCGTCCCCGGCTATGGTTTCACTTCCAGAACCATGATCTTCTTCGCGTCCTGGATCTTGAAAATGAACGTCGGCTTGTTCGTCGGGATGCCGTCCTTCATGTCCCAG
>DATKLM010000034.1:0-2745 GCA_035542415.1 Spirochaetia bacterium
CGGCTTGCGGGTGGGCTTTGGCGGAGATCTCTCCCACGGCCGGACGGTCCGTTCCCTCAGTCTGGCGCTCTCGCACTTCGACAACGTCACCATCCGATGGGCCGCGGAGGACTTCCTGGGCATGCCGGAAGACCTGACAGCCCTTCTTGCCGCCCAGGGGGTCACCGTGGTGCGGGAGGACTCGGTCCGCGGCGTCATGAGACACGTGGACTTCTATTACATGACGCGGCCCCAGCTGGAACGGATGCCGGGAGTGACGCAGAAGGACATCATCGCCATGATGGGCCAGTACCGCATCGATGAAGAAAAGGTCCGCGGGTTCGACGTGCGCGTCCTCCATCCCCTGCCGGTCAACAGCGAAATCGCGGAGATCGACTACCGGGTGTATTTCACCCCGGCGCAGGCGTTCTTTACGCAGGCCGAGTTCGGGATCTTCCTCCGCAAGGCGCTGCTGCACGAGATGCTCGGCCACGACGGGTACCGGCGCTACGACAGCCGCCTGCCGGCGGAGCTTGGCCGCGGAAACAACCGTGTCCCCCGGCAGATCCGCGGAACCAAGGAAAGCGGGATGTTCATCGACAAGATCCACGATGGGACCGTCATCGATCACCTCGCCCCCGGGTCCCTGCGTGCCGTCTCGGACGCCCTGGACCTGGAGAATCGCGGATACTCCTGCACGACGGCCGTGATCACGGAGAAGAAGAATCCGTTCATCAAGACGAGCCTCGCCGAGCTCAGCGAGCGTGATTTGAAGAAGATCGCGCTGATATCCCCGGAGCCGACCATCGACGTCATCGCCGGCGGCTCCATCCGTGAAAAATACGTCTACCTTCTGTGCGCAAACGGGAACTGCATCACGCGCGTGATCAATGAGGACGTGCCGCCGCGGTTCTACAATGACGGCGGCGCGATGCGCTGCCGCTACTGCCGCAGGCCGTACTCCATTTCCCATCGCAAGGTGAGCGCGGAGGAGAAAGCGGCGTTCACGGGAAGCCTCCCGCGGACCATCGAGGCGGTTCCCTACCCCGACTGACGGAAATGATCGATCCCCACGTCCACCTGCGGGACTGGAACCAGAAGTCAAAGGAGACGCTGCGTCACGGATTGTCGGTGGCGTGGCGGGCCGGGCTGGACGGGGTCTTCGAGATGCCCAACACGGACCCGCCGCTCATCTCCCGTGAGGCGATTCTCCGGCGCATCCAGGACGCGGACGCGGCGCTCGCCTCGCTTGCGGTTCCCCTGTTCCATGGGCTGTACGCAGGACTCACCGCGGACGAGCGCCAGATCGAGGGCGTTGTCCGAGCGTGGCAGGAGCTCTTCCCCCGGGTGGTCGGCTTGAAGATGTTTGCCGGTCACTCTACCGGCCTGATGGGGATCGTGGAACGGGACGCGCAGGCTCTCGTGTATCGGACCCTCGCGAAGCTGGGATACACGGGCGTTCTTGCCGTGCACTGCGAGAAGCAGGCGCTCCTGCGGTCCGCGGAATGGGATCCCGGGCGGCCGGTGAGCCACGCCCGGGCCCGTCCCCCGGCCGCGGAAGTGGCCTCCGTGGATGACCAGCGGGAGCTTGCCGCGGCAGCGGGCTTTGCCGGCACCCTGCACGTGTGCCACATCTCCACGCCCTGGGCGCTCGACCTTCTGCGGGGCAAGCACGCCGCGGAGCCCCCGTTCCGCGTCACGTGCGGCCTCACGCCGCACCATGCGCTCCTGGATGCGGGCATGATGGAAAGCAGCGCGGGCGCTCATCTCCTGGTCAATCCGCCCCTCCGGCCCCTTCCCCTGCCCTCTCTCATGCTGCGGCGTCTCCTGGACGGCGAGATCGACTGGATCGAGACGGACCACGCCCCGCACACGCTGCGCGACAAGACCGAATCCTTTGCCAGCGGAATCCCCGGGCTGCCCTTCTACCCGCGATTCATCAAGCTGATCGCCGGCCGGACAAGCCGCGCGAGATTGGACGAGATCACGCACAACGCGATCTGCGAAGCCTTTTCGATCCGGATTGCCAATACACGGCGGGCGGGAGAAGACAATCTCGCCGGCGAGTACGAATACGATGCTTTCGCGGTCCTGAACGTCGCGGAGGACCGCGGCGGCGCTATCGGCCGTTCCTGAGCCACCGCAGCGCTTCCACGGTGGTCGGAAACACCCTCTCCACGCCCTGCGGCAGGAACTCCAGGGAGGACTCCGACACGGCGAGCACGCGAAGCCCGGCAGCCACGGCCGCGCGCATCCCGTGCGCGGAATCCTCGATGGCGGCGCAGTCCTCCGGCTTTTTCTTCAGAAGCCGGGCGGCGAGCAGGTAGCAGTCCGGAGCGGGCTTCGAGCGGGCCACGTCGTCGCTCGTGACGACGTGGCGAAAGTCGATGGGAAGCTGCAGCCGTTCCAGGAGATGCAGCGCTTCCGGCCGGGACGCGGACGTCGCAAGCGCCAGGGGGAAATCCTTCCAGCGGGCCAGCTCTTCCGCGAGCCCCTCGAAGGGCATGAGCTCCTCGTGAAGGATCTCGCGGAAGCGCCGTCTCTTTTCCCGCAGCAGCTCCTCCACCGTCTGGGGGAGGCCGAAGGTAGCGATGAGCTCGCGCGCAATGGCCGCGCTCGCCATGCCGGCCCACTTGCTCCGTTCCCGTGCCACTCTCTCCGCGGAAATACCGGTGATGACGGAGTCCCACGAGCGCTCGTGGATGGGCTCGGTGTCGGCGAGGACGCCGTCCAGGTCGAGGATCAGGGCGTGCAGGGGGGCGCGCA
>DATKLM010000035.1:0-5148 GCA_035542415.1 Spirochaetia bacterium
GCCGCAGTGGGACGAGCTTTTCCGGGAAGAGGAGGCGCGGAAGAACCTACTGCGGGCCGAGGCGGGGGTTGCCCGCACGGAGGGCTTCGTCCCTTCGGACACCGTGTACAAGCAGAGCCGGGTGGACAGCCTGCTCTGGGCGTACCGGGACGTGGGGTATCTCTATGCCCACCTCAATCCCCTGGCGCCCGCCGAGGGCGAGCAGAAGAACTACTACGCGGAGCCTGCCCACACCTACGAACAGCTCACCCTCAAGGAGTTCGGACTCTCCGATTCCGACCTGAACACGGAGTTCTGGGCAGGGAACGTTCTGTCCTCGACCAGGATGAAGCTCTCGGAGATCCTCAAGGCGCTGCGGGAGACCTACTGCTCCACCGTGGCCGTGGAGTTCCTCCACATCCAGAACAAGCCCATCCGCCGCTGGCTGATCCAGCAGATGGAGTCCACGCGCAACCGACCGCTCTTCGACCGGGACAAGAAGCGCGTCATCCTGGAGGACCTCATCACGGCGGAGGAGTTCGAGCACTTCATGCACACGGCCTTCATCGGCCAGAAGCGCTTCTCCCTGGAAGGCGCGGAGGCCGTCATCCCGGCGCTTCACCACGTCGTGGACAGCGCGCACGACATGGGGATCCGCGAGATCATCATGGGCATGACGCACCGGGGCCGGCTGACGGTGCTCAACCGCATCCTCAACAAGCCCCTGTCGGACGTTTTCCGCGAGTTCGAGGGGATCGAAAACCCGGACGACTACGGCGGCAGCGGAGACGTGCGCTACCACCTCGGTTTCGAGACGGAGCATCGGCACGCGGACGGGCGCAGCGTGAAGGTGAACCTCGTGGCGAACCCGAGCCACCTTGAATCGGTGGACCCGGTGGTGGAAGGCATGGCGCGCGCGGTCCAGCGGGAGCGCGGCGACACGGACCGCAAGCAGGTTGTGCCCATCGTGCTGCACGGGGACGCGGCGTTCTCAGGGCAGGGCATCGTTTCGGAGACCTTCAACCTCTCCACGCTCCGAGGCTACAAGACCGGCGGGACGATCCACGTCATCATCAACAACCAGATCGGCTTCACCACCTCCTCCCGGGACGCGCGCTCCACGTTCTTCCCTACGGACGTGGCGAAGATGCTCCCCGTACCAGTGTTCCACGTCAACGGGGATGACCCGGAGGCCGTGGTCTACACGATGGACCTTGCGATGCGCTTCCGCCAGACGTTCGGCCGCGACGCCGTCGTGGACATCTTCTGCTACCGCAAGTACGGCCACAATGAAGGAGACGATCCATCTTTCACGCACCCGCTCATGTACCGCATCATCGAGAAGAAGAAGAGCCAGCCGGTGATGTACGCGGAGCGCTGCCGCGCGGACGGCGTGGCGAGCGGGGACGAGAGCGAGGGGATCCGCAAGCGGTTCCGCGAAGCGCTGAAGGCGGCGCTCCAGGAAGCGCGGGCGACGGAGGAAGAGCCCTCATCCATGACGCGGGAGCCCAACGCGTGGGTGTGGGGAGAGAAGGTCGCCGCTGTCCCGGAAGACAAGCTGCGGTTTCTCTCCCGGAAGCTCACGGCCATCCCGCCGGGCTTCCACGTGCACACCAAGCTCAAGAGGATCATCGACGAGAAGGCCGCCCGGCTGGAAAAGGACGGCACCGTGGACTGGGCGTTGGCGGAGTCGCTTGCGTTCGGGTCCCTCCTCCTGGAGGGATACCCGGTCCGGCTCAGCGGCCAGGACAGCCAGCGCGGCACGTTCTCCCAGCGCCACCTGGTGTGGTGGGACACGGAGACGCTCCTCCCCCAGCCCTACACGCCGCTTGCCGGCCTTGCCCCGGACCAGGGGCGGTTCTCCGTGTACGACAGCCCTCTGTCGGAGTACTCCATTCTCGGGTTCGAGTACGGGCACTCCCTCGGGCAGCCGCGCGCTCTGGTGATGTGGGAGGCGCAGTTCGGGGACTTCTCCAACGGCGCCCAGGTCATCATCGACAACTACGTTGCCGGCGGCGAGGCGAAGTGGGGGACTGTCAGCGGGATCGTGCTCCTCCTGCCGCACGGGTTCGAAGGCCAGGGACCCGAGCACTCCAGTGCCCACCTGGAGCGTTTCCTCCTTCTGTGCGCGCGGGAGAACATCCAGGTCTGCAACTGCACCACGCCGGCGCAGTACTTCCATCTCCTGCGCCGGCAGGTGAAGCGCAGCTTCCGAAAGCCCCTCATCGTCATGACTCCGAAGAGCCTGCTGCGCCACCCGCGCGCGGTCTCACCGCTGCGTGATCTCTCACGCGGCGGCTTCACGGAGGTCATCGACGACACGGTGCCCGCCGCAAAGGTGAAACGCCTCGTCCTGTGCAGCGGCAAGCTCTTCTACGACCTCCTGAAGGCGCGTGAGGAGGCGAAAGACACGCAGAGCGCCATCGTTCGCGTCGAGCAGCTCTACCCCTTCCCTGCGGAAATGCTTGCCGGGATCATGGACAAGTACCGCGGCGCGCGGGAGAAGATCTGGGCGCAGGAGGAGCCCCGCAACCGCGGCGCCTGGCTGTTCATGCAGGAGAGATTTGCGCGTGAGTTCCCCGGAACGCAGATCACGTACGCCGGTCGAGAGGAGAGCGCCAGCCCGGCCACCGGCTCGCACCACCGGCACGAGAGGGAGCAGCAGGAGCTGATCCAGGCGGCGCTGGGCCTCCCGGCTGCAGCGGTATCTCCGAAGGCCGCGGCGAAGCCGGGCAACGGCCGCGGGAAGCCCGTTGTGCGCGCAAAAGGCGCCGGCAAGGCGCGCAGCCTTGCCTAGGAGAGGCATGTGAAGCTCGAAATTAAAATCCCGAGCGTCGGAGAGTCCGTCACCCGGGGGATCATTTCCTCCTGGCTGAAAAAGGACGGGGAGAGCGTCGAAGAAGGCGGCGACCTCCTGGAGCTGGAGACGGACAAGGCGACTGTGACCGTGCCGGCTCCAGCGACGGGCGTCGTTTCCATCAGCGTGGCTGCGGGGACCGAGGTTGCCATCGGGCAGGTGATCGGCTCCATCGATACCGAGGCGAAGGCTGCCGCAGCACCCACGCCCGCTCCCGTCGCCAGGCCGGCTCCAGCCCCCGCGCCGAAACCCGCGGAAAAGCCGGCTGCGGCCCCCGCTGCGGCCGCTGCCGCCCCCCCTGCCGCCCCCCCGCCGCCGAAACCGGCGGCATCGCCAGGAGCAACCGCGGCGCCGGCCGCGGTCCCCGCGGTGCTCGAGGCCGGCGGCGCACCGGCCACGCGGGAGTCCATGAGCTCTCTGCGCAAGCGCATCGCGCAAAGGCTCCTGGAGGCCCAGCACGCAACGGCGTCCCTCACGACGTTCAACGAAGTGAACATGCAGAACGTCATGGACCTGCGCAGCCGCTACCGCGAGGAGTTCGAGCGCCGGCACGGGGTGAAGCTGGGCTTCATGTCCTTCTTCGTGAAAGCCTGCTGCCGGGCGCTCGCCGAGTTCCCCGTGGTGAACGCGAGAATCGACGGGGACGAGATCGTCTCCTATCACACGTACGACATCGGCGTGGCAGTCTCCACGGACCGGGGGCTCGTCGTTCCCGTGGTGCGAAACGCGGACCGCCTGAGCATCGCGGAGCTGGAGGCCGCCATCGCGGACCTCGCTGCCCGGGCCCGGGACCGCAGGATCCTGCCGGACGAGCTTGCCGGCGGGACCTTTTCCATCACCAACGGCGGGGTCTTCGGCTCCCTTCTGTCCACTCCCCTGCTGAACTATCCCCAATCCGCGATCCTGGGAATGCACTCCATCCAGAGGAGACCGGTCGTGGAGGACGGGAACAACGGGGAATCCGTTATCGTGCGGCCCATGATGTACGTGGCGCTCACGTACGACCACCGGCTCATCGACGGCCGGGAAGCGGTCAGCTTCCTGAAGCGGGTGAAGGAGCTCGTGGAGGATCCGTGGCGCATCCTGATCGAGGCGTGAGAGGGGGCGCAGCATGAGCGTGGAGACAGGAACCTATTCGAAAGGACTGGAAGGGGTCATCGCGGACGAGACCACGATCTCCCGCATTGACGGGCAGCACGGGAAGCTCTCCTACCGGGGGTACGACATCGCCGACCTTGCCGCCCACTCGGACTTCGAAGAGGTCGTCTTCCTCCTGCTCAACGAGCACCTGCCGAGCGCCGCTGAGCTGGCCGCGTGGCGTGAGCGCATGCGGGTGAGCCGGGACATCCCCACGCAGATCCGGGAGATGATCCGCGGATTCCCCGTGGGAGCCCACCCGATGCAGCTCCTGCAGTCGGTGATGGCCTATATGTCCAGCTCTGTGGAGCACCGCATCCACCATTCCCCAACCTGTGACTGCCGTGACACGCTGCACCAGGTGGTCCAGACCGCCAGCGTCGTGGCCGCCTACCAGCGCTACCGGGAGAACAAGGGCTACGTCCAGCCGCGGATGGACCTGTCCCACGGGGGCAACTTCCTCTCCATGGTGCGCGGGCGGGAGCCGGAGGAGTACGAAAGCCGCATCATGGACACCTGCCTTGTTCTCCATGCCGAGCACGAGTTCAATGCGTCCACCTTCACGGCGCGCCTCGTGGCCTCCACCATGTCAACGTGCTACTGCAGCATTTCTGCCGCCATGGGCGCCCTCTACGGATCGCTGCACGGAGGGGCGAACGAGAAGGTCATGGAAATGGTGGAGGAGATCGGCAGCCCGGACCGCGTGGGCGCCTGGATGGACACGGCGCTGGCCCAGAAGCGCAAGGTCATGGGCATGGGGCACCGGGAATACAAGGTCAAGGATCCGCGCTCTTTCGTGATGGAGGACTTCCTGAAGGAGCTCTCCGCCAGGAAGGGAGACTCGCGGTACTACGACACGCTGAAGGAAATCGAAAGGCAGTTCCGCGCCCGCATGGAGGAAAAAGGCAAGCCCCTGTACCCGAACGTGGACTTCTTCTCCGGGGCCGTGTACACGATGCTTGGCCTCCCTCGGATCCTGTTCACGCCGATCTTCGCCATGGCGCGCGTTGCCGGCTGGCTCGCGCACGTGCTGGAGCAGCGCAAAGACAACCGCATCTACCGGCCGGAGAGCCTGTACAAGGGTCCGGCGCCGCGACCCTGGCTGCCCGTGGACCAGAGAACCTCGTGACGGCAGGCGGGCGGCGCGCCGCGCGGCGCGCGCGCCAGCATCCTCC
>DATKLM010000036.1:0-9190 GCA_035542415.1 Spirochaetia bacterium
CCGCGACGAGGAGCAGAAGAAGCTGGAGATCTGGGACCGCCTGATCCGCGTGGACTACGAGGAAGCGGACATCGTCAAGATCCTCGGGGAGAAACGGGAGCAGGCGGGGGACATCCCTGCCGCGGTGGACTACTACAAGAAGGCCATCCATCGCTTCATCAACAAGAAGCAGTTCGCGAACGTGAAGGAGCTGTGGGACAAGCTCATCCACCTCAGCCCTGAGGACATCGACTTCTTCTTCCACATCGAGGGACGCATTGCCCGCGCCATCAGCGGGGAGCGGGCCGCGTCTCTGCTCACGACCCTGGTCCCGCACTACCGGGAGAAGGGAGACTGGGATACCTCCATCGCGATATTGAAAAAGATCCTCGCCTACGACTCGAAGAACGGCGGGGCTCGCAAGGACATCATCGACTGCTACCGGCAGAAGTACACCAATCACAGCCAGCTTGAGGAGTACGTGAAGATTTCGAACCTCACGCAGAACTGGCGCAACGTGCACGAGGCCATTGCGGATTTCGAGAAGCACATCGCCTTTGACACGGGCAACTACGTGTTCCACCGCACCTGGGGGATCGGCCGGATCTCCGCGAGCAAGGACGACATGTTCTCCATCGACTTCGCAAACAAGACGTCGCACAAGATGTCTCTCAAGATGGCGGTGAGCGCCCTCGAGGTTCTCTCCTCCGAGCACATCTGGGTCCTTAAGAAGACGCAGACGAAGGAGGAGCTTGCGAAGAAGGTGAAGGCCGAACCGGCGTGGGCCCTGAAGACGATCATCAAGAGCTTCGGCAACCAGGCGGACATGAAGAGGATCAAGGCCGAGCTCGTGCCGGACGTCCTGAGCGCCGGGGAATGGTCCCGGTGGAACACGGAGGCGCGCTCGATCCTCAAGAAGGACTCCGCGTTCGGGAACCTGCCGGACAAGCTGGACCAGTTCATGGTCCGGGACAAGCCCATCTCCTTCGAGGAAAAGGTGTACAACAAGTTCAAGGCGGAGAAGGGCTTCTTCGAGAGGGTGAAGACCATCGAGGACTACATGCAGGGAGGACGCGGGGAGCCGGACTCCGACTGGTTCACCGAGATGTTCTCTTACTTCACCGCGTTCCTCAAGGGATACTCCGGGGTGTCGGAGACCGTCCTGGGGAGCTGGCTCCTCGTGCAGAAAATCATCGCCTTCTACCCGTTCCTCTCCCCGGGTGTCACCGTGTCCTTCGAGGAGCTGTTCCCCAAGATCGATCCCCTGGAGGAGACCTTCAACAAGCTGGATGACCCGGATCTGAAGAAGGACCTCCTCGTCGCCGTCAAGAAGAATATCGCGGACTGGCCGGCCATCTTCACGCGCCTGTTCACCATCTTCCCGTCGCGGTTCATCGTGGACGAGCTCGTAGCCAATGCCCACTGGGACGTGCTTGGGACCATGCTCAGCGGCCTCGTTTCCCGCTACCGCGAGCAGCGGGACGCCTTCGTCTGGGTGGCCAGGAACCTTCTCGGGGAGCGCTGGCTGGAGAGGACCTCGCTCTCCCGTGAGAAAGTCTTCATCGGCCTCATCCATCTCCTGGATATCACGTTCCGCGACATTGCCAACAAGCAGAACGCCAGCGCGAACCGCAAGACCAACCGCCAGATCCAGGAGTACCTCTTCGAGGAAGGAAAGCTCCTGGAGTTCCTCATGGCGGCGGACCGGGACTCCATCACGCGCCTGTACACGCTCGTTGACGACGTCAAGGAGCTGGACCCGTCGTTGAAGATCCAGCTCAAGCACCGGATCAAGGAGAAGTTTCCCGACTTCAAGTTCCTCGGCGAGCCGGGGGTTGAGAAGGTCAGCCTCGGCCTGCTCGTGACGCGCGCCAGCTTCGAGAAGAAGCAGCAGGACCTCAAGCGCGTGATCGACGTGGAGATCCCGGAGAACTCCAAGGAGATCGGCGTGGCCATGGCCAAGGGAGACCTCCGGGAGAACGCGGAGTACAAGGCCGCGCTGGAGAAGCAGGAAATGCTCAAGGTGACCGCCTCACGGCTGAAGGAGGAGGTCCAGCAGGCCCAGATCTTCAATGAGAACGAAGTGAAGACGGACCGGATCTCCTTCGGCACGCGCGCGCGCCTGATGAACCAGAGGTCCGGCCAGGGAGAGGAGTACGTCATCCTCGGCCCCTGGGAGTCCAACCCGAGCAGGAACATCATCTCGTATCTCTCCCCGCTGGGCATGGCCCTCTGGGACCACCGCTCGGGAGAGGAACTGAAGTTCACCATCAACCAGAACGAGTTCCACTACATCGTCGAGAGCATCGAGAAGGCGGACCTGAAAAGCATATGAGAAAAACAGTCGCCGGGCCCAAATGCGCGGGGTACCGCGCCGGACTCATGATCGTCCTCGCGTGCGCGCTGCTGGGCGGGGTGGCCGCCGCGCCGGCAGCCGCGGCAAACGTCGACCTCATCGTCATGGTGGACACGTCGGCGAGCATGCTGCCCTACTTCGACGACCTCATGACCTACCTCGTGCAGGACCTGCTCGTGGACCGGCTGCACCGGGGAGATACGTTCCACCTGCTCAGCTTCGACAGCACCCCGGAAGTCGAGATCGCCCTGGAGATCAACAGCGCGGAGGCTGCCAACCGCGCGTACGGGCGGATCCAGCTCCTCCACGCCCTGGGCCGGTACACGGATCTCGTCGCGGCCCTGCAGTTCCTCTCCAAGTACGCCAAGGAGCTGCCGGAGACGAATCCCAAGCAGATCATCCTGATTACGGACGGCGTGAACGATCCCCCTCCGGGAAGCGAAACCAGCCGCATGAGCCCGGAGGAGGTCCGCAAGGCCGTAACGGATGCTGCTGCCGCCCTGAAAAAGGAGGGCTGGACTTTCAACGTCCTCAAGGTCCCGCCTGAGCCCGCGCCCGGTGAGGAAGGCCTGAAGAGCTACCTCCCCGATCTTGCCCGGACACTCGGCGTGCCCATCGTTCCCTACCGCCAGGGGGAGAAGCAGTCCGTCACGGGCATGACGACGGGCTTTCCGACGCTCATTTTCCCCTCGCCCCTGGGAAAGGTGGGGAACAGGTTCTTTGCGCCGTTCCGGGTCAAGAACTGGAAGAACGAGCCGATCATTCTCCACCTGAGCAGCGTCCAGAGCGACGGCGCTGAGCTGCTGGAGAGAAAGGTCGCGGTCACGGTGCAGCCAAAGGGCGAAGCGCCGCTGGATGTTCCCCTGAGGCTTCCCCTTTCCTACCCGCTCGGGGATCACTCCATAACTGTCAAGCTCGTCTTCGACGACGATGCGAGAATCTCCCCGACAACGGGAACCCTCACGTTCAGCTATACTGGTCGGGGCGGTTTCCCCCTCCCCCGCCTGACGTGGTTCTACGTCATCTACATCGTAGTCGGCCTGGGAATCATCGCACTCCTGATCTGGCTGTTCTTCTTCATGCGGAAGAGGCTGCATGAGGTCCACGAAGCCGGGATTACCGGGCCGCAGAAGACCGCGCCTTCACGCGCCCGGGGTGCGGAGCGCGCCCGCAAGGCGGCGCCGGAACAGGTAGCTCCTCCGCCCGCGGCTGGCGCGGCAGGCCGGAAAGGCGCGCGGGGCAAGGTGTCTCTGGAAGCCCTCGGTGCCGGCGGCGCCGGCACGGCGGGCGCCATTCTCGCCCAGAGGAAGAGGGTGCGGCCCACCGTCTCGAGCCTCCGTCGTTCCCTGCCTCGGGAGGCGTCGGAAAAAGGCGCCCTCCCGCCTCTGATCGAGATGCGGGTGAACGAGCAGAACTCCCACATCGGGTTCCGCAACGTCCACCGGATACCGCCGGGCGCTTCAAGGAGCGTCGGGGGCGGCCTTTCCACCTACCTCATCTTCCTGGTGAGAGTGCCCCAGTCCATCGGGGAAATCCGCAACGAGGACGGCTCGTACGTGTTCCGGCCTCTTCGGCCGGAGATGTTCCCCGGGGTCGGAGACCAGGTGGAGGACTGCCTGGGCCGGGAGATACCCTTTGTCGCGCCGGGCGGCCGGGAGATGAGCCTGCACTTCCGAGAATGGGTGTCGCCGCTGGATGAGATCAACAAGCTGATGAGGTCCATCCGGGGGTAGCCGCCCTGCGGCGCGCCGGACCCGGCGCCTACAGCTTGCCCAGCGCCCTCTCTGCCTCGGCTCTCACGAGCGGAGAAGGGTCGGTCTTCGGCAGGTCCTTGATCCTGTCTTTGAGATCGGAGAATCCGTTTGTCCCGATGCCGCGAACCGCGTACGCCCGCACCACGGCGTCAGTGCTCCCCAGGAATTTGACGTACGCTTCTTTCAGCTCGCTCCCGCGAAGGGCCGAGAGCACGCGGGCGGTCATCTCCAGGGAGCGCTGATCCACGGACTTCCACTCGGCCATGATCACCTGCTGGGAAGCGTCCAGGGCTCGGGAGACCGACCGGGACGCCAGCGCCTTCAACGCGGCCTCGCGCGCATCCAGGGAAGAGCCCGCGGTCTGGTACAGCTTCACGAGCGTGTCAGCGGCCCCGCCGCTGCCCAGGGACGCCAGCGCCTGGATGGCGGCGGCGCGCACCTGCGGGGCAGGATCGTACTGGGCCTTGTACGCGAGGGCCGGCAGAGCCGCGCCTTCCTGGCCGGCGGAGAGCTTGCCCGTCATGGCCCTTGCGCACTGCTCCCGGACCCTGGGATCGTCGTCCTTCAGGCCCTGCATCAGCATGGGGAACGCTTCCTCCAGGCTGAACCGCGAAAGGGCTGACGCGGCATAGGCGCGCACGAGCGCGTCCTTTTCCGCGAACATCGCCTTGAGCACCGGCACTGCCTTCTTGTCCCCGATCTTCCCCAGGGCATCAGCCGCATAGAGCCGTTGAAACTTGTCCTCATCCGTATTTTTCGCAATGGCGATCAGGGCCTCTACCGCGTTCGCGTCTTTCAGGTCTCCCAGGGAGAGGATCACATCCGCCTTGCGGGCGTCCGGAAAGTCCGGGCTTGACAGCTTCTTTTCCAGGAGCGCTGCTGTCGAGGAATCTCCGGCCTTCCCCGCTGCCCGGATTGCCGCGGACGCCACCCCCGCATCAGGGGAATCGATGAGCGGGGCAAGGAGCTGCGCCAGGCCAGTCGCGCCGACGGTGGAGAGGTAGTGGATCGAGGCGACCAGGATGTCCGCGCCCTGCTCGTCCGGGCTGCCGATGATCCCGCGGGCAGCGTCGACGCCGTCCTTCAGTCCCTGGTCTTCGAACAGGCCGAGGATTGCCTTGCGAACCTCGATGGACCGCGCTTCCTGCAGCACGGTGACCAGCTCCTTCGTGAACCGGCCGTCCCTGTTGGAAGAAAGCCGCTGTACAGCATCCAGGACCTGGCTGTCGATCCCGTACAGGAGGGTCTGCCTCGTGGCATCCACAGCCGTCGAGTCATCAGCAGCCAAGAGGCGCGGCGCTGCGGCGATGAGCGCAAGAACAGCGATCCCGATGGCACAGGCGGCTTTCCTCATGCCTGCCTCCTCCTGGCAATCACATCGACAAGAAAAGGCACTCTGAGGAGCAGGTACATTCCGATCGTAAGAGCCAGGGCAATGACTGCTGCCGCCGCGATCCAGGCCGCCCCGGTGAGGCTTCCTCCATGAACCCAGAGATCCGGTTTCCAGCGGGTGAAGAGGAAGAGAAAGGCCGCCATGGGGAGGGAGCCCAGGAGGGACTTGCCCAGTGCGCCCAGCAGGGGTGCGGCCTTGAGGCTCCCGACCTTCCGACCGGCCATCACGGCGAGCGTCACGAACCCTGCCGTGAACGCGATCGAGTTCGCGTACGCCAGTCCGCTCACGCGCAGGGGAGTCTCCTTGAGGACAAGGGAAAGGCCGATGTCCACAACCGCCACGAACCCCGCGCTGACGAGCGGGATGGTGAAGCTTTTCAGAGAGTAGAACAGCCTCTGGAGGAAGGTGTACGCGCCCATGCTGAAAAGGCCGACAGCGTAACCCGTCAGCGCGCGCGCCGCGAGAACGGTGGCCGGCTGGGTGAACCTCCCGCGCTGGAGCGCCGCGGCGATGATCTCCCGGCCAAAGAAGCACAGCAGCACGGTCGACGGGACAAGGAGGACGATGAGGGACTCGATGCCGTAGGAAACAGAGGCGTTCAGCCCTTCCCGGTCGTTCCGCGTGGCCTGCCGGCTCATGCGGGGGAAGAGCACCGTGTTGATGGAGGCGGTGAAGATCCCGATGGGGATCTGGAGGAACATCACGGAATTGACGACAGCGGAAACGCTGCCGTCCTCCAGGCCGCTTGCAAAGAGCTGGGCAAAGAACTGGGTCACCGTCGGAATGGACGCGGAGGCGAGGTACGGGAACCACAGCTGGACCGTGCGGATGAAGTCCGGATTGCCGAGCCGGAAGTCCGGTCGCAGGCTGTAGCCCTGCCGCCGGAGAGCCGGCAGCTGGAACGCGAGCTGCAGGATCCCCCCGACAAGAACGCCCACCCCCATCGAGAGAATCCCCAGCTGCCCGTTGAGAAGCACGATGGAAAGAACCGTGGCGAGCGTGAACAGGAGCGGGCTCAGCGCGGGGACCGTGAAGCGTCCGTGGGAGTTCAGAACCGCCATGACGAGGGCGCTCAGGCTCACGAGGAGGATGTAATTGAACATCCACTGCATGCTGCGTGCGCCAGCCTCGATCCGCGCCGGATCGGAGAACCGCAGCAGGATCCGCACGTACAGGTGGGGGAAAGCGATGCTCAAGGCGACAAGGGGCACGAGCACGATGAGCAGGAACGCGGTGAGATTGCCGAACAACCGGCGCGCTCTCACCCCCGAGGGGTCTTCCTCGATCGTGGAGGACAGCACCGGAATGAACGCGGAGGACAGCGCGCCCTCAGCAAAGAGCTTGCGAAGGTTGTTGGGGATGTTGAAGACGGCGTTCAGGGAGTCCGCGGCGCCGGAGGCCCCGAAATAGTAGCTGAACAGGGCCTGCCGCACGTAGCCGAAAAGGCGCGAGCCGGCCGTGCACGCCATCACGATTGCCGCGGACAGGGAGCTCCTCCCCTCCGTCCGGCGAGGCGCGGGTGACGGCTCGTTCATCCCCTACTCCTCCACCGTGAACGTCACGCTCTGCAGCTCCCGCCCCTTGAAGAGCCTGCTGATCCGCACCGTCCACATGCCGGCCTCCGGCGTGAGCGGGATCTGGGATGGACGGAACGTTCCCGGCGTGATGCGGGCGCCGAGCACCGGGACGCCGTTTCTGAGAACCGCGAGGTCCATGGGTCCGCCGCCGCTCATCCTGTTGAACACGCGGATGGTCATCTTCTCCCGGGAGGGGAACGGGCTCACGGTGACCAGGTCCTGCGTCGCGTCGGTCAGCGCGACGTCAAGGACCGGCGGTCTCCAGGGCACCACGCGGCGCGCGCCGAGAAACCGTCCGCTGTAGTAGGGGCTTTCCAGCGGGGAGACGATGACGCCGGTGCGGCTTCCCTCCGAGGCGGCGTGAACGAAGACGCCGTTCCCGGCATAGATGCCGACGTGCGTGGGAGCGCGGGGTTTGTCGGCGCTCTCGGTGTCGAAAAACACGAGATCGCCCACGTGAAGCATGGGATACACGGATGTGCATGCCAGGCCTGTGCTCACGGGCTCGAAGTTGGCCGGAGCACCTGCGTGGAACAGCTCCTCCACTCCCCGCGGAAGCGCTGATCCTTCGGAATCGAGGAACGCCCGTGAAACCAGTCCGGAGCAGTCCACCCCGGCGCGCGTGTCCCCGCCGTGAATGTAGGGCACGCCCCTGTACTTCAGCGCCGCCTTGACGAACTCGCGCGGCAGAGAGACGAGATCAGAGGTCGGCCAGGCGCCTTGCGCCGGCGGCCTGGCGGCAGGCACAGTGAGGGACGCCGGGAGAACCGACACCGGCGGCCGTGGAGTCTGCGCTTCCGCGCGGATGGTACTGATCCCTGCCGTCAGAACTGCCGCTGCAATCCCCGCGCCCCAGAGCTGTGTCAACCCGCGTGGCATGCGTCCTCACTCTCCGCCCGTTCTCGAGAGAAAATCGGCCTTGAACCTGAGAAAATCGCCCTTCGCTATTGATTCTCTTATCGACATGACGAGCCCCTGGAGGAAGGCCAGGTTGTGGCAGGTGGCCAGCACCGCCGCCTGGATCTCCCGCGCCTTGAAGAGGTGGCGCAGGTACGCCCGCGTGTGGTGCCGGCAGGTCCGGCACCCGCATTCTTCGTCAATGGGACGGAAATCGAGCTTGTACTTCTCATTGCGCAGCGCCAGCGGCCCTTCTCTCGTGAACACTTGTGCATTGCGCGCCGTACGCGTGGGGAACACGCAGTCGAAAAGGTCGATGCCTGCCTCCACGGCTTCAAGGATGTACCGGGGGGTCCCGATCCCCATGAGGTACTTGGGTTTTGCGTCGGGGAGGAGGGACGCTGACGAATGGAGGAAATCCCTGAAAACGGGAAACTCTTCCCCGACAGAGAGTCCGCCGATTGCGTAGCCGGGCAGGTCCATCTCAACGATCTGCTCGGCGCTCTGGACGCGCAGGTCGGCGTAGAAGTTCCCCTGCATGATCCCGAAGAGCTGGCCGGTCATGGGGCCGCGTGTGTCCCGCCATCGACGGCTCGTCTTTCCGAGCCATGCCGTGGTCCGGCGGACCGCCTCCGCGGCCTGCGCGCGGTCGATTCCCGGCGATGTGCATTCATCCAGGGGCATCATCACGTCGCTTCCCAGCACGGTCTGGATGTCGAGCACGTCCTCCGGTGTCAGGTGATGGGAGGAACCATCGATGTGGGACTTGAAAAGGACCCCGTCGTCTTCGACCTTGCGGAAGGCCGACAGGGAGAAGACCTGGTAGCCTCCCGAGTCGGTGAGGATGTTGTGCCGCCAGCCCATGAAGGAATGCAGGCCGCCGGCTTTTCCAATTACGTCCCGCCCGGGCCGAAGGTAGAGATGATAGGTGTTGCCGAGGATCAGGTTCACCCCGATATCTTCGAGGTCCCGGTTCTGCATCGCCTTGACCGTGGCGTTCGTGCCGACCGGCATGAAGCACGGCGTAACCACTGTTCCATGGTTCAGGGCCAGGGAGCCGGTGCGCGCCCGGCAGCCCGGGTCAGTCCTCGAGACGGTGAACGACATCAGCGTTCCAGCCGGTCGGCTGCCCGCGCGCCTTCCAGGCGCTCCAGCGCCTGCGCCGCCGCGCCGAGGATCCCGGCGTCGTTGCCAAGCTGCGCCGGCAGGATTCGCACGTCCTGCCCGATTTCCG
>DATKLM010000037.1:0-31234 GCA_035542415.1 Spirochaetia bacterium
AGAGAATCTGTCGCCGAAAAATGGCAGGGGAGATTCATGGCTGAAGTGATCGCGGATACCGTGGCTCGCGTTGGGGCAGATTCCAAGCCCCGTCGGCGCCGCGTCAATTTCGGTCTTCTGAGCATGCTGCTCCCGGGCACCCTGGCTCTTTTTTTCTTCAGCTACATGCCGATGGCCTATGTCTTTATTGCTTTCAAAAATATCAACTATACAAAGGGCCTCTGGCGGAGTCCCTGGACCGGCTTCAAGAACTTCGAGTTCTTCCTGAAGACGCCGGACGCGTGGGTCATCACGCGGAACTCGGTGCTCTATAACATAGCCTTCATCGTCCTGGGCACCATTGCAGCGGTCGGGGTGGCCGTGGCTCTGGACGGCCTGCGGGCCAAGAGGACCGCCCGGTTCTACCAGGGGGTCATGTTCCTTCCCTATTTCTTCTCCTGGATCGTCATCAGCACGCTCGTCTTCTCCTTCCTCTCCACGGACCTCGGATTCTTCAACAAGCAGCTCTTCCCCCTGCTGGGCATCGCGCCGGTGAACTGGTACATCGAGCCCGTCTACTGGCCCTTCATTCTCATCTTCACGAACTTGTGGAAATACACGGGCTACGCGAGCGTCATCTATCTCGCAGCCATTGCCGGCATAGACCAGAACTGCTTCGAAGCAGCCGCGCTGGACGGGGCCGGCCGCTGGCAGGTGATCATGCGCATCATGATCCCGCTGATCTCGTACGTCATCATCATCCAGGTCCTCCTGTCCATCGGGCGCCTGTTCTATTCCGACTTCGGATTGTTCTACCAGGTGCCGCAGAACATGGGCCCGCTGTTCAAGGCAACGAACGTGATCGATACCTACGTCTACCGCACGCTGGTCAATGTCGGGGACATCGGGATGTCGGCCGCTGCGTGCCTTTACCAGGCCGCCGTCGGGTTCGTGCTGGTCCTCCTGTCGAACCTCGTCGTCCGCAGGATCGACCCGGAGAAGAGCGTCTTCTAGGGGCGGATGATGAGCAGAGAGAACGCGTCAGTCGCCCTGAAGCTCCTGAAACCCGGTCGGGGGCGCCAGGTCATCTCGCACCTCGTTTTCGCGATCATCTGCCTGATCTGCCTGTACCCCCTGGCGCTCGTGATCGGAATCTCCTTTTCCACGGAGAGCTCCATCGCCATCAAGGGCTTCAAGCTGATTCCCAGTCAGACGACCCTCACGGCGTACAACTTCATCCTCAAGGAGAGCTACGCCGTCATACGGGCGTACATCGTCACGGTCTTCGTGACGTGCGTGGGCACCATCCTCAGCACTCTCGTCATAGCCCTGTACGCGTACCCGCTTTCACGGAAGGACTTTCCGCAGAGGAAGCTCTTCTCGTTCATCGCGTTCTTCACGATGCTGTTCAGCGCCGGGCTCGTCCCCTGGTATATCGTCTGCGTCCAGTTCCTGCATTTGAGGAACAACATCTGGGCGTTGATCCTTCCGTACACGATGAACGCCTGGTACGTGCTCATCATGCGAACGTTCTACAAGACGAACGTTCCGGACTCCATCATCGAGTCCGCGAAGATCGACGGCGCCGGGGAGTACACCATTTTCTTCCGGATCATCATCAGCCTTGCCAAGCCCGGCCTGGCCACCATCGCCCTGTTCAATACCATCGTGTACTGGAACGACTGGTGGCTTCCGCTGATCCTGGTCAATGACCCGCAATGGTTCAACCTGCAGTATCTCATGTACCGGGTCCAGATCAACATCCAGTACCTCTCCAGCATGGCGGGCAACACGAACGTGGCTGGGGAGATCCTGAGGAGGCTGCCGTCGCGCACCGCGCAGATGGCCATGTGTATTCTGTCCATCGGGCCGATCGTCCTTGCGTACCCGTTTTTCCAGAAGTACTTCGTCAAGGGGATCACGATCGGCTCACTGAAGGAGTAGGCAGAACCGGTCCGGTGGGCGGGCCGGGTGCCAAATATCACAAGAGGAGGGTTTACAGATGAGAAGAGCGATCCTGTTCACGCTCATCGCGCTTTTCGCCGTTGCCATGGTTGGCAGCCTCGGGGCAGCCCCCGTCAAGCTGACCTGGTACTTCATCGGCAACGGTCCGCAGAAGGACGTGGACAAAGTTCAGGCGGCGGTCGACAAGTACATCCAGTCGAAGGGTGTGAACGCCACCGTGAAGCTGGTCTGCTTCGACTGGGGCGCCTACGACAACAAGATGCAGACGATCATCGCCAGCGGCGAGGAGTTCGACATCTGCTTCACCGCGGTGTGGACGAACAACTACCGCAACAACGCGGGCCGCGGGGCGTTCCTGCCTCTCAACGACCTGCTCACGAAGTTCGCCCCCAAGACGAAGGCCGCCCTCGGCGCGGACTTCCTTGCCGGCTCCGCCATTGACGGCGTGAACTACGCCATTCCGGCGAACAAGGAAAAGGCGCACAACTGGGGCTTCATCATCCGCAAGGACCTGGCTGCCAAGTACAACATGAACTTCTCCAAGGTGAAGAAGCTTGATGACATGGAGCCGTTCCTCCAGAAGATCAAGGACAGCGAGCCGGGCATGTACCCGCTGGAGGCGTGCGTGGGAGAATCCCCGCGCTTCTTCCTGGACTTCGACAAGCTCGTGGATGACGACATCCCCGTGTCCCTGTATCCGGACAACCGCTCCTCGAAGGCGGTCTTCGAGCTCGCGGCTCCCGAGACCGTCGCCCTGTACAAGACGATGCACAAGTTCTACGACAAGGGCTACGTCCGCAAGGACGCCGCCACCATCACGGACTTCAACGCGGACGAGAAGGCGGGCCTCATCTTCGCCGCCGCGAAGTCCCTGAAGCCCGGCAAGGACGCCGAGATGACCAACCAGACCGGCCAGCAGTGGATGCAGATCGACATCACGCCCCCGGTCATGTCGAACCGCGAGACCACCGGCTCCATGCAGGCCATCTCCCGCACCTCGAAGAACCCCGAGATCGCCATGAAGTTCCTCGAGCTGTTCAACACCGACAAGTACCTCAACAACCTCATCAACTTCGGCATCGAGGGAACCCACTACGTGAAGGTCGGCCCGAATACGATCAAGGCCGGACCCCAGGTGGACGCCTACAACCCCACCACGGGGTGGATGTTCGGCAACCAGTTCATCAACTTCCTCTACTCCAACGAGGACCCCAAGAAGTGGGACAGGTTCCTTGCCTACAACAAGGCCGCCCTCCCGCTGAAGTCTCTCGGGTTCTCCTTCGACCCCGAACCGGTGAAGACGCAGATCGCGACCGCCAAGAACCTCTGGAAGGAGTTCACCCCGTCCCTGGAAACCGGGACCGTGGATCCTGACAAGGTCATCCCCGAGGCTATTGCCAAGTACAAGGCCGTCGGAATCGATGACATCATGGCGGAAGTCCAGAAGCAGTACGACGCCTGGCTCGCCAAGAAGAAGATGTAAAGACGTTCACGTGACACCCGCGCGCCCGTCGTCGCGCTCCGCTTCCGCGGATGCGTGATGACGGGGCGTGGGCCCTTTTTCCCGTTTCCCGGCCGCGGAGAGCCCGCGGCGCGCAGGAGCGCTGTCTCTGGAGGGCAGGATGGTCTACGGGCACTTCGACGATGCCGCGAGGGAATACGTCATCACTCGGCCGGACACCCCGTGGCCGTGGATCAACTACCTCGGGACAGAGGAGTTCTTCTCCCTCATCTCCAATGCCGGAGGGGGCTACTCGTTCCACCGGGACGCCCGACTGCGCAGGATCACCCGCTACCGCTACAACGACGTACCGCTGGACTCCAACGGACGGTTCTTCTACATCAAGGACAGCGACGATCTCTGGAATCCCGGGTGGCGGCCCACCCGCACGCCCCTGGATTCCTACGAGTGCCGCCACGGCATGGGCTACACCCGCATCAGGTCGGCGCGCGGCGGAGTATCCGCCGACCTGCTTGTTTTCGTTCCCCGGGGCGCTGACTGCGAGGTCCAGCGCCTCGTCCTGAAAAACGCGTCCCGGACGCGGAAGTCCCTCCACCTTTTTTCCCTGACGGAGTTCTGCCTCTGGAACGCCCTGGACGACATGACCAACTTCCAGCGCAACCTCTCCACGGGAGAGGTGGAGGTGGACGGGACCACCATTTATCACAAGACCGAATACCGCGAGAGGCGGAATCACTACGCCTTCTCCTTCGTGAACGCGCCGGTTGCGGGCTTCGAGACCAGCCGGGAGAGTTTCACCGGCCGCTACAGCGGGTTCGACAGGCCGGAGGCTGTTCTCCGCGGAAAGCTCTCCGGCACCATCGCGGACGGCTGGTCACCGGTGGCGTCGTTTCACGTGGAGGTCCCGTTGGAGCCGGGGGAGGAGCGCAGCCTGATCTTCCTCCTCGGATACGTGGAGAACCCGGACGCGGAGAAATGGGAGTCTCCCGGGGTCATCAATAAAAGCCGCGCCCGCGCGCTCATCAAGAGATTCGACTGCGACCGGGAGGTGGAGGCGGCTTTCGAGGATCTGCGGTCCTTCTGGTCCGGGATCCTCTCCTGTTTCACCGTGCAGTCCGGCGAGCCGCGGCTGGACCGCATGGTGAACGTCTGGAACCAGTACCAGTGCATGCAAACGTACAACATGGCACGAAGCGCCAGCTATTTCGAGAGCGGCATCGGGCGGGGGATCGGGTTTCGGGACACGAGCCAGGACCTCCTGGGCTGCGTCCACCAGATCCCCGCGCAGGCGCGTCAGCGCCTCCTGGACGTGGCGGCCACCCAGTTTGCGGACGGCGGCGCGTATCACCAGTACCAGCCGCTCACCAAGCGGGGCAATGCGGACGTGGGTGGGGACTTCAATGATGATCCCCTGTGGCTCATCCTGGGGACCGCGAGCTACATCCGGGAAACGGGGGACTGGGACATTCTCAAGGAATCCGTGCCGTTCGAGAACGACGAAGCCCGTTCCGCGACGATGTTTGAACACCTGCGCCGCTCGTTCTACCACGTGGTCCGCAATCTTGGCCCGCACGGCCTGCCGCTCATCGGCCACGCGGACTGGAACGACTGCCTCAACCTGAACTGCTTCTCCACGGACCCCAACGAATCCTTCCAGTCCACGATCTCCCGCGACGGCCGGACGGCGGAGTCCGTCATGATCGCCGCGATGTTCCTTTTGATCGGCGAAGACTACGTGGAGCTGTGCCGCAGGACGGGCCGGGCGGCCGAGGCGGAGGAGGCGCGCGTCCACATCGAGGCAATGCGCCGCGCCACGCTCAGCCACGCGTGGGACGGGGAGTGGTACCTGCGCGCGTACGACAGCTTCGGCGCCAAGGTAGGCTCCCGCGAATGTGTGGACGGCCAGATCTTCATCGAATCCAACGCCTGGTGCGCCATGGCGGGCGTCGGGGAGGACCAGGGGTACCCGGTGAAGGCACTGGACGCCGTCGGTGACCGCCTGGGCACGCCCTACGGCATCGTGATCCTCGATCCGCCGTACCGCGACTACCACCTCGAGCTCGGCGAGGTCTCCTCGTACCCCCCGGGGTACAAGGAGAACGCCGGCATCTTCTGCCACAACAATCCGTGGGTGATGATTGCCGAGTGCCAGGCAGGAAGACCGGAGAAGGCGTTCGACTACTACACCAGGATCTGTCCGTCCTACGGGGAGTCCATCCAGGAGCTGCACCGCACCGAGCCGTACGTGTATTCTCAGATGATCGCCGGCAAGGCGGCGAAGCGCCACGGGGAGGCGAAGAACTCGTGGCTCACCGGCACCGCGGCGTGGAACTTCGTGGCTGTTTCCCAGTGGATCCTCGGGGTCCGGCCGGAGTTCGACGGGCTTCGCATCGAGCCCTGCCTTCCCGCCGAGCTGCGCAACGTTCAGGTGACGCGCATTTTCCGCGGGTGCGTGTACCGCATCACCGTCCGCAACACGGGCCTGCCCGTGGCCCAGCAGAAGGTCACTGCGGATGGCGCGCCCGTGCCCTCGAAGGTCGTTCCGCCGCGCGAAGACGGACAAGAGATCTCGGTGGTCGTGGAAGGGTAGCCAGCCAGGGACGGGTAGAGGCGGCGCTCACACCCCGTAATAGCTGATGACGTATTCGGTAACGGGCGCGAATCCGAGGCGTTCGTACAGCGAGATGGCCGGCCGGTTCCTCTTCTTCACGAACAGGCACGCCTCCTCTTTCTCCTGGAAGATCCGCTTCAGGAGCTCCGACACGACGATCTTCGCGAGCCCGCTGCCGCGCTCCCGCGGCGACGTGTAGACCCCGCCGATCTGGTCGACCATGAATCCCCGAGCGTTGGTCGCGGCCTTGGCCACGGGCATCCCGTCACGCTCCGCCATGAACACGAGCTCTTCCCGAAGCGTGCGGCGGAGGAGCTTCATGCACTGGGCGTCGTTGAAATGGCGGGGGTCGATCACGACTTCTTCCAGCTCGTAGCCCTTCTGCAGGGGAAAGAGCGCTTCCGCGTCCGTCACGTCCGCGACGCGGACGTCGAGGCGGCTGTCCAGGGCGGGGAGAGCCGGCCTGAAGTCCCCCCGGGAGACCGTCATGAGGAAGTACTCGATCCGGGTCGTGGGCATGATGGGCATCAGCGCTTCCACGGCGGCAACGGAGCGGCCAATCCCCATGATGGAGTGAACGAGCGGCCGAAACTCCCTCAGCACCACGGCGAGCTCCGCGCCGGCTGCCGGGTCGGGAGCAAGCATGGGCAGGACGAGCCCGGCGGACGTGCACAGAAGGCCTCCCGTGACGCATCCGCGGTCGTCCCTGCTGACGAACACCTCGACGCCGCGCTCTCCGGTACGCAGGCGGGCGGTGAACGGAACACAGAACGCTTCCTCCTGAAGGAGGAACTCCAGCAGCGCGTCCCGATCCACACGGGCTGCCGGGCGCCAGCTCATGGCTTCCCCTCGTGCGGAAAGCGAACCGGGAGCCTGCCCGACGGCGCGAAGTCTCCGGCAAGCGCGGCGAAGCCGGCCCGGAAGGAGTCACGGCCGTCGCCGTACACGGCGATGGACGTCCTGACCCACGGCGCCTCGTCGAGATAGACCGGGCTGAGAGCGGAAATGACGATCACCTTGCGCGCGGACCCCTTCAGCTCCTGGAGCACGTCCAGGCTGTTGAAGTTCGCCAGGCAGAAGACGACGGTGTCGTATTTCCCCGCCCGTGCACGCATTGCCGCCTTGTCCTCCGGCCGCGCCCAGTAGAAGGGCATGAAGGGGAACTGGAACGTATCGGCGCGAGGGAAGCGGCGCAGCCCTTCCCCGATGAACTCGTTGAACTGCCCTGCCAGGAGCACCTTTTCAGAGGCGCGGGGGCGATAGGGGACGCGCTCCGCGGAGAGAACCGTCACGGCGCGGGTCGCCGTCTGGGCAAAGAAGTCACGAGCGCCGGCGGCCGGCACGAGGTTCTTCACGTCGTCCGGGTCGGGGACGACCGGCGCCGGCGTGTCCCTGAGGAACCGGAGCTTTGTTGCGATGATCCGCGCCGCCGACCCGCGCACCGCGGCGCGGAACGCCGTGTCCGTGCGCATCAGGGCCGCCAGCGCGTTCCACGTGCGCTCCTGGGTGAGCGGGGTGTGGGACACGAGGACCATGTCGCTGCCCGCTTCCAGCGCCCGGCGGCAAGCGGTGGGGGTGTCGATCCCGCCCATGAGCACGCCCTCCATCTCCATATCGTCCGTAATCACGATGCCGTCGAACCCGAGCCGGTCGCGGAGCACGCTCTGCAGGAAGAACGGCGAAAGGGACGATGGCGTGAGGTTCCCCAGGATGCGCGGGAAGGCGAGATGACCCGTCATGATGGCTGGGACGCCCTCGGCGATCAGGATCCGGTAGGGGACAAGGTCCCGTTCCAGGAGGTCGGGAAGGGAGACATCGATGAGCGGAAGCCGCCCGTGGGAATCCTTGTCCGCCGAGCCATGGCCGGGGAAGTGTTTGGCCGTGGAAATGACGCCCGCCTTCTGCAGGCCGCGCGCGTACGCGGCCGAAAGAAGCCCGGCGGAGGACGGATCCGAGCCGAAGGAGCGGGGGCCGATCACGCTGGCCTCCGGGTTGGAGTACACGTCCGCCGTCGGCGCGAAGTCCATGTTGATGCCCAGCGCAGCCAGCTCACGGCCGAGGTAGTAGCCGGTCCGATACGCGTCCGACGGAGCGCCCACGGCGCCCAGGGCGAGGGCCCCGGCGGAGATGGAGGTCTCGTCCTTGATCTGGCGTACCCAGCCGCCTTCCTGGTCCGTGGCAACGAACAGGGGGACATGGAACCTCCCCTGCGCGGCCAGAGTCTGCATGCGCGCGATGTCCCGAGCGAGCGACGTCAGGTCGGAGACGTTGCGGGGAAAGATCTTCACTCCGCCGATTCCCCGGCCGATCCAGCGAAGAATCTCCGGGGACACCCCCACGCCCTGGTACCCGAGGAAGAACACCTGCCCGAGCAGCTCCTGGTTCGTCATGGCGCCCGCGATGCGGGCCGCAACCGCGGAGGGCGAGCCCGGGTCGGTAAAAGAGAGTCCGGGAGCCGCGGCTGCCGCTGCCAGGAGGAGCAGGAGGGCAGCGCCCGCCGCCCTCAGTAGGCGAGGTTCCATTCGTCGCTCGCGTACTTCGCGTCGAGGATCCGCGCCGCGGCATCCAGCTCCGCGGGAAGAAGCTCGGAGTCACGGGCGCCGAGCTCGTCGCGGAAAGCGGCGGCAAAAGCCTGGCGGACCTCCTCGAAGGACAGGCGGCGCCCGGCCAGCTCGTCCAGGGAGGAAGGGTCTCGGGACTCCACACCGTCATCGGTGAGGAGGTATCGCAACACTCGCCGCGCAGGGCTGGAAAGGGGAATGGAGCCGTGCTGCAGGATGGCCTTGCGGGTCGCCATCTGCGCGCTGCCGATGATCTTTCTCCCGTCCTCCGTCGTGATCTCGAACTCCCCGGCGCCGGCAAAGCAGTCGGGATTGCGAAGGTCACCCTGGCGCGCGCCGTTGATGAGCCCGCGCAGGCCCAGCCGGGCCAGCCCCGCCAGGAGGAGGCGCGCGATGAACTCGTAGACCGTGCGCTTGCGGTTGTCCCCGAGCCGCTCCGCGATGAGCTCCTTGGACAGGATGACGGAGTACGTGAGCTCGTCATCGTGAAGGACCGCGTGGCCCCCGGTGGGGCGCCGCACGAGCGTCACGCCGTCTTCCGCAAGGCGCTCGGGGTGGTACTTCCCGTTGATCCGCTGGAACCGTCCCAAGGAAAGCGTCGGAGGTGAAAAACCGTACAGCCGCACGACCTGGGCGGAGCGGCCCTCACCGACCGCCTCCGCGAGCGCCTCGTCGATGGCCATGTCGAGCCGCCCCTCCATGCGGGGATGAATGAGAAGCCGGAAGCTCACGAATACGATTCCCCGCGAACTTCATCGATGTACTGCCCGGCGGCGTGCGCGGCCACGGCGCCTTCCCCGGCGGCAACGACGAGCTGGCGGAAGGGGCTTGCCCGCACGTCCCCTGCCGCGTAGAGCCCGGGGATCTTCGTCTCCATGCGCTGGTTCGTTTCGATGTAGCCGGCGTCGTCAAGGGGAAGGCCCAGTCCGGAGACGAGGTCCGTGCGCGGATCAGAGCCGATGAAGATGAACACCGCGGCAACGTCCTCATCGCACTCCTTGCCCGTTACGTTGTTGATCAGGTGGACCTTCTTGACCACCGGGCTTCCCTCGATCCTCCGAAGCTCCGCGTTGAATCTCACCGTGATCTTCGGGTTGGCGAGGACCCGTGCCGCCAGGGACTTCTGCGCGCGGAACTTGTCCTTGCGGTGGATCATGAGCACGGAGTCCGCGAGGTTCGCCAGGTACATCGCCTCGTCGCAGGCCGCGTCTCCGCCTCCGACCACGAGCATCCTCTTTCCCTTGAAGAAGGGGCCGTCACACGTGGCGCAGTACGAGACGCCCTTGCCGGACAGCTCCGCTTCTCCCGGCACTCCGAGGGTGCGGTGCTTGGCGCCGGTGGCAAGGATCACCGCGAGACTGGTCAGCGGTCCATGGTCCGTTTCCACGACGAAGTGGCCGTCCACCTTCCTGATTGAGGACACGGCACCGTTCTCGATCTTCGCGCCGAACTTCCGCGCCTGTTCCTCCATCTTCTGGGTGAAGTCGAAGCCGTTCACGGGCTCCAGGAAGCCCGGGTAGTTCTCCAGGGTGTCGATCAGCAGTGCCTGGCCGCCCGACGACAGCTCTTCCAGGAGAAGGGTGCGCAGGTTGCCCCGGGCGCCGTACTGCGCCGCGGAGAGGCCGGCGCCCCCTCCTCCCACGATGATCAGGTCCTGGTCGGTGGTCATGGAAATCCTCCCGGGCGAAAAGATACCAGATTGGCGCGCTCATGGGAAGGAAAGTTCTTCCGACATTGAAGGAAGAAAGAGGAGCACACCCATGGATGAGCGGACGACCGTCCTGTCCCGGGCCCTCAGGGACGCGATGGAGCAGGAAACAGCGCTTTTCACCGATCTGCGGGAGCAGATGGACCGCCTGCGCGACTCCCTGCAGGAAAAGAAGTGGACCGCCGGGCTCGGCCTCACACAGGGGATCGAGCGGTTCAGCCGGAGGATCGAGGAAGCCGACACGGCGCGCGACGCGGTGTTCGTCGAGCTGCGCGAGGCGCTCGGGCTGCCCCGTGAGACGGCGTTCTCCGCGGTCCTGCCCTCCCTTCCCGACGCCGACCGCGTTGTCCTGGAAGAGAGCTGGAGGAACCTCCGCATGTCGGTCGTGAAGCTGAAGACGGCCACGAGCCGGATGCGCTATTCCGCGGAGACCCTGGCGGACACCTTCAACCGGGCCCTCGAGGAGATCTTCCCGTACCGCAAGGGCAGGCTCTATTCCCGGCGGGGAAAGACCACGAGCGTGAACGACTCGCTCCTGGTCGACCGCAAGCTCTAGGAGGCCAGCCGTGCAATCCACCTTCGCGCCCATCGAGCTCGGCAAGCGCGGGCTCGTCGCAACCACGCAGGGAATCCAGACCGTCGGCCATAACCTCTCCAACGCATCCGTGGAGGGCTACAGCAGGCAGCGGGTGGAGATGACGGCCACCGAGCCGCTGTATGAGCCCCAGCTCAACAGGGAGCTCACCCCCGGCCAGGTCGGCCAGGGCGTGGAGGTGTCGCGGATCGAGCGTATCAAGGACATGCTCCTCGAAGGCAGGATCGTGTCCGAGCAGAACCTCCAGGGCTACTGGGACGCGCGGGACAAGTACATCCTGATGCTGGAGCAGGTCTACAACGAGCCCACGGAGCACTCCGTGCGGACGCTCCTGGATAAGTTCTGGGGTTCGTGGCAGGAGCTCTCTCTCAACCCGACTGAAATGGCGAACCGGGAGTCCGTCATCCAGCGCGGCAAAGCGCTCATTGACGGGATCCATGACCGGTTCCGCAGGCTCAAGGGCGTGCGCGACATGCTGGAAGACGACGTCCGCGGAACGGTAAAGCAGGTCAACGAGCTCACCACGGAGATCGCCGGGATCAACAAGCAGATCCAGAAGATCCAGGCCCTCGGTGACAACCCGAACGACCTCAAGGACCGCCGGGACCTCCTCGTGGGGAAGCTCTCCAACCTCGTCGACATCACGGTGACCTACAACGACCCCGCCGGGGAGATGGTGATCACCACGGGCGGCATGCACATCGTGCAGGGCCCGCACCATGAGACCATCGACCTGGAAGCGAACAAGGCGGACGAGGGCTACTCCCGGCTCGTCTGGGGAGATGACCGGCAGGACGTCCACCTGCGGGGAGGAAGACTTGCCTCCCTTCTGCAGCTTCGCGACGGGGATGCGCGCTCGGAGATCCAGAGCCTGGACCTGATGACGGTCAACTTCATCGACCTGGTGAACGAGATCCACCGCAAGGGCTTCGGCCTCAACGGAGAGACGGGGACGGACTTCTTTGTCGAGCGGCCCTTCGTGTTCGACGTGAACGGAAACTACGACCGGGCCGGAAACGGAACCTTCGATTCATCCTGGATCTTCCGCGTCACCGGGGCCAACGCCCTCAAGCCCAAGGATCTGCTCGGACTGGCGGGAACAATCACCCTGCCGGGGCGCCAGGGCAATGTCACCGTCGCGTACAACCCTACAGACACCGTGGAAGACGTCATCACGCGGATCAACCTCTCCGGTTCCGAGGTCGTGGCGCGCCTGAACTCGGAGGGAAAGCTCTCCCTGAAGGCCACGCCTTCCGCGGACACGGCGAATCCTGATTTCGTCATCCGCGGCATCCAGGACTCCGGACAGTTCCTCGTCGGATACAGTGGAATTCTCAACGCCTCGGGTCCGGCCGGCGCCTACACCTGGAACCAGGCCAACGCCGTGCAGGCGTTGCGTCAGGACGGCGCCCAGTTCGCCGTGGCCCCGCTCGCGCACCCGGCGGGATGGATCGAGGTGAACCCGCGGCTCGCCGCTGACCCCGGCTCCATTGCCGCTGCCTCCGGCACGGCGGGCAGGTCGGAAGGAATTGGGGACGGAACGGCGGCGCTGGCCATCGCCCAGCTGCGCACCACCCCGGTGATGATCGGCGTCACCTCGACCTTTGACGGATACTTCGCCGACAAGATCGCCGCAATCGGTCTGAAGGGGGACGAAGCCTCACGCAGCATGGATACAACGAAGCTCGTGATGAAGGAGCTCACCGACATGAGGGAGTCCCTCTCCGGGGTGAACCAGGATGAGGAGCTCACGAAGATGATCACCTACCAGAACGGGTATGCGGCCATCGCACGCTTCGTCTCCACGTTCGACCAGATGCTCAACGTCATCATCAACCGGATGGCGGTGTAAGGACGGAACCCATGAAGAGGATCAGCTCGCAGCTGCCGACGTTCGACAGCAACTATTACCAGCGCCTGCGCGAGTTCGACATGAACGAGATGTACGGGAAGATCGGCGGGCAGACGCGGATCAACAAGCTGAGGGACGACCCCCTGGCCGCTTCCCGGTCCAGCCGTTTCCAGTCGGAAATTCTCCGCGAGGGCCGCTACGGGAAGAACATCGAGGCCGTGCAGGGCACCCTGGCCACCGCGGAAGGCGATCTGCGGAGCGCCTTGGACATCCTCCAGCGCGTGCGGGAGCTCGGCGTCCAGGGAGCCAACGGCACGCTGGACAAGACGCAGATGGGCTACCTCGGCAAGGAAGTGGACCAGCTCCTCGGCGAGCTTCTCACCATCGCCAACACGAAGGACCAGAACGGCAACTACCTGTTCTCCGGAACGCTCTCCCGCAGCACGCCCTTCCGCACGACCAACGGCCGCGTGCCGGGAGGGGAAGGGGACCTGGTGACGTCCGTGGACTACATGGGCAACACGGGAAGGAACGCGGCCGAGATCTCCGAGGGAGACGTCGTAGGGATCAACATTCCCGGCAACGTGGCCTTCTGGGCAGAGCAGCAGCAGATCTACTCCACGGTGGACGGAACTCAGTACCGGGTGCAGCGCGACCAGACCATCCGCATCGACGGCGCAGAAATCCACCTGTCACCCGGGGACACGATGTCCGCCATCAGCGCCAAGATCAACGACGCCGACGTCTCCGTCCGTGCGCGCATCGACCCTGTCGCGAACTCCCTCGTGCTGGAGTCCACCGTCCCGCACCAGATCTGGGCGGAGGACCTGGGCGACGGCACCGTGCTGCAGGACCTGGGCATCCTCGCGCCCAGCGGCGGTCCCGGCGGCCCCCCCGGCGGCAGCCACCCGCCTCTCAACGTCTCTCCCAGCGCGCGCGTGTTCGGCGGCTCGATCTTCGACATGGTGATCGGCCTGAGGAACGCGCTCCTTGCCGGGGACGGGGACAAGGTCGGGGGCGCGGGCCTGCGCGGCATCGAGAACTCGATCACGAACCTCGCCGGCGTGCTCGGTGACGTCGGGGCGCGCGACGCCCGCCTGACGACGACGGCGCGGAGGATCGAGTACCAGAAGCCCGTTCTCGTGGGCTTCGAGTCCCAGGAGCACGACCTGGACATGGCTGATGCCATCACGCAGCTGAAGATGCTCGAATACAGTCACGAGGCGGCGCTGTCGTCCGCGGCGCGGGCGCTGAACAGGCCGAAGCTCCTCGACTTTCTGAGGTAGGCGATGAAGGTCCGCACGAAGCCGTACGGCGAGATGGAGATCTCCGACCGGCAGAAGATCAGCTTCCCCCGGGGGATCTTCGGGTTCGAGGAGCTGCGCGAGTTTGCCCTCCTCGACGCCCGCCAGGCGCCTTTCTACTGGCTGCAGTCGCTGCAGCGCGTGGAGATCGCCTTCGTTCTCATCGAGCCCCACTTCTTCCGTCCGGACTACACGCCGGACGTTGAACCGGCCGAGCTCCAGGAGATCGGAATCGACTCCCCGGACGACATGCTCGTGTTCGCCATCGTCACCATCCCCGAAGACTCCTCGCGGATGACCGCGAACCTGCAGGGCCCGCTCCTGATCAACCGGCGCAGCCGTGTGGGCCGCCAGTCGATCAGCGCGAACCCCCGCTGGGCGGTGCGTCACATCATTCTGGAGGAGCTAGCGCTTGCGAAGCGGGGCGCCTGATGCTGATCCTTGCCCGAAGAATCGGGGAGAGCATCATGATCGGGGATCAGGTGGAGATCTCCATCGTGGACATCAAGGGCGACCAGGTGAAGCTGGGAATCAACGCCCCGTCCCAGGTGAAGGTCTACCGGCGGGAGGTCTACACGGCCATCCAGGAGGAGAACCGCGCTGCCGCGGCCGCCTCTCCCGAGCGCCTGCCGCAGATCGAGGGCCTCTTCGACGGACCGAGCGGCCCGCCCGAGGGCCCGAAAAAGGAAAAGGCGTAGGGCGAGCTCACGCGAGCTGGCCTCAACGCACAGACGCTTCCTTCTACCGGATATCGCCCTCCGGTCGATCTGCCTATGAATCCGACAGCTCGCTGAAGATCGTCTCGAAAATGCCGGAGATGGCCGCGAACCGGTCGATCACGAACGGATCGAAATGGGTTCCCCGCTCCTTCTTCATGGTGTCCACCGCGACCGCGTGGGACATGGCTTCCTTGTACGCGCGGCGCATCCGCAGGGCGTCATAGACATCCGTCACCGCGACGATCCGCGCCGGCAGCGGGATGAGCTTCCCGGCGAGGCCGTGGGGATAGCCCGTGCCGTCCCAGCGCTCGTGGTGCCGCAGGGCGATCTCTGCCGCCATGGGGTTGGGATACGTGGAGAGGATGAAAGCGCCGTTGGTCGTGTGCTGTTTCATCACGTCCCATTCCCAGCTTTCCAGCTTCCCCGCCTTGTTGAGGATGTCGTCCGGGGTGCCGATCTTTCCCATGTCGTGGAGCGCGGCCACGAGGCTGATGTTCTCGATGAACTGCCGGTCCACCTGCGGCGTTTCCGGCCGCCCCAGAAGGTCTTCCGCGAGCACCCGGGCGTAGCGGTTCACCCGCTCGACGTGGTGTCCGGTGTCGTTGTCCTTCAGACGAGCTGCGCCGAGCAGGCTCGCAAACGTGTTCTGCAGCAGCTGCCGGTATTCCATGGAGATGTCCAGGCACACGGCGCAGTACGCGTTGGGCCGCGGAGCCAGCACCTGGGCGGCGACGTCCCCGACCTGGGCGGTGGACGCGACGGGCAGGATCCAGACCTTGGACACGTTCAGCAGCTGGTCATGGCCGGTCTTCTCCAGCCGGCCGTTCCACATGTACCCGGTGGACGGCGAGAGGATGGCCCGAAACAGCTCGCCGCTCTTCTTCTCGTCGAAGTACGAGGAATAGAACTGGGTGAAATAGGTACCCAGGAAGTCAGGGCCGCATTCGAACGTATCGCAGAAGGTCCCGTTTGCCCTGAGAATCTTCAGGCTTGCGTCCAGGAAGAGGCTCGGGATCCGTTCGGTGAGGAAGCTCGTCTCCCACAGTCGGAACTCCTGCGAATCCTGGAACGGATGCGGGGCAGCCGCGGCCACAACGCCGTCGTCGAGCACCTCGACGTCGGCGGCCTGTTCCAACGGGATATCAGGATGTGCGTCGTCCATGGTCACAGTCCGCTCGCGATCTCCGCCTCGCTCTTGCGAAGGTACAGGGGCCGCAGCCGGGCGGGATCGGCCCCCTCGGTCCGATACGTCTCCACGCCCAGGCGAAGGAGGGCCGCGGGGTCGAAGAGGTCCGCGACCGCCGTCGCTGCCGCATCGTCGCCGAGCATACCCCTGATTCTCTCCGAATCCGGGCCGATCAGCAAGGGGCGATCCGCCGCGCCGAGGGCCTCGACGAGAGCGCGGGGGGTGAGGTCGAGATACTCGGTCTGCCGGCGTCCGGCCCGGAAGCGCGCCGTGTAGATCTTTCCCTTCCGGGCGTCGATGACGGGAAAAATGTCACGGTCGCTCTCACGCCACGGTTCGGCCAGGGCGTCCAATGTGGATACCCCCACGACGGGCAGCCCCGTTGCGCCCGAGATGCCCAGCGCCGTTGCCAGGCCGATGCGGATGCCGGTGAAGGAACCTGGGCCCAGGGAGCAGACCACGAGATGGAGGTCCTCGGCTTTCATGCCGAGCTGATCCAGCAGCATGCTGACGAGCGGCAGGAGGGCGGGGGAGTGCTGCAGGCCGCGGCGCAGGCACAGGGCGGCCCGCGCGCTGCCCCGGCTCAGGCCCAGCGCAAGAACCTCGGTGGCCGTGTCCACGGCGAGCACATTAGTGACAGCGCCGCGCTCCACAGGCGTTTCCCTGCCGCTCACCCGGCAACCTCCTCCACCAGGATGTCGCGGCCGCCGTCATCCGCGAGCGCCATGGTGACGCGGGTGAAGTTCCCCTCAAGCATGGCTCCCGCCTTCTCCCCCCACTCGATCAGAACAACGGCGTCGTCTCGGAGCAGGTCGTCCAGGCCGAGGTTCTCCAGCTGGTCCCGCCCCTCGACGCGGTACAGGTCCACGTGGAAGAGGTGAACGGAGCCTTCCCGATACTCGGAGACGATGGTGTAGGTCGGGCTGATGATCTGGTCGTGGATTCCGAGCCCCTCGGCAATGCCCTTGGCGAGCACCGTCTTGCCGGCGCCCAGGGGGCCCACGAGAAGAATGACGGACCCCGGCCCCAGGCGCCGCGAAAGGCCGCGGCCAATGGACAGCGTCTCATCTGCGCTGGCGCTGTGATGGCTCACGGAAGAGACGACGCTCACCCGCAGAGGGTAGTGGAAACGGTCCCTGTCGTCCAGAGGAAAGCGAGCTTCGCTCGCTCTATCTTGAGATTGGCTTGGGCTGGGCGCGTCCCGGGATAGAGCGGTCGATCTGCTGACGGATCTCTCCCATCGTCGTGGGCCGGGTGAAGTCGTAGACGAACTCGCTGATGCGGTTGAGGTGCTGCCGGGTGACGCTCGTGAACATGATGTGCATGGAGACGCCCCGGTTCCCGACCTGGCGGCGGACGTGCATCACCTTCCCGAATGCGCGCACCGGCGCCTTCTTGTCGATGTCGAACTCGAGCATGATCAGCTTGCCTTTCGGGAAGGGACTGTCGGTCCTGATGGCGCAGCCGCCCGCGGAAAGGTCGATGACGCGCCCGAAGCTCCGCGCGCCCCGGTCCACGCTCGCCTTTCTCTCCGTCGTGCGGCCCCCGGCGGTTTCCGTGATCCGGATGGGGTAGAAGAAGCAGGCCCTCATGATCTCCCGCCGGCGTGTCCTGCGCCGCTGCTCGCGGCGCATGGTGCGGGAGTGCTGGATCAGCACGGAGGAGACGCCCTTCACCGTGTCGTATCCCAGGACCTTGGAATGGAAGGAGTAGCCGGCGTCGTTCTCCCGCCAGAGGTAGACGAGAAGGCCCGTTCCCCGCATCCAGCGCGTGTCCGCGCCGGCGGCGCCCGCCGGCGCGGACACGGTGAGGAAGTCCTTCATGTTCGACACGAGCCTGCTGGAGAACGGGCTGCCCCCGTCCGGGGTGATGGTGAGGATCTGGCCGGGCTTCAGGAGGCTCGTCGAGCTGAGCGCCGTGCCCCGGCGGGCGTTGCGCTCCACGATCTGCTTGATCTGGAAGATCAACGTGCGGCGCCTCTCCCGCTCCTCCTCCGAGAGCTCCCGCGCGGCCTCGAGGGAATACAGGCCCTTCTTCAGCGTATCGTCGAGAAGACCCGCGCTCGTGAAGACGAGCATCGGCTGCCTGACCTTGCACGCCCGCACGAGGTTCTCAAGCATCTCGACGTGGGCCGGCGGAAGGCCGATGGACTTCGCTGTCCGCCGAAAAACGCCGGCGCTGTAGGTCTGGATTTCCGCCGCGGACCGCGGCCGCGTTCTGCGGTTGATGATGGCCGCGATCAGGATGAGGACCGCGACACCGACGAGCACCCCGAAGAAGGAAATGACGATGCTCTGGGGCGTCGTGCCTCCTCCCCCGAAGAGACGATACCCCGTCTGCAGGAGAATCATGCAGGGTCCCCCGCGGCCGTACTCGGCGCATTCCCCGCGGCCGTACTCGGCGCATTTCCGAGCAGAGGCATGAGCTTCTCGATGCGCGGCGTCACCTCGTATTCCAGCAGGTCGCCGATGAGGACCGAATCCTTGGCGTTGAATGCCGAGAGCAGGTCCCGGAGGACGGGGGTGAGGTCCGCGATCACGCGTCCCCGCTCCGCGTTCGGCGGCAGGAAGGGAACAAGGGACAGCAGGTTCTGGATCGCGTCCGTGAATCCCACGACCGTTTCCATGGCGGCGCGGTCCTGCCCGGTCTGGAGGAGCACCGATACGTTCGGCAGTTTCCCCGCAAGGGAGCGCAGATCCGCCGTGCAGCGGGCCAGGGCATCGCCGGGCCGTGAGGAGTCTTCGATCCTGCGCGATAGTGCCTCACGGAGCGTCTCGATCAGCCGCAGGGCGTCTTCCCGCTTCTCCGCCGGCCAGCGCCTGATGTCGGCGGCTGCCTGCCCACTGAAGAACGACGACAGCCTCTGAAGGCCGTCCGAGCCGGAGGGAAGAAAAGGGTTGGACGCGACGCCATCCATGGTCTCCGTCATCCCGGAGAGAAGCTCGTCCAGAACCGGTCCCGGCGCCGTGACCTCGTCGGCAAGCATGCCGAGCCATGCATGGAGGGTCTGCCAGTGCTCGATCTTCACGTCCCCGGTATGCAGGGCGTCGATTGCGAGCTCGGCAACGGAGTCCACCGGCGTTGAGCTCCACGCTCCCGGTGGAATGGACAGGAGGTCGCGTTCATCGGCGCGCACGGCATTGATGACGAAGCCGGCGCTGCCCAGCCAGGACTGGACGCCCCTCAGGACGTCCGCGAGGGTCTTCTCGTTCTCCAGCGAGTAGCTGACTTCGTCTCCGTTGATCGTCAGTCGCACGCGGCGCTCCTGTTACTGATTCTGCTTGTTGAAGTTCTGCATGGACTGCGAGTTCTTCTGGAGCGCATCCAGGGAGCTCTGCATGTGTCCATACTTCCTCTTCAACTCGGCCTGGTAATCATCCAGCTTCGACTTGTAGCTGTCAATGTTGCGCGAATTGCTGGCGATCCGCGAGTCGAGGTCGTTGACGCGCTGCGGGTAGATTCCGCCGGTCTGAACGTAGGGGCCGAGGAGACGATCCAGCGTGTACGCCGCCCCGGCGTTGACGACGAGACTTCCCGTCGTGTCGCTTCCGAAAAGCTCCTTCACGGCCTCGGGATGCTGCTCGATGGCAGCGGCGAGCTTCTGGTCGTCGATCTCCAGGTAGCCGCGCAGGCGCGTTTTGTCCAGGGTCTGCGCCCCCGGGGCGCGCGCGTCGGTGGAGATGCCGATCTGGGCGAGGAGTCTCATGTCGCGTCCCAGCGACGTGGGGTAGGGGTTCATCATGGTGTTCTGCATGGAGTTCTTCACCTGCATCAGGGAGATCTCCCCCATGAGGAGCCCCAGGTCGTCGTGGGCTTTCTTCTTTTCGTCATCGCTCAGGTAGTCCGCGTCGTCAATGATCTGCGGTTCCTTGCGCGTCAGGACGTCGATCTGCGTGATGGTGCGATTGTAGGCGCCGACGAAGGACATGACCTGCTTCTTGATCCCCTCCGTGTCGGGCTTGACGTTCAGGGTGACAGGCGACGAGCTGGGCCCCTTCAGCGTCAGGGTGACTCCGGGGAGAAGGTCGTCCACGGTGTTCGAGGGCCGTGTCACGTCCACTCCGTCCACCGTGACCTGGGCATCCCCGGCCTCTGAAAGGGCCCGGGTGGGCACGAAGTCGCCGCGCTGCGTCCTGTCGAACAGCGAGATGTCCTTCACGGTCAGCCGGCGATACGTGTTCCTGTTCTTCAGGTCGATGGCCTGGAGCGTGGACGCGAGATCCCCGGCGGGGACCTGGATCTTCTGAAAATCGTCGGAATCGGTGAGCGGCGGAAGCGGAATGACCTTCCCGTCGCCCTCGACGAAAAGCATCCGCAGGTCGTCGATACGCTCCGGCGGTTTCGGGGGCTGCCACTCGGGCAGGGGAGACCGCGAGGGATCGCCTTCCACGTGGATGCCCTGGAAATCGATTCCGCCCGTGGGCGGCACGCTCGGTCCGGGGGGCGCCGTCTGCTCGGGCAGGACCTGCTCGGGAAGCTTCTCGACCTTCACCGACAGCTCCAGGACCATGTTCTTGTTCAGGGGCGCCGCGGGCCGCAGCGGGATGGAGAGCTCCGTTCCCGGATTGAGGGTGACCGCTCCGTTCTGGACCACGATGGCGCCGGCCGCGGGCTGCGTTGGAGCCGCCTTCACCACGGTCTCGTCGATAGTCACCGTTCGGCTTGCCGCGCGTGACCTCTCCAGCATTCCTGCCTTGACGCCGAGGTCCGCCGCGGCGCCGGAGAGCGTCAGCCGGTTTTTCGACCCGGTGAGCTTGGACTCGATCAGGAGCACCTGCGTGTCCTTCGTGTCGTTGACCACGGAGGCGGACAGCAGGTCCCCGCCCTTGGCGTTGAGGGCATCGACGAAGCCCTTCACCGAGCCGCCCTTCCACGAGAGGCGCACGTCCTTGTCGCCGACGCGGAAGACGTATTCCCCCGGGTCCACCACGAAGTCCCGGGGCAGGGACTTGGAGAGGAAGCGGTCCGCGGTGGCCACTTTCTTCACGAGGATCTGCTTCGTCTCGATCGGGGCCTGGCGCGTTGCCGTGGCGACGAGCGTCCTTTCGTCGGACGACGCGGCGACCCGGTCGTTGAAGGGGTTCTGGAATCCATAGAGGGAGCGGGCCGCATCGCGGACTGCGGAAAGCCTGCGGGTGACATCCTGCCAGGAGCCCTTCTGCTGCTTCTCGAGGTCGACCTCCTTCTGCATGCGCTTCAGGGGCTCCCTCTTCGCCTCCATGAGGGCGTCGATTATTTTCTGAGTGTTGTACTTGTCATTGACGCCGGGAATGGCGAAATCGGACATCGTGCGGCCGCTTTTCCCCTCCCCATCGGCTCTGTCTCAGATCTTCTCGTCGACCAGAAGTCCGATGGTCTCCTTTATCCGTGCGATCAGTCGCTGGATCTCCTCGGCGGGGATCTCCTTGATAACCTTATCGGTTTCGGCGTCAACCACCTTGATGATCACCTGGTTGATCTCGTCGTTGACCGACAGTTTCACCTTCCGGTTGAACGCCAGGAAGGTCTTTTCCAGTGCTTTCGCCTGGTGCTCGATCTCCTGGCGCGACACCTCCGGCGCCGGCTGCGGGCGAGGTTGTCGCTCCGGAGCGGCCCGGGGCTCCTTCATGAGGACATCCGGAAGGGGCGCCCCCTTCAGGATTCCCGGAATCTCCATGCCCATTGCTGTACCTCCATGTACCGTCGCCCGTTGTTCCCTGGATAACAGCGGGGCTTTCCTGCGAGGCGGCTCCGCCGCCTCATCGTGACCAGAAGGCCTACCGGCGTTTGCTTCGCAAGCGCCTGTCGGCCCCTTCCACGGAGTACCGTGGAAAAGGCTTCCGCCGTTTGCCGCGCAAACGGCTGCCGCTTCAAAGATGGGCGGGAGGGCGCGACCTCCCACTCCCATCACCTCGTTCGAGAGAGGTGACGTCCAGCAGCCTCTCCCGTCGGGAACGGTTCGACCCGATGCGGTCCGTGCTCTAAGCGAGCAGCTGCAGAACCGACCTCGTCTTGAGGTTGGCCTGGGCCAGCATCGCCGTGCTGGACTGCATCAGGATCTGATTCTTCACATAAGCAACCATCTGTGAGGCCATGTCCGTGTCGCGAATCTGGGACTCGGCGGCCTGCATGTTCTCCGCCGCCACGGCAACTCCCTTGGCCGCCATCTCGAACCTGTTCTGATAGGCCCCGAGATCGGCCCTCTGCCGGGAGACCCGCCTCATGGCGCTGTCCACCGCGCCGATGACAGCGTTCGCCTTGTCGGGCGTGGAGATGGAGATGGTCTGGCTTCCGCCGCCCACCCCCGCGAGCCCGAGTGCCTGCGCCGTCATGGTGCCGATGAACACCTGCTTGCGCTGGTCCATGTTCGGCCCGATCTGGAAGAACATCTGCCGAGGCACCACCCCCCCGCCGGACGGGTTGGCGAATGCACCGGTCAGCATGTTCATGCCGTTGAACTGGGCGTGTGACGCGATCCTGTTGACCTCGTCGACCAGCTGGGAGACTTCCACCTGGATCTGCATCCGGTCTTCATCAGAGTAGATCCCGTTCGCCGACTGTACCGCCAGCTCACGGATCCGGTGCATGATGTCGTGGGTCTCCGCCAGGTAGCCCTCGGTGGTCTGGATAAAGGACACCGCGTTCTCGATGTTCTTCTCCGCCTGATTGAGCCCGCGGATCTGGGAGCGGAGCTTTTCCGACACGGCCAATCCGGACGCGTCGTCTCCCGCCCTGTTGATCCGCAGCCCTGAGGACAGCTTTTCGATGTCCTTGTTCAGGTCCACCTCATTGAACTTCACCATTCGATTCGCGAACAGAGCGCTCATGTTGTGGTTTATGATCATGAAACCCTCCTTGAGTGGATGTGAGAGGCATCCGTGCCTCTCCCACAAACGCGCGTGTGCCGCCGGGGATTTTTCACGGGAAGGATTCGCGCCTGCCTTCCCACCGTTCCCTTTTTCCCCCGATCAACAAGGAAACCCTCCCCGCCGCAGACGGCCGCGGCGGGGGGCTTCCTTTTTCCCGACACACGTCAGGAGGGTCTATTTCTCAAAGAGCTGAACGGATAATGATCCAGCCTCCAATGTACTCCTCTACTGGAGCAGCTGCAATACCGTCCTCGGCTTCGTGTTGGCCTGGGCGAGCATCGCCGTGGCCGACTGAGTGATGATGGCGTTCTTCGTGTATTCCACCATCTCCGACGCCATATCGGCGTCGCGGATGCGCGACTCGGCGGCCTGCATGTTCTCCGCCCCGACGTCCAGTCCCTTCACCGCGTACTCCAGCCTGTTCTGGTACGCGCCGAGGTCCGCCCTCTGCTTGTTGACCTGCTTCAGGGCATGGTCGAGCTGGCCGATGGCCCGGTTGGCGCCGTCGGGGGTGGACAGCGAGATGATCTGCCCGTTCCCCGGGTTCCTGATCCCGAGGGCCCCGGCGGTCATCGTCCCGATGAACACGCGCACGCGCTGGTCCATGTTGGCGCCGATCTGCAGCCACATGGATGCGGTGATCACGTTCTCTCCCGACTGCCGGGCGAAGCGGCCCGTCAGCATGTTCATTCCGTTGAACTGGGCGTGAGAGGCGATGCGGTCGACCTCATTCACGAGAGCGGACACCTCCACCTGGATCTGCATCCGGTCCTCGTCCGTGTAGACGCCGTTCGCCGACTGGACGGAGAGCTCCCGCAGGCGCTGCATGATGTCCTGGCTCTCCTGGAGATACCCTTCGGTGGCCTGGATGAAGGAGATGCCGTTCGCCGCGTTCGTGCTGGCCTGGCGGAGGCCCCTGATCTGCGACCGCATCTTCTCCGACACGGCGAGCCCCGACGCGTCGTCCCCCGCGCGCGTGATCCGGCTGCCTGAGGAGAGCTTCTCCAGGCTCCGGTCGAGAGCCATGCCATTCACGTTCAGCTGGCGCTGAGCAAACATGGCGCTCATGTTGTGGTTGATGATCATTGTTTCCTCCCTGAAACATGCTGTGCTCCGTGCATCCTTGCGCGGAGCCTGATTTCCCGCCGTGCCCCAGGCACGACGCCGGAGTGCCTCCGGTCCGTCCGCGGCGCCATCGCCCTTCCGAATTCTCTCGAGCGGCATTCCAGGTATGCCGATACGCAGAGTAGCGGAAGGAGGGATGGATCCCCACCGTGAGGCCGGAATTACCCTCAGTCCTTTTTTCGACAGGGGGGAGTTTAAAACTTGAGCGCTTTTTTTCCGGTTTTTTTCAGGACATCAGGTCGAGATACCGGGCCGCGATGGCGTCCTGGGGATCCAGCTCCAGCACGGTGCGAAAGAAGCCCCTCGCCTCGTTCTGATTGCCCGACTTCAGCGCCACGATCCCCAGATTCGAGATGACCTTGATGTTCTCCGGCTCCAGCTGCAGCGCCTCGCCGAGACGCTTCCGGCTCTCCGCCAGCTCACCCAGCTCCATGAGGCAGATTGCCAGCTCGTTGAGCAGGTCCGCGTGAGGCGCGCCCGCGGCGAGCGCCCGCAGGAACGCCTCCTTGGCCTCCGCGTACTCCCCGAGGCGGCGATGACCCCACCCCAGGAGGAACCAGGCGTTCTGAAAGTCCGGTCGGGACTCCAGGAACTTCTCGATCGTGGCGATTCCTTCCCTCTCCCTGCCCATGCGGATGCTGTCGAAGGCCTTCTTGAACAGCCCGTCCATGAGTCCCTGGGTGTCGATCTCCCGCATGATCCTGCGGGCCTCGGCCAGCCGCTTTTCATCGCTGCCGCTGGTCACGAAGACCTGCAGGTGCTCGCGGGCTTTCTCGAAAGAGCGCTGGTGCAGGTAGAAGAAGGCGAGGTTGTAGTGGATGGTGGGCTCGGTGGGATCCGCGGCGAGCGCCCGCTTGTAGGACTCGAAGGCCAGGGCCATGTATTCATCCGCGGCCGTCTCGTTCTCATGCTTCTCGTGCTGCCGGGCGCGCTCCTCGTAGGCCAGGGCGAGGTTGAGGTGGGTCGCCGCGTCGTCGGGATACAGGCCCTCCAGGGCGCGGAAGATCTCGATGGCGGTCTCCGCATCGCCGTTCCTCGCCTTCGTGATGCCGAGGTGGGTGAACTCCTCCCGGATGTCGGGCTTGACGGCGAGGACGAACCTCCGGTAATAGTTCGTGTTCGGGTTTGCCTGGTCCCACGCCAGGACCTTGAGGGTCCCCGCGACGATGGCTTCCCAGCTCAGCTCCTCCGTGGTGATGGACCGCGTGCCCGAGGGCATCTCGACGGGCAGCTTGATGCCGGGATCGAGCTCGAAGGATCCGATCTGCCGCTGCTTCGTTCCCGCGATTGAAACGAAGGCGACATTGGAGAGGCGGCTCTTCTCATCCATCCGGATTCTCTTCTCCGCCTTCTTCCTCGGGGAAGTCCGCCTCCGCAGGCGCCCCGGCAGGCGGGGCTCCTCGCGCCGGCGCCGTGGAAGCATGTGATGCCGGGGCCTGCGCCGCGGGCGCTTCGGCGCCGCCCTTCCGCAGGGAGAGGTACGAGTTGATCAGCAGCTTGTACGAGAGAGGAGTGTCGCGAACGTACTCCACGGCGACGCAGTCGATGTCGGACCTGCCCCCCACTTTCTCGATGCGCCGGACCGTGCAGAGCAGGAGAAGCTCTCCGCCCTGCTCGCCCTTGGAGATCTTCATCGTCACGGTGCCTCCGCTCGCGCTCTGCGGTACGGCATGCATGAGGATCTTGGCGCCGCCGAAGGAGACATCACGGAGAACTCCGCGGTACGGCCGGCCGTTGATGGAAAGCACGGCCTCCCGTGACTCGATGCCGAGCTTCTTCATCGTCTCCGGCGTGATCGTCACGCGCTCATCCCGGCGCCGCTGCGAGTTGGCGGTGGCTTCGAGAAGGTTCCCGAGAATTACGATCAGGTCATCCGGAGGCCGCTGCGCGTATTCGAGGGTGATGAGCTGCTCGTCGGGATTGCCGGGATTGTACGGCGTGAAACCGGTGGCCTGGCAGGATACGAAGAAGGTGATGGGCTCGCCCTCCTGCGGCAGCTTGAAGCACCACCGCAGGGAGAGCTTGTTGCCGGTCTGCCGAAGGGCATTGAAGAAGGCGGTCTTGACCCCCGCAATCACCTTGGCCGCGCTCATGGAGGCGGAAAACACGACGCACGGGATCTGCCGGTCCGTCAGCTTCATGTAGACCCCGCGGGCGACGAGACCGGTGGCGTTGATGACCTGTCTGGTGAAGGTCACCTCGGTCTGCCCGTACTGCTCGATGTACCGCGTCAATTGCTGGGTTGTAACCATGGACATTGGGACGATGCTTCCCTTACTATCAGCTGCAATATAGAGTACAGCATTGGGGCTGTCAATTCGGGAGGAGGGCGGGAGAGGCGTGTTTTCCGTGTTCGGGGTGGAAAACCCCCTGATGGACATCATTGCGCACGTGGGCTACGACTTCCTTGAGCGCTTCCGGAAGCAGCCCGGAACCATGCATCTCGTGGACCATGACGAAGTGGCGCGGCTCCTGAAGGAGCTGCCGGACTTCAGAACCGTCCCGGGGGGCAGCGCGGCCAACACGGCGCGCGGGATCTCGTGGCTCGCCGGGCCGGCGGGCCGACGTCTCCTGCAGTCCTTCCCCGCCGTCGCGAGAAACAGCCCGGGGCCTTCGGTGCCGGTGTTCAACGGCGCGGTGGGGCGGGACGCAATCGGAGACCAGTTCGTCCAGCGCATGGAAGCAGCGGGCGTGTCCGCTTCCATCGTGCGAAAGGCAACGCCCACGGGGACTTCCGTCATTCTCGTCACCCCCGACGGCGAGCGGACCATGAACACCTTCCTCGGAGCATGCCGGGACTTCGATTCCGCGGACCTCGACCTGCCGAAGCTCGCCGCCTCCCGCGTGCTGTACCTCACCGGCTACCTCTGGGACACGGAGAACCAGAAGCAGGCCGCCGCGCGCGCGGCGGAGCACATCCGCCAGTCCCGCCGGGAATGCGTCGTCGCCTTCGACCTCGCAGACTCTTTCGCGGTCCGCCGCTACGCCGACTCGTTCCGCGCGTGGATTCCCGGGCGTGTGGATATCCTGTTCGGCAACCGCGACGAGCTGGCCATCCTCACCGGCTCGAAGTGCGATGAAGACTGCGTGACGGATGCCGCCGCCCTGGCCCCGCTCGTTGTCATGAAGATCGGGGAGAAGGGCTGCCTCGTGGGACAGGGAGGACGTCTTGACCTCGTGCCGGGCGTGCCGGCGAAGGTGGTGGACACAACGGGCGCGGGAGACGCTTTTGCGGCAGGTTTTCTCTACGGGATCCTGGAAGGCGCCGAGCCCGTGGAGTGCGCGAGGCTCGCCAACGCCATTGCTTCCTACATCGTCGGCCGTGAAGGCTGTGACTACGGTTGACAGCGCGGAGGCCTCAGGTCCGGGGGTCGGCGTCGCCTTCGAGGGGAGTGTGCTCGAGGAGGTCGTCGTCAATGCGGCTGATCAGCCGCTCGGCGACCGTGGAGATCTCGTCCGCCGTCGCCAGGGGTTCCTTCCCTTCACGAATCTTGAACATGTCGTCCGCGATATTGAGGGCGGCGAGCACCGCCACCGTCAAGGGCTCGGCAAACGTGTAGCGCTTCCTGACTTCCTCGATCTTGCTCTTGACGTACGCGGAGAGCCGGTTCAGGTGTTCCGCGCTCTCATCTGACTGGATGACGAAGGATGCTCCCAGGACGTCGATTCTAAGCTGACGTTTCTCCATGGGCGCCTAGAAGATGTCCAGCTCTTCCTTTGCCGCAGGCTGATCCAGCCCTGGCGGCGGCGAGGGCTGGCGAGCGGAGGAATCCTCCGCCGCCCTCTCCTCTGCAGGCTTCTGCCGCGCGGCGCGCGCGTCCGCGTGCGTCCTGCCGTCCTGCTCGCTTCTTTTCGGGGTTGCGGCCGTCTCTTCGAGCTCGTCCAGGTTGTGGAGCGTGCGAACGATCACCGTCTCGATTTCCCGCTGGTCCGTCTTGAACCCGTCCACGAGGGTCTCCAGCTCCTTCATCCGTTTCTGCGCGGACTCCAGGCCCCGGCGGAGCGTCGTGTTCTCCTCCTTGAGCACACGGATGAGTTCGATGGCTCGAGTGATCTTGCCTTCCAGCAGCCGGATCTGCTCGAGGGTGATCATGTCGTCACGGCCTCCGCGGTCTGCGGGATGCTTTCCTTGACCCGGACGATGAGCGCCTTGAAGGCAGCCGGGTCCTCAATTGCCATGTTGGACAGGGCCTTGCGGTTCAGGAGGATGTTCGCCCCCCGAAGCCCGTGCATGAACTGGGAATAGGTGAGCCCCTCCGCGCGGACCGCCGCGGAGATGCGGGCAATCCAGAGACGCCGGAACTCACCCTTCCGCCGCCGCCGGTCACGGTAGGAGGCGGCAAGTCCCTTCATGACCGCTTCCTTGGCGGTCTTGAAAAGCCTGCTCCTCCCTCCCCAGTAGCCCTTGGCGAGCTTCATGATCTTGCGTCGCCGCTCGCGCCTTCGTGTTCCGTTCTTCGATCTCGGCATGGATGCGATGTCTCCTTCTGGCGCGCGCTATCGGCCCGCGTAGGGCATGAGCTGCTTCACGCGCTTCGTCTCGACGCTGCTCAGCGTGGCGGAAAGGCGCAGGCGCCTCTTTCTCTTGGCGTTCTTCTTGGTGAGGATGTGGCGCAGCCCCTGCTTCTTGTAGCGCACCTTTCCCGAACCGGTGACGTGGTAGCGCTTGGCTGCTGCCTTCTTGGTCTTCATCTTCGGCATGAGCTATCCTTTCTTGGCCTTCGTTCCTTTCGGATTGAGGAGAATCGACATCGTCCGCCCTTCCATCTGGGCGGGCTTCTCCACGAGGAAGGAGTCTCCGAGCATTTCGAGGATCCGGTCCAGCACGTCCTTGCCGAGCTCCGTGTGGGCGAGCTCACGGCCGCGGAAGCGCACCGTGACTTTGACCTTGTTGCCCTCATCCAGGAACTCGCGCACGTGCCGTGTCTTGAACTCCAGGTCATGCTCGTCGATCTTCGGCTGCATCCGGATCTCCTTGATGCGGATCTGCTTCTGGTGCTTCCGAGATTCGCGGCTTTTCTTCTCGAGCTCGAACTTGTACTTGCCGTAGTCGAGGAGCTTGCATACGGGCGGCTGGGCCTGGGGAGCGACCTCCACGAGGTCGAGCCCGCCTTCCCGCGCCATCTGAAGTGCTTCGAACGTCGGCACGATGCCCTTTTGATTCCCGTCCGCGTCGATCAGACGTACTTCGCGGACCCGAATACCTTCATTGATCCTGAGATCCTTCTCGGCCAATATACCTCCTTCCCTCAAGATGGGGATTGCGCCGACTATACCACCGGCCTGAGAAAAGGTCAAATAGGCAGGCTACAGTCTGGCCACCAGGGCGTTCCACTTCTCCTGGAGGAACTTCTTGTAGTCGTAGTCCTGGTGGTAGTCCGAGGCAAAGTCTTCCACGAGCCGGGAGAGCTCGGAGAACACTTCCTTCAGCTCCCCCGCAAGCGCGCTGCGCTCACCCTTGTCGGCCGGTATCTGGAAGCGCGGGACAAACATCGCTTCCTTCAGCCTCTGGAGGGAGGCGTCGTGGTGCTTCTTGTCGTCCATCGTCGCCTCTCCCTCTTCCGCCGTCCTGCTCAGGTCCACCGTGACTTCCTTTGCGGTGTAGGCCATGACGGGATCCTTGATTCCCTTCACTTCGATCTTGCCCAGGCTGGTGCAGCGGACGTAGTCCCGGATTTCGCTGTAGGTGGCCTCGGTGAGAATGACCTCGCCGGAAGAGGCCTTGTTCTGCATGCGGGAAGCGATGTTGACGTGCTCTCCGAAGATGTCGTTGTCTCGACGGATCACCGGTCCGGTGTTGAGGCCGATACGCGCCTGGAACTTTTCCTGCTCCACCCGCATGGCGCTGTAATCATGGATCTTCTGCTGCACGGCGAGCGCTGCCACCACGGCGTTCAGCGGGTGCTTGAAAACGGCGAGGATCCCGTCCCCCATCTTCTTGACCACGGTCCCGCGGCTACCCGTGATGGTGGTCGTGACGATTTCCTCGAAAGCCCTGATGAGCTTCATGAGCGCCGAGGGGTCGATGGCTGTCGACTTCTCCGTATAGCCGGCGATATCGATGAAGAACACGGTGAGGGTCTGGGTGTTTTCCCGCCGGAACTTGTACTGCAGCTTGGCCTGGTCGAAGGTGCTTTCCTCCGTCGTGGAGACGGCTTCCAGAACGGCTTTTGCCGCCTCGCCCCGTCCGCGGTCTCCGGGGACGAGCGAAAGCACCGATACCAGCTGCCGGCGCAGCTCCTCGGAGAACCCGCCCTTCTGGATGTCCGGATCCGAGAGGAGCCCGCGAAGCGCGGTCTGGACCCGCACGCTGTCCATGCGGAGCATGTCCAGAACGAGTGTGAAAACCTCCCGCGTCATGGGCTTGGCCAGACCGGCGATCACGTCTGCCACGACTGTTTCGTCGCGCGCCTGCACGAAGTCATGCAGGACCTGGGCGGCGTAGTCATCACCGAGAGCGAGGAGGGCGAGGAGCGCCTCCACGCGGACTCCCTTGTCCGCGTGCTCGATGAGCAGGTACAGACGATTGGTGGCGATGTCCGTGGACGGACCCTCACCGCGCGCGGTGAGCGCGCGCAGGAGGCGTGCCGCCACCTTCTTTCCCGCCGCGGTGGGGTGGTTCGTGAGATCGAGGGCCTGCGTGCCGAGAGAGGAGTCACCGTTGCGGCAGAGAATGTCCCCGGCGCGCAGCTTCAGCGCCTCATCCACGTCCTTCACGTCGAGGATGTGGAGAACGGGGGCGATCACCTTCTTCGACGTCGACAGGTCCATGTTCTCCAGCGTGTCGATCACGAGCGCGCGCGACTGGGGATTCAGGGTGGGGACCAGGAGGATCTGCGTGAGCGCGCCGATCATGATCTTGGCCGGGATGTAGCGGGCGCCGCGGATGTACCCGTTCAGCGACCTGACGTTCTTGCCCGGTTCCTTGAAGTACTCCCGCGACTGCTCGATGATGGAGCGGGTGAGGAGCTGGCACAGGGTCACGACGCTCGTTTCTTCAAGGAAGTAGATTCGTTCCCCGCGGGAGAAGTCCAGGATCTCCTGGATCTTCTTGGACGCCGATCTGATCTCCAGCGCCCCGGCAACGCGGATGAGCCGGTTGAGCCTCCGGAGGAAGAACGGCCGGTTCAGGTCCACCTTGGAAACCTGTCCCAGCACGACAAGCTTGTCCTTCTTCTCCGTGTAGGCGAACAGGGGGATGCAGGCCTCGAACCGGTTCAGGTCCTCCTTGGGCGCGGCGCTCAGCATGGCGCGCACCTGGGCCAGGGGCGGGGTCCGCGCGGTGAAACCGTCCTCCTTGAAGAAGGCGATGACGTCGG